>URND01000030.1 GCA_900549105.1 uncultured Eubacteriales bacterium
CCGGCCGGTTTTCCCGCCCCGGCCCGCACGGCCTACCACCTGGGTCAGCAGGCTGAAGGTGCGCTCCGCCGCCCGATAATTGTCCACATACAGGGAAATATCCGCAGAAAGAACGCCCACCAGCGTTACATTTGGGAAATCATGGCCTTTGACGATCATCTGAGTGCCGACAAGAATGTCCGCCTCACCCCTCGAAAAAGCCTGAAAAACCTCCATGGAACTGTTTTTCCGGCGCATTGAATCCCGGTCCGCCCGGAGAATCCGCGCCTGCGGAAAACGTTTTTCCAACATCTCCACTACCTTTTGAGTTCCCATGCCAAAGGCCCCGATATATCTGGAGCCACATTCCGGGCAATTTTCCGGCAAAGGCAGAGTCAATCCACAATAATGGCATTTTAGAATATTGCCTTCCGCCTTGTGCAGTGTCATGGAAATATCACAGTGCGGACACCGAATCACATGGCCGCAGCTTCGGCAGGATATAAAACCGGCATATCCCCGGCGATTCAAAAACAGCAAAATCTGTTCCTTTTTTTCCAGCCGCGCCTCCATCTCACTCTGGAGCTTCCGGCTGAAAATAGAATAATTTTTCTGTTTCAGTTCATTTCTCAAATCAACGACACAGGTTTCAGCCATCGCCGCTCCCCCGGCCATTCGCTTTTTGAGCACATGCAGGCCGTAAATCCCCCGCACTGCCCGGTCATAGGCGACAACCGAAGGTGTGGCCGAGCCAAGCACCACCTTCCCGTCGCACATCCGCATACGCTCGACAGCCACATCCACCGCATGATATTTTGGCGTTGTATCACTTTTATAAGCGCCGTCCTGCGCCTCATCGATAATGATCAGCCCTAAATTTGAAAAGGGCGTAAACAATGCGGAGCGGGGGCCAATCATAATATCAATCTCCCCATTTTTTGCCCGGATATACTGGTCATAGCGCTCGCCTTCCGACATTTTAGAATTCATGACAGAAACACGCCGCCCGAATCTCCGGCGGAAACGCCCGATATTCTGATAAGTCAGGGATATTTCCGGAATCAGTACAATCGCCTGCCGCCCCGACATCAGCGTCCGCTCGATTAGCTGCATATAGACTTCCGTCTTTCCGCTTCCCGTGACGCCATACAGGAGATGAACCATCCGCTCATCCTCACAGATATCCTCCACCGCTTTCTGCTGTTCCCGGCTGAGCCGGACCCGTTTTCCGTCCTCCACCCCTGAAAAAGGAATCCGGTAATCCGAAGCTTCCCGAACATCAATCCATCCATGCTTTATCAGGGTTCGCAACCCGTTCGCCGGAGAAGGTACCTTTTTTTTCAAAGTATCCTCCGAAATCCCTTTTCCTTCCCGGTCATCCAGAAACAGGGCAAGCAGCGCCGCCCTGGCGGCAAATCTTGGCTGAACCGCAAGTTTTTTCATCTCCACCTCGGCTTCCGCCCGGGATACCGCCAGAAAATATATTTTTTTTGTTCCTCCCTGAATCTTCCGCCGGACATTCAGCACCGTCTTTAAAGACTGAATCCGCGTACATCCATACATCCGGCTCATCCAGTCTGCCAGACAAATCATCTGGGATTCGACCACCATAGAGCCCTTCTGAATACTCTGTATCTCTTTTAATTTATCCGGCGCATACTCCGGTTTTTCAGAAAATCCGATGACAAAACCCTTAATAATCCGGTTTCCATTGCCAAAGGGGACCATCACCTGGCTGCCAATCTGAACCTCCGGCTCCAATATTTCCGGTACAATATACTGAAATACCCGATTCAATGCTTCCAGCGATATATCCACAATAATATCTGCGTATTTCAACTCCGTACCTCCAGTATACTCTGTTGAACAAGAATACCGCAGATGGTCCCGCTCCAAAAGCAGGCATCTCCGGTATCCCACAGTTCTTTATAATTTATATCACGCAAGAAAATCTTTTAACTTCTTGCTTCTCTGAGGATGACGAAGTTTACGAAGCGCTTTCGCCTCAATCTGGCGAATACGCTCGCGAGTCACAGAAAACTCCTGACCAACTTCCTCCAAAGTTCTTGCCTTTCCATCTTCAAGGCCAAATCTCAAACGGATGACCTTCTGTTCTCTCTCGGTTAATGACTGAAGCGCGACCTCCAGCTCCTCCTTCAGCATCTCATCCGCTGCATGCTGTTCCGGCTGAAGGGTCGATTTATCTTCAATGAAATCGCCCAGATGGCTGTCTTCTTCCTCACCAATCGGCGTATCCATAGATACCGGCTCTTTGGAAATCTTCAGGATATCATCCACCTTTTCCACCGGAACTCCCATAACCTTCGCAATCTCCTCCGAAGTCGGTTCCCGGCCGTACTCAGCCAGTAATTTACGGGATACCCGAATTGTTTTATTAATGGTTTCTACCATATGTACCGGGATACGAATGGTTCTGGAATAATCGGCCAGTCCCCTGGTAATCGCCTGACGAATCCACCAGGTTGCATAGGTACTGAACTTATAACCCTTGGTATAATCAAACTTATCAACCGCTTTCATCAGTCCGATATTTCCTTCCTGTATCAAATCCAGGAAACTCATTCCCCGGCCCACATAGCGTTTGGCAATGCTCACAACAAGGCGCAGATTAGCCTCAGTCAAATGTTTTTTGGCCTCCTCATCACCCTCGCCCATCCGGCGTGCCAATTCTGCCTCTTCCTCTGCGGACAGCAGTTGAATATTACCAATCTCTTTCAGATATTGACGCACCGGGTCCTCAATATTAACGCCATCCGGCACAGATAAATCCGTATCATCCACACGTACCTCATCGTCATCATCTAAAAGAAACTCCGCATCGCTGTCGTCATTACTGACCCTGAGGACATCGATTCCCTTGCTTTCCAGATAGTCGAAAATCTGCTCACTTTGGTCCGCATCCAAAGCCATGCTGCTGAACGCGTCCATCACTTCCTGATATTCCAGAACATTCTTCTTCTTTTTAGCATTGGAAACCAGTTCTTCCAGTTTTTTTGTAAACAACAACTTATTGTCTTCCATACAAAATTCCCCATATCTCTATTTTCTGCAGTACAACTAAATTATAATGAATTTCTCGTCATATAACAATACGAATTGTAAATTTAATTCGAATTTATGCTTCTGGTTCTTCCTCATTTTCGCTGACTGTTTCTTCAGCTTCCTCCCCGGAGGATTCAGATGCCTCGTCCTCTTCTTCATCTGCTAAGTCCAGCATATCCTCACCGATTTCCTCATCCTCACCGAGAATTTTGATATCGCCGGAATACAGTTCTTCAACAGCAATGGACAATGGTTTTTTGCCTTCCGCATCTTCCACCAGAGGTTCGGCGCCGGAAATCAACTGTCTGGCCCGTTTTGCTGTTGCTATAACAATTGAATAACGGCTCTGCACTACCGGTGCTTCGCCCTCTTCCACACCGCTGTTGACAACTTCTATTAAATCTGAATATGATGGATGTAACATAAATTATTCTCCCTTCTTATATGCGGCAAGGCCCTCTCTGAGACTTTCTATCAGCTCCCCGCCATAAACCGTTTTCCGTTTTTCACTCTCAATGATTCGATGAATCATTTCTGCACATTCAGCAATCTTTCCGTTTTCATTGAGAACAATATAATCATATTTATTCATATATTCAACTTCTTCCGCCGCTCTGGCCAGACGGGATAAAATAACATCTTCCGTCTCCGTTCCCCGGCCCCGAAGTCGTGCCTCAAGTTCCTCAACCGTCGGCGGCGTCACAAAAATCAACACCGCTTCCGGGTGACGCTCTTTAACTTTCAAAGCGCCCTGTATCTCAATCTCCAATATAACGGAAATCCCCTGATTCAGCTTGTCATACACAAAATCCTTCGGAGTTCCATAATAATTATCGACATAGCAGGCATACTCTAAAAATCGTCCTTCACCGATACGCCGCTCAAAATCGGCTTTATCCAAAAAGAAGTAATGTTTGCCATCCACTTCCCCTTCCCGCGGACTGCGGGTTGTTGCGGAAACAGACAGGCAATATTCCTGAGCATGTGCGCTGAGAAGTTCTTTAACAACTGTTCCTTTACCGGCGCCGGAAAATCCGGAAATAACCGCCAGGATTCCTCTCTGATTATTCATCTTCCTCATCCTTATTTATAACTTTACCGGCAAAACGCCCGGTCAGGGTTTCCGGCTGCAAAGCCGAAAGCACCAGTTCATTATTTTCCATAACAATCACTGCTTTTGTTCGGCGCCCCTGGGTGGCGTCAATCGCCATCCCCGCGTCCTTGGCATTTTGTATCATGCGCTTAATCGGCGCAGAATCCGGATTAATAATGGCGACAACCTTGCTTGTATTCACCACATTCCCGAATCCTATATTCATAAGCTTTCCCAAAAATCATCTCTCCTGTTCAGGCTTATTCAATATTTTGTATCTGTTCTCTGACTTTTTCAATCTCTGTCTTTAAATTGATGGCCCGATTTGCAACCTCCAGATCATTCGCCTTGGATAAAATGGTATTTGCTTCCCGGTTCATCTCCTGGGCAATGAAATCCAGCTTTCTTCCAATGCTTCCGCCTTCCAGCAGCGCATTGCGTGTGCTTGTGATATGGCTGCGCAGGCGTACAATCTCTTCATCCACACAAATCTTATCTGCAAAGATGGTTGTCTCCGTCACAATACGGCTCTCATCAATGGTGGAATCTCCGAGAAGTTCCTTGACCTTAGCCTCCAGGCGCTGGCGATGCTCTGCCAGAATCTCCGGCGAACGTGTCTCGATGAAGTCCACATCCTCAAGCATTCCGTCCAATTTGCCGATTAAGTCATTTTTCAGATTTTCACCCTCAGCCAGACGGGTTTCCACAAACTGCTCGCTGGCCTTATGAAGCGATTCTTCCAAAACACTCCAAAGCTCATCCGCATCAATACTCTGCTCTTCCAGTGTCAGCACATCCGGGTAACGGGATAAAGCCGACACCCGTACATCATTTTCAATGCCGAACTGGTCGCTCATCTGCTGCAGAACACGGACATATTCCGCTGCCAGTTCTTCATTATATTTGAGGACCATATTATTCTCCGTATAGTCCTCATAAGTGATAAACACATCCACCTTTCCGCGCTGGATATATTTTTTCAGAAGATTCCGAATGGCCGCTTCAAAAATGCTCAGTTTTTTAGGCATCTTCACATTAATATCACAATAACGGTGATTGACTGCCTTCATCTCAACGGTAATCTTCTGTCGTTCATTTGCGATTTCGCTTCTGCCGAAACCTGTCATACTTTTCAACATCGCATGGTTCTCCCATCTATCAAGTAAATTTGTAAAGTATGGTTATCTCTTTCCATAGTTAGGCTATTGTATAACCATATCAATTTATTATAATTCAAATAAAAAATACCGTCAATAGTTTCTCTCCCCATCTCTTGTAGAAATTTTTAATATTTGTTATACTTGATTTATTCTAATTTCAAGTGAGGAGAATACCTATGGCTTTTGACGGAATTGTAATTTCCAGCCTTGTATGGGAACTGAATGAACGGCTCACCAATGGCCGCATCAATAAAATATATCAGCCGGAAAATGACGCGATTGTTCTGACTGTCAAAAATAACCGGAATAACTACCGCCTGCTGCTCTCTGCCCTTCCCTGCCTCTGGCCTATCTGACTGAGGACACGGGGACAAATCCGATGGCAGCCCCAAACTTCTGTATGCTTTTAAGAAAACATATCAGCGGCGGCCGCATCGTTTCTATTATCCAGCCGGAAATGGAACGTATTATAAAATTCGAGATTGAACACTTAAATGAACTTGGCGACTTGTGTACAAAATTTTTGATTGTGGAACTGATGGGCAAACACAGCAATATTATATTCTGTCAGCCGGACGGCACCATTATCGACAGCATCAAGCATATTTCCCTCAATGTCAGTTCTGTCCGGGAAGTTCTCCCGGGCCGGAGTTATTTTATTCCGAATACCATGTTGAAGATGAATCCAACGTCCATCGGGGCCGAGGATTTTATGGAAAAGGTGCTGTCAAAACCCCTGCCCGTCGGCAAGGCCATCTATACAAGCCTGACTGGAATCAGTCCGTTGATTGCCGAGGAAATCTGTTTCCGGGCTTCCATTGATTCAGGGATAAGCACCAGCGGATTATCGAATGTCGAAAAACTTCACCTGTTTGGCGTTTTCAGCCGTTTAATGGAGGATGTGGAAAATCACCGTTTCACGCCGGTCATCATCTACCGCGGCAAAGAGCCGGCAGAATTTTCCGCTCTGCCTTTAACCTGTTACAATGATTGTGAAAGCCGGAATTTTGATTCGATTTCCACAGTACTCCGCAGCTACTATGCAGAGAAAAATGCCTCCACCCGGATTCGGCAAAAATCCCATGACCTGCGCCACGTGGTGAGTACGGCCCTGGACCGCACCCGGAAAAAATATGATTTACAGTTAAAACAGTTAAAAGATACGGAAAAACGGGAAAAATATAAAATCTACGGGGAAATGCTCAACACCTACGGTTATGGCCTTGAGGAAGGAGCCAAAAGCCTGACCTGCCTGAACTACTACACAAACAAGGAAATCACCGTGCCTCTGGATTCACAGCTCTCTCCTCAGGAAAATGCCAAAAAATATTTTGAGCGGTACGGCAAATTAAAACGCACCTTCGAGGCCCTGTCCACTCTGACTGAGGAAACCCGCGAAGAAATGGAACATCTGGATTCCATCAGCACAGCGCTGGATTTGGCCCAGACTGAAGGCGATTTGGCCCAGATTAAAGAAGAGCTGATTCAGGCCGGCTATGTGAAGCGCCATACCAGCGGGAAAAATGCAAAAAAGCAAAAGCTGACAAGCCAGCCGCTCCATTACATTTCCTCCGACGGATATGACATTTATGTCGGAAAAAATAATCTTCAAAATGAAGAACTGACATTTAAGTTTGCCAACGGCGGTGACTGGTGGTTCCATGCCAAAGGGATTCCCGGCTCCCATGTTGTTGTCAAAACCGGCGGCGATGAACTGCCTGACCGCACATTTGAGGAAGCCGCCCGTCTGGCTGCATACTATTCCAAAAACCGCTCCAGCGAAAAGGTGGAGATTGACTACATTCAGCGCAAACATGTCAAAAAACCAAATTCAGGAAAGCCGGGGTTCGTCATCTATCATACAAACTATTCGATGATGATCGCACCGGATATTTCAGATATCCAACCGGTAAAATAAACCGCAAAAAGGGATTCAATGGTCACCAATTAACCAGAGAATCCCTTTTATTTTATCCATTTATTATCTCTCTGACCTTTCCGGCCAGAGCTTCCGCCAGCTTTAAATGCCCCTCTTCCATCATATGTATACTGTCGGCTTCTCCCGGCTCCGCCACAGCCGCCGCATCAAAAAATTCACATTCAAACTGGTCGGCTACCAATTTATACCAGTAGGCCATCCGCTTTGAGTTCTCCACGGCTTCCCTGCCTTCAAAAAATTCAGCAAAGGGCGATGTTTCTATTCCCTCGCCTACATGTACCGGCGACACAATGAGAATTCTGGTATCCGGCTGATTGCATTTATATTTCAAAAAACTTGTCAGCTTCATCATCATATTTTGAAGCCCTCCGGCGATATCTCCCGCCGGAAGATGGAACTTTTTCTTCAGTTCATTGGAACCCAGCATAATAATCAGCATGTCGAAAGGCACATGGCTTTCCACCATCGGCAGAACATAATCCATTCCTTTTTTATTCCCCCATTCCCACGGGTCCTCACAACAGATAGTCCGGCCATTCTGGCCTTCCTCGATAATCTGATATCCATCGCCTAAAATCTGCTGCATCCGCATCGGCCACCGGGTATTTTCGTCATACCGCCCGCCTGTCACCGGATTATACCCCCATGTATTTGAATCTCCAAAACAAATGATACGTTTCTTCTTCATAACTCGTTCACCTCTGATTTTCCCTGTCCCAACACCGAAGTTCCTGCTCTTTGCTGAGTCTCAGCCTTCTCCAAAATAAATTTTTCCAGCTGCTCCTTCTCCTCCGGCCGGCAATAAATTTTTTTACTTCTCTTCTTTCCATGAATATCTATACCCTTTCGGGCATCCCGTATGTCAGATGCTCCGCATGGGCGCGCTTCGTCAGGCTCCGCGCGATAAAGTATCATTATAACATGCTTTTTCCCCGAATCCCGAATTTTATATATGGATGGCCATGGAACAAATCCCTGATATGTCCGAATTCCATTTTCACAAATCCGCTGAGGGAGACAATCTATAAGAAATCCAACAACAAGCTCTGCAAAAAGCAAGATAAAAAAATATGTACTTTCTTTTGTTCTGCCTATCCAAATGCCATAAATACACAGCAGAAGCAGCACGACATAAAGTCCGGCGTTTACGGCTATAACCTGTCTGGGTTTTCGAATCTTATATATTGTCTGCCCGGACCGTGCCTCATTGCCAAAATGATAATACCATTGTCTGCATATAAGCCCAAGAATAAACACTTGATATAATATAAAATACCTGCTTATGTAATCAATAATACTCATCCAGCCACCCCTCACAAGTTCATTTTTCTTTCCACCATCCCGAAAACAAATTCTGCAACAAAAACAATGGAAATAACAATCAAAAATTTAAAGACAAAATGAAACAGATTTATATACAGCAAAAACACCAATAAAATTATCATCGCCGCCGAGCAGGCAACATATATCTTTACCTTTACAAAGCGCCCCATAAAATGGTTCAGACAAATGAGCAGTGCAAGAACACTCTGGTAAAGAATTTCATATACGCCATATTTAACGGACTCATATGTCTTCTCTACCATCCCCCTCATTTGTATGGCGAATGTATCTGCATAGCATAGCATTCCGGCACAAACAATTAACAAAATAATATAAAAAACAGTAACCGCCCTTTTTTTACTTTCCATAGCCTTCCTCCTTTGCAATATGAATCAAGTCAATAATATTCTGACTAATTTTAGTATAATAAATTTTTTATCAGAAAACAACAGGGTGGCCATGAATTGTAACATCCATGCCACCCTGTCTTATATCAAATGCCACGTATTAAAATATCGCATGCTTTCTCAGCATCCATATCCGGCTGTTCTCTGAATATTTGCAGAACCCTTTCAACAAAGGCTGATTCTTCTTCCAGCATATCCGCAATATCTCCCGCCGGCAAGCCCTTTTCCGACTTCCTCCGAATCTTCCCGATTCGCTCTAAAAGTGCGCCGCGCTGCATTCCTTGCTGCATTCCTTGCTGCAGACCATCTTCCCTGGCGGCCTCCCGCTCCTGCTGGATATGTAAAGCTTCATTGTATTCATAAATACTCACTTTTAACACCTCCGCCCTGTTTTTTCTGAGAAACTCTGCCAGAATATCCTCATCAATACATGTCTGAATCGATATTTCAACAGCCTTGTTTAACGCCATATACTGGCTGTATTCTCGAATCCTTGAAACAAAAATCATATAATCTCTCAAACTTTTACACTTTTCCATCAATTCTTCATTGTATCCCGGATTAATATTTAAAACCAGCACTTTAAGCTCCAAATCCATAGATTCGGATTTTTTCTCAAAAGCATCCGACAACCGAAGCTCACTGCGCTCCGGCAATTCATCTGTTCCATTATAAAATACAACAAATTTGGGTTCTGGAATCTTAACAAGCCTTGAACCGTATAAATTTGCTTTAGCCGTCAGTTTCGAATAAATATCCGCCACATAAAACAAATTCCTCAACGGCATATTGGGATTATCCGTAGACTGATGCTCGTATAAAGCCAACTCGTCATACAACAAAAAGGATACATCGTTTTTCAATCCCATATAAATCGCGTTTTCCAGTGTCGTGACTTCCAAATCCTCCGGATTCGTATAAGACGTTCCATTCATAGCATTATACAATTCCAGAAACTCCTGCTTTTCCTTAAAAACCATTCGAAATACCCGGTCCTTATGAGTCACCAAAGCATTCAAATACAAATCTTCATTTTTAATGTTTTGTGTCTTAATCTTTTCTGTTTCACCGTTCATTAAGTGTCCTCCCTTTCTTTTCCAAGAGGACACCGCTATTCCGGAATCCTCTCAGCATGTTACATTGTCTGCATTGAAAATTTCCAGAATGAAATGACCGCCATAACCTTCGGCCTCTGGTTTATCATGTGTAAATAGAATAAAAGATATGTTTGAATTCATTATAACATTTTTTATACCTGCTGTCACTTATTTTCAGAAATGAAAGTCCCTCAACTCTCCACAATCCATTCTCTGCGCTGCTCCAATTCTCTGTTGACAACTCCAATCCAGTACATCTCCTTTTTCAAAAGATGCCTGTCCCATGGCAGTCTGGATTTTTTTCGGTTTTGAAGCTGAGATTTCCGCAGCAGCAAATCAGCGACCAATTCCTCTTTTGTAGCCAGCGCCAACGACTCTTCGTCCCATTTCCGAGGTTTTGTTAAAGTTTTTCGATACATATATTCCCCCTGATTATCAATCTATGTTTTCCGTCTTTTGATTATTACAAATTACGCTTTTAAATCTTTCTTTTTTAGTATATCATAGAACTATAGAAAAGGAGAAGGTTTTATGAACGATATAAGTATGTTTGATATTATCGGTCCGAATATGATTGGGCCTTCCAGTTCCCATACGGCCGGAGCTCTGCGAATCGCCCATCTGGCCGGAAAGCTGGCGCCGGAAAAAATCCTTTCCGTAACATTTACCCTCTATGGTTCTTTTGCATGGACTTATCGGGGCCATGGCACGGACAGGGCGCTGGTCGGCGGCATTCTCGGTTTTCTCCCGGATGATGAACGGATTCGGGATTCTTTTCAATATGCCGATGCAGCCGGGTTAAAATACGAATTCATTGAAAATACGACTGAAAAAAATATTCACCCAAATACGGTGGACATTTTGCTGCACTGCGAGAACAATCGGACAATTGAACTTCGGGGCGAATCGATTGGTGGGGGAAACGCCGTCATCCGGCGCTTAAATGGTGTCGATATCGCTCTCTCCGGCGCATATTCCACGCTGATTGTCCATCATAAGGATAAAAAAGGTGTGCTGGCCTATATCACAACCGTGTGCAGCGGTATTGATCTGAATATTGCCTTTATGAAGGTTTACCGCAAAGCCAAAGGTGATGACGCTTACGCCATCATTGAAGTTGATTCTGAGATTAACCCTTCTATTATCACTGTTCTGGAATGTCATGATGCCATTATCAGCGCGACTATCGTACCGGCAATTTAAAAATGGGGAGGAATATTTTGATGAATTTTATTAACGGAAAACAATTGCTTGAAATATGCTCTGAAAAACATATTCCGATTTCCCAGGCCATGTTTTTGCGGGAAACGAATTATCTGGAGCAGGACCCGGTGGACGTCACACGCAAAATGGAGCGGGCCTATGATATTATGAAGCAGGCTATCCATCGGGCTTTAACAGAAGACTTAATCAGCACCGGAGGTATGATTGGCGGCGAAAGCAAGCAGATAGACGCCCTTCGAAAGGCAGGAAAAAACATATGCGGCCCTCTTGTCTCCAAGGCTATTGCTTACGCCGTTGGGGTTCTGGAAGTCAATGCTTCCATGGGGCTTATCGTGGCTGCGCCGACAGCCGGCTCCTCCGGCGTTATTCCGGGCGTGCTCTGTGCAGCGCAGGAAGAATATAATATGGAAGATGCGGTCATTATTCAGGCCCTTTATACGGCAGCCGCCGTCGGCTATCTGATTACCCGAAATGCAACTACCGCCGGCGCTGAAGGCGGATGCCAGGCTGAAGTCGGCTCTGCCAGCGCTATGGCCGCAGCGGCTATGACACAGCTTATGGGCGGAACCCCATCCCAATGCCTGGATGCCGCTTCCTTTGCACTCATTAATATTCTCGGGCTGGTCTGCGACCCGGTGGGCGGCCTTGTTGAAATTCCATGCCAGAACCGAAATGCCATGGGCGCTTCCAATGCTTTAATCAGCGCCGAAATCGCCCTGAGCGGTATTCAAAGTGTCGTACCGATTGATGAAGCCATCGAGGTTATGTACCGCGTCGGCCGCTCACTGCCGGTTTCTTTAAGAGAGACATCCCAGGGCGGCACGGCCACATCGCCAAGCGCCTGCCATGCCTGCCGGATTAAATGGAAAAAACCGATTTTGTAACAAAAAAAACGGACAAGGGATATTTCTCCCCTGCCCGTTTTTTAGATAAAATTTATTCATTTCGATTAATATATTCACAGGCCGCCAATCCGGCAACAGCCCCGTCCGCTGCCGCCGTTGTCAACTGACGCACTGTCTTTGTCCGGCAGTCGCCCGCGGCAAAAACGCCGTCATTGCTTGTCCGGCAATCCTCTCCGGCCTGGATATAACCGCCGGCATCCAGCTCAACCAGCGGTTCGAAGGCCTTATTGTCCGGCATCTGGCCGATAGCCACAAAAAGACCGGCAACAGAAATTTCCCGGCTTTCTCCTGTTTTCGTATCCTTCACGCGAATTCCCTGGACACTCCCCTCGCCGATAATATCCGTAACTACCGCATTTAACACAAACTCAACATTTTCTTTTTTGCGGAGATTTTCTGCCAGCCACTGCTCGCCTCTGAATTCATCTCTCCGATGAATCAAATAGACTTTTTCACAATAGGCGCTCAAAAACTCTGCATCCTCCAGGGCTGTGCTTCCGCCGCCGACAACCGCCGTCACCTGGCCCCTGAAAAACGCCCCGTCACAGGTGGCGCAATAGGAAACCCCTGCTCCGACAAAGGATTCCTCCTTCTCCACGCCGAGGGGACGATTTTTTGCCCCTGTCGCCAGAATTACCGAATGACATGGTATTTCCCTTTCTTCCGTATATACTATAAAATCTTTACCCTCTTTTTCCACCCGGACAACCGGTTCAAATTCAATCGCCGCACCGAGATTCTGGGCCTGCTCATACAGGCCTGTAGCGAACTCAAAACCGGAAATCTTCGCAATTCCGGGATAATTTTCAACCTCCGGCGAATTAATAATCTGTCCGCCGTAATTCTCTCCCTCAAGCACCAGTACACTTTTTCCTGCGCGCACACCGTAGATAGCCGCCGAAAGGCCGGCCGTACCTGCGCCTATGATCACTATATCATACATAAAAATAACCTCCATCATATTTTAAACATCTATAAGTCAGTTTAACACAAATCCCGCTTTCTTAAAAGTCCCGCTTGTAAAACCATTGACTTTTCCCTCATTTAGCCCTACACTAAATTGAAATAACAAAATATTATCTGTGAAGGGATGTGAATGCTTATGTTTGGTTATCCAAAACAAGCCTTTCTGAATCTTCCGACACCCGTGAGTTATCTTTCCAGCCTGTCGGAGAGCCTGGGCATTGAGCTTTATATGAAACGGGATGATTTAACTGAATTCGGCGTCGGGGGAAATAAGCTGAGAAAACTGGAATATCTTGTCTATGATGCTAAAGAAAAAGGCGCAACCATGCTGATTACCGTCGGCGGAGCCCAAACAAATCACGGCCGCCTGACCGCCGCAGTTGCCGCAAAATATCAAATGAAATGCGCTGTTGTTGCGATGGATGATTATCCAGGCATTCTCACCTCAAACATGCTCCTTGACCGCATTTTCGGTGCCTGTGTATTTTTACATAAAAACGACGGCACCCCATTGATGGATGTTGTCAGTCGGGTTGCCGATAAATTTGAATCCCAGGGGGAACGCTGCTACTTTATTCCAATGGGCGGTTCCAATGAAATTGGCGCTCTCGGCTATTACGAATGTGCCCAGGAAATAAAAAATGAATTTAAGTCCGGCCGCGTTGTCGTTCCCCTCGGAAGTATGGGAACTTACATGGGCCTTTTCTGCGGCCTCCACGGCTCGGAGCTGAATCTGACAGGCGTTCAGATTATGCCTTATGAAGAAAATATTTTTAATTATGCCGTCGATTATTTCCATCGAATCAAAGAAGCCTGGAAACTGGACTTCGATGCCGTCGAAGATGATTTTGATATTGCAACAGATTATCTTTACGGCGGCTATAATCTTCCTTCCGAGGCTGTTCGGGATGCCATTTATGATATGGCCCGTTCCGAATCTATTGTCCTGGACCCATGTTATACCGGAAAAGCCTATGCCGCCCTTCGGGATATGGTAAAACAGGGAAAAATTCAAAAAGGGGAAACTGTCATTTTCATTCACACCGGCGGACTTCCCGGCGTTTATACCCCATCCCATCAAAATGCCTTTGAGGCAGAGTTGATGGACGGCGTCACCATTTTGAAATAACACCCCCGTTTTCTCCAATTTGCAAAAAAAAGAAAGTATTTCCTCCCCTCAAAGAAAATACTTTCTTTTTTATTGGATATTTCTAGATAATAGATAACCTGACAATATATCTATAAACTCGCCGGACGTTGGCCTTTCATAAAGCGGGATACCCGCCATAGACTCCAGAACATCTGCATATTCACTCCCCCAGCACCGTTTTACTACTGTTCGTATATCTCGCTCAACACAATTAATTGTCGTATTATGAAGTCTTGCGATTTCCGGGTATAAAGATTTTGAAATATATAACAGAAGAGATGCATCTTCCATCACCAATCGCACCGCATCTGCCACATAGTAATAGCCCTTGTATGTACGCCGTATCCCCAGTGATTTTAATACCTCATCTATACGGCCCATAATTCACCTCCTGCGCTGACCGTTTTATGATAGCACATCAGTCGTTTTTTGTCATCATATGCTCAAAAAAGAATACATAGAAGACAGGCTTCGACATATGTCTACATGATTTTTTGCTGATTTTCTTTAAATCAAAGAAAACTGCCTTCAAATAAATATTTGCGAACTGATTTTACAGAAGAACTTTTTATAAATTTTATTTGAAAAACCTCTGAATATGTAGTATAATAACAGACGTTCTGATTTGCATACAGAGAATCATAGAATGGAGACGTACCGAAGTGGCCATAACGGGACTGACTCGAAATCAGTTTGTCGGATTTACCCGGCACATGGGTTCGAATCCCATCGTCTCCGCAAAAAAGGCTGTCACATATTTGTTCATGCGGCAGCCTTTTCCTGTTTATTAAATTTCTGCATATTTTCCGGAAGCTGTCAGCAAAGCTCCCACCAATACTGCATCATCCAGCAATTCACTCTGCAAAATACGATAATGGCCCTTATTGGCTATAAATACAAAATCATCCGTGAACCGGCGAATTCTGTCAAACAATATATCGCCCATTTTTGCAACACCGCCGCCGATAACGACCGTATCCACTCCCTGGGCGGCAAGAATATTGGCAAGGGCAATTGAAAAGCTTTCTGCAATCTTGTCCAGCTCCACACAGGCAAACATATCGCCGGCCCTGGCCGCTTCTGCCAAGTCGGCGCATGTGATTCTGCTCATATCCCCATCATAATATTTTGAAAGAGAGGAAATATTTGGTATATATCTCTCACTTCTGAGGCGATTTTCAATACTGCGCCCTGAACAGAGCAGCTCAGTCCGCGTATAACTTCCCGGAATGAGGGAACGCCAGTCCGGCACAAGCATGTTGCCGAGATAGGATGCCCCGAATCCGCTTCCGTCATAATACTTTCTGTGAATATAAAGACCGCCGCCGATGCCGGTTCCTATGTTCGTATATAAAAGATTTTCCGAGTCCCGGCCGGCGCCTTTATACAGCTCAGCAAAGCCCCCGGTGACCGTATCATTCACCACAATCACAGGCAGCCCAAATTCTTTTTCAAACCACTGTTTTAACTCAAAATCTTTCCATCCCGGCACCTGGAGTGATGCCAGAACCCTGCCTGTGGCTGTCTCTATCGGCCCTCCAAAACCAACGCCGATTCCGGCCACGCAGCCCGCATAAGGCGACATCTCCAGATATTCCCGAATATTTTCTGAAAGCCATTCCAGAATATCCTCCGCACCTCTCCGGTAAACAAGCTTTACCTGTCGGCTGTCCAAAATGGTTCCATCGGAAAGTCCGACAGCTAACTGCTGTTTCGTCCCGCCGATTTCCACACCGATATAATAACGATCATTCATGCCACTGCGCACCATATTTCTTTTCAATATCCGAAATCATATCCACGCGCACCGCATGGCGTCCGCCCTGGAACTCGGCGCCAAAGAATTCATCCACAATCATCTTTGCCAGTTCCGGCCCGACAACCCGCGCGCCCATAGCGATAATATTTGCATTGTTATGCTCTACCGTTAATTTGGCCGAATAAGGCTCGCTGCATACGGCGGCGCGGATACCCGGCACTTTATTTGCCGCCAGAGAAATGCCAATCCCTGTTCCGCAGATTAAAACACCTTTTTCAACTTCACCGCGCATAATTGCTTCTGCAACCTTTAAACCCGGCTCCGGATAATTTACTTTCACATTTGGGTCGTATGCGCCATAATCCACACATTCATAACCCTTTTCTTTTAAATGCTCCATTAAAATCTGTTTTAATTCAACTGCCACATGGTCACAGCCAAATCCCACTTTCATATCTGATACCTCCAATAAACTTTTTACTCCGTACGTTAAAGTATGCCCTACGGGCACACCGTAATACATGCCCCTTCGGGGCGGGCGTGCTCCGTCAGGCTCCGCACGATAAAGTATACCACATCCCTGTGCATATGAAAAGAGGGCCGGAAATCCGGCCCTCCCGTATTTTATCTAATCAGACATTCGCAACCCTAAAATATGCCTGATTATTCTTTTGTAACTAATACGGAGTCAACTGGTGTCATATCTGGAACAACGCCAACTTCGCCTTTGTTGCCAGCCTGTACAGCTTCAACTAACAGTTCAAGACCTTTAGCGCCGATACCTGCCGGGTCCTGAGCAACTGTAGCGGAAAGTTCACCTTTGTTTACGGAATCAACAGCTTCTGTATCGCCGTCTGTACCAACAACAAAGATTTCTCCCAGTTTGTTTTCGTTGATAACAGCCTGTAATGCGCCGAGAGCCATTGTATCGTTACAGCAGTAGATACCCTTTAAGTCCGGGTTCTGCTGAATAAAGCTTGTTGCAGCGTCCAATGCTTTCTGACGGTCCCAATCTGCAGGAATACTTCCTACAACTTCAAGTCCGGCATCTTCAAAAGCTTTTTTAGCGCCGTCTCTTCTGTCTTCACCAGAAGCATTACCGGCTTTACCTTCGATAATGGCAACTTTGCTTCCTTTTTCTACGTTTTCAGCAATATAGCCGGCGCCTTTGGCGCCAACAGCTACGTTATCTGTTGTAACGAAACCAACAACAGCGCCGCCCTGTTTTTCCATTTCTTCCATATCCAGTTTTTCATCAATATTTACAATGGTAATTTCTGCCTTAGTTGCTGCTGCAACAGTGGAAACCATGTTGGATGCGGACAATGGTGCGATAGCAATACCGTCATAGCCGTCGTTGATACATTTCTCAAGGATAGCAACCTGGCCTTCGAAGTCCTCTTCATTCTGTGCAGAATAGATATCAACTGTAATACCCATCTCTTCAGCTTTGTCTTCAACGCCCTTCCACATTTTTGTCCAGAAGTCAGTTGCCTGCGTTTTCAGAATAACAGCATATTTGTAGTCGCCTTCTGCTGTGTTCTCGCCTGCTGCTTCTGTTGTGCTTTCAGCAGTTGTCTCTGCCTTTGTTTCAGCCTTTGTCTCTTTGCTGGAGTTTCCGCATCCGGCAAGTAAAGCTGCTGTCATAGTAGCTGCTAATCCCAATGCTACAATTCTCTTCTTCATTTCTAATCCTCTCCTTTTTATTTTTTATATAGACTGCTTCCGCAGAACCATATCATTTTTTCATTTTCCCCAATTTATCAAATGCCGCATAGGCTCCTCCGATGACTCCGCTGTCCTGCGTATGCTCAGGGAAAACAAACTCCAGATTCTCCGATGGGAATGGCTTTCTCGCCCGCTCCTTCACCGCCCAGATAAGGCGCTCCATAGGAAAATCTTTCATCATCATAACGCCGCCGGCCATGATCACATAATCCGGGTCCAGAATATTAATCTCCGTCGCCATCGGTATCGCCAGCGTATCCACATATTCCAGAATTCTCGGGTCATCACCGTGTTTTTCAAATACAGCGGAAATATCCGTATCCGGGAAACAGGTGTCTGCCAGATGTCTCAGGTATCTGCCGGAGCAGCGTGTCTCAGAACAGCCCACATTGCCGCAGGTACACACTTCATCAATGCCATACATCGGAATATGGCCAAGTTCTCCGGCCACACCGTTCTTACCCACATGGAGCTGCCCGTTGATATACACCGCATTGCCAAAGCCCGTTCCAAGATAAAATCCAAGAATTGTCCGTTCCCTTTCCTCATCCAAATGGTGGGTCTTAATGTCATTGACCAGAAGATAATTGACATCCCTGTCAACAAACACCGGAACATTGACATAGGCTTTCAGCAGGTTCCCCAAATCAATATTTTCAAGACCTTTTAAATTCGGCGTTGAATAAATAAAGCTTTTATCTTTGCTGACAATCGACGGTACGCCGACGGATACGGCGCCAACCTGTCCCTCAAGCTGGTATCTTCCGATATAAGAAGTCAACTCTCTTCCAAGATTCTGAACCGCATTTTCCGCCACCAGGGAAGCGCTGGACTTTCTCTCAAAATTTATCATTTTTCCTTCCGAATCCACCGTCCCGATTCTCAGATTCGTTCCGCCGATATCAATGCCTATAACGTACTTCATAGCTCGTCCTTTCTGCTTTTAGGCATTCACACAGGCATTGAAATTTTCAATCATTTTATCCCATGCAACGGTTAAATCCTCATCCAGATTAAAGAGTCCGGATGTGCCTACGATGAAACATTCTGTTCCGGCTGCCGCCAAATCCTTAAATGTACCTGCATTGCAGGAACCGTCAACTTCGATAATATACTTATAACCTTTTTCCTCTTTCAGCCGTTTTGCCTCAGCAATCTTATCCAGCATCTCACGGATAAACGGCTGGCCCGCAAATCCCGGGTCCACACTCATAATTGTAATCTTATCCACTAAATGGATATAATGCTGAATATAAGATAACGGGGTGGCCGGATTCAAAACAACGCCCACTTTACAGCCATTGGCACGAATCTTATTGATAATACGGAAGGCATCCGAATTAATCGTTTCTGCATGAGGGCAGATATATCCGGCGCCGGCATTTGCCAGACTCTCAATATAATCATCCGGGTCCGTTACCATCAGATGGCAGTCCATCGGAATCTTAACAACTTTGCTGATGGCCTTCACAAAATCCGGAGATAAGGTAATATTTTTAACAAAATGCCCGTCCATGATATCCACATGGTACATATCCGCTCTTTCGTTTAAAATTTCAATCTGCTCTTTGATATTCAATAAATCCATGCACATCAAAGATGGATTAAATAATGGTTTCATAAATTCTGTCCTCCTTAAAGATGTATATAGTTATAATCATTTTATCATGATTTTCTGCCGACAAATGTATCGATTGTTACAGCGATAATAATCAACGCGCCCATAACGATCTGCTGATAGGTGGACGGCAGTGTCAGAGCTGTCATTCCATAGTTGATCAAACCGATAATCAAACCGCCGACAACAACACCCGGAATCTTACCTTTACCACCCATAAAGCTTGTACCGCCGATGATGGATGCAGCGATAGCAAAGGTTTCAAAACCTGTCGCGGCAGCCGGTTCCGCAGCGCCTACACGGCCGAGAAGTACCACGCCGGCCAGACCGGCACATGTACCGGAAATCATAAATACAATCAAGCGATGAAGATTGACATTAATACCTGAATACCAGGCTGCGTCGATATTGCCGCCCAAGGCGTAAATATTACGTCCAACCTTACATTTTGTTGTCACAAACCAAAGAATAATCGCTGCAATCAAAGCAATGATAACCGGAATCGGAACACCTGCAACACTCCCGCTCATTAAGGAAGTAAAAGAAGACGGGAATCCGTAAACTGAACGGGAATTGGATAATACCAGCGTTATGCCTCGGAAAATGGACTGGGTACCCAGTGTGATAATAAACGGATGAAGCCCTGTTTTATTAACAAGCATACCATTGATAAAACCGAAAAATGTACCAATCAAAATACCTGCAATAAGCGCAAGAGGTACAGGAACTCCGACAATCATCATCTTTGCGGTAAACAAACCGGTCAGAGCGGCAACAGAGCCGACGGACAGGTCAATACCCGCAATCAGAATCGCGAAAAATTCGCCAAGGGCCAGAAGGATGTTAACTGAACTCTGTTTCAGAATCTGCGGCACACTGCTCGCGCTGAATACACTGCTCGGCTTAATGACAGCCAGAACAACTAATAACAAAACAAAGATACCTATCGTACCAAATTTCTGCCATGCTTCGCCGAATGACATTTTTTTCTTTGCATTATTTTCACTCATCGTTTCAATCTCCTTTTTCTATTCACCTGTGGATGTTTTTACAATCTTCTCTTCGGTTGCTTCCGAATTTTTGAAAATTCCACGGATTTCGCCCTCGCGGAAAACGGCGATGGTATCGCACACGGAAAGCAATTCCGGAAGTTCGGAGGATACCACCAATACACCTTTGCCTTCATTGGCCAGCTTACGCATCAGAACATAAATCTCGCTCTTACTTCCGACATCAATACCCTTCGTCGGCTCATCAAAGATAATCAGTTTACTTTCTGCCGCAAGCCATTTGCCCAGAATAACCTTCTGCTGGTTACCGCCGGACAACTCGGTAATATTCTGATGAATATCGCGCATCTTTACACGGATATCCGCGCACTGCTGATTCGCATAATTCAATTCTTCTTTATCATTAACCAACCCAATCACGCCGCCGCCTTTAGATTCTTTAATATACGGCACAATAGAAATATTCTGTTTAATATCAAAATTATCCAGGAAACCGGTTTCACGACGGTTTTCCGTAACCATACCAAGTCCACTCTTGATGGCTTCATATGGATTATTAATCTTTAATTCTTTGCCTTCCATGAAAATCTGGCCCTCAGACTTCGGCTCTGCGCCAAAGATAGCGTTCATCAGTTCGCTTCGCCCGGAACCAACCAATCCGGCAAATCCAAGAATCTCACCTTTGTGGAGCTGGAAAGATACATTTTTAACCTTCTTATCCTTTCTGGAAATGTTTTTTACCTCAAAAAATACCGGTTCCTTCGAGAAATCCTGACATTCTTCATTCAGATAAGTTCCCTGAATCTTACGGCCAACCATCATGGCTACCAAATCGTCAATCTCCACATCGGCCACATTCCGGGTTCCAACATAAGTACCATCCTTCAATACGGTAACTCTGTCGCCGATTTCTTTAATCTCCTTCATCTTATGGCTGATATAGACGATGCCTTTCCCCTCAGCTTTTAACTGGCGGATTATCTTAAATAAATGTTCTGTCTCTGAGGTTGTCAGGGAAGTTGTCGGCTCATCCATGATGATCACATCGGCCTTTGAGGCCAGCGCCTTCGCAATTTCCACCTGCTGCTTCTCAGATATGCTAATCTTTTCAACAAAAAGATTAGGGTCTCTATGGACGCCGACTTTGCCGAGCACGTCCGCGGCAATTTCCCGCATCTTCGCATAATCCACAACAGGAATAATTCCCGTTTTCTTTGTCGGCAATTTTCCGACAAACAGATTTTCAAGAATTGATAATTCATTGATAACACTCAATTCCTGATAGATAATGCTGATTCCCAAATCGTAAGAGTCCTGCGGTGTGAGTTTTGAATATTCTTTTCCTTTTACAGTAATTTTTCCCGATGTCGGCGTATAAACACCGCTGAGAATTTTCATTAGTGTGGATTTCCCTGCACCATTTTCCCCCAACAGGACATGCACTTCACCGGCATTAATCTCCAAAGAAATATTGTCAAGGGCTTTGACACCAGGAAATTCTTTGGTAATGCCTTCCATTTTGACTAATGTTTGCATAGAATCCTCCTTTTTCTTCGTTTACGAGTTACTCTGATTTATGTCAATTCAAATAAAGTCCGTTTTTCACGTTGTGCTTCTGACCTCCAGCCGGACCGGCACCACATATTCTTTCTGCTCAATCGGTTCTTTGCGGATAAGTCTGAGCAATGCCTCTCCGGCGGCCCGGGCCATCTGCTCCGTATCCTGGGCAATGGTCGTCATCGGCGGATTGCAAAACTCTGACAGGGAAACATTATCAAACCCGACAATCTTTACCTGCCCCGGCACGCTGCAGCCAGCCTCGGCCAAAGCGTGCATGGCTCCCAAAGCCATCATATCATTTGTCGTAAAAATGCCGTCAAAACAGCATCCCTTTTCACTCAAAAATTCCCTGACTTTCTCTTTCGCCTGTTTATAATCCGGCAAAATCGTCAATTCAAAATCGCCGCCACAGCTTCTGCCATATTCCGTCAATACATTCAAAAATCCATCCCGGCGCTGCTGAATGGTAGAAGCCATACGATAGTCCCGAATCATCAATATCCTTGAGCAGCCCTTCTGGCACAATTCTTTTCCGGCCAGATAGCCCCCCTGATAATTGTCCGACTGAACAACAAATTCCGCATCCTTCGGCGCACGGTCGATAAAGACCACCGGCACCCTCGGATTTTTTACCAGCGGACTGATTGCTTCCATTCCCGAAACATATATAAAGCCATCCACATTTTTATCGAACATATCCTGAATATGGCGTTCCTCCAGCTCCGGGTCCTCATGCGAATCACAGATAAGCACCGAATAATTATATTTGACGAAAAAGACATCCAAGGAGCGCACAATCTTGGCAAAAAACTCATTCGTTATATCGGGAACAATAACGCCCACGCTGCGGCTCCGCCGTGTCCGAAGTCCAATGGCACTGACATTCGGCCGAAAACCACACTCTTTAATTGTTTGAAGAACCTTTTTTTCCGTCTCCTTAGAATAGCCGCCAAGCTGATTGACAACTCTGGATACTGTGGCAGTGGAAACTCCGGCTTTCCTCGCCACGTCAACAATCGATACTTTTTTTCCTTCCATTCTGCCACCCCTTTTCTTATTAATATAAAGGTTTACATTCACTTTACACTCAGTACGTAAAGGTTTACGTTTACTTTACATTCAGTATATAACCACCTCTGACTACTGTCAACAGCTTTTGATTTTTTCTACAATATTGGCAATATTTTTATGTCTTTTTTATGCATATCTTACATATAATATGCCTAATCCGATAAAATTTATCGTATTATTTTAATAAGTAAACGTTTAATCTTTAACAATATATAAAAAGGCTGCCCTGCCATTCCGGACATCTATCCGGATATGGCACGACAGCCTTAATAAATACGTATTATATTTTTTATTTTGCCTGAATATATCCCTTCGCAGTCAGCAATTCGGCACAAAGAATGGAGCCGCCGGCCGCACCGCGAATCGTATTATGGGAAAGTCCGACAAACTTATAATCATAGACTGCATCCTCGCGGAGACGTCCCACGGAAACGCCCATACCCCGCTCATAATCCACATCCAACGCAACCTGCGGACGATTATCTTCCTCCAGATACTGGATAAACTGCTTTGGCGCACTCGGAAGGTTTAATTTCTGAGGCAGACCGCTGAAGCTCTTTAATTTCTCAATAAGCTCCTCTTTTGTCGGTTTTTTTGCAAATTTAACGAATACAGCGGCTGTGTGTCCGTTTAAAATAGGCACACGGATACACTGGGTTGTAATCACAGGACTTTCTGCCTTCACAATCACACCGTCTTCCACTTTGCCCCAAATACGCAGCGGTTCCTGCTCGCTCTTTTCTTCTTCTCCGCCGATATATGGAATAATATTGCCTTCCATCTCCGGCCAGTCCTTAAATGTCTTTCCCGCACCGGAAATTGCCTGATATGTTGTGGCAATAACCTCCGTCGGCTCAAATTCTTTCCATGCGGTGAGCACCGGCGCATAACTCTGAATAGAGCAGTTTGGCTTTACGGCAACAAAACCGCGGGTAGTTCCAAGCCGTTTTTTCTGATGTTCAATAACTTCAAAATGCTCCGGATTGATTTCCGGCACAACCATCGGCACATCCGGCGTCCAGCGATGGGCGCTGTTATTGGAGACTACCGGTGTCTCAGTCTTTGCATAGGCATCTTCAATCGCCCTGATTTCTTCTTTTGTCATATCAACAGCGCTGAAAACGAAATCGACTTCAGACGCAACTTTTTCCACTTCATTTACATTCATGACCATTAACTTTTTAACGCCCTCCGGCATCGGCGTGGTCATTTTCCAGCGGCCTCCGACCGCCTCTTCATAAGTTTTTCCTGCGGAACGCGGGCTTGCTGCAACAGCGACAACTTCATACCACGGATGATTTTCAAGAAGAGAAATAAATCTCTGTCCGACCATTCCAGTTGCTCCAAGAATTCCCACTCTTAATTTCTGTTCCATTGTAAAATCTCCTTTATTCTGATGTCCGTCCAACAAACACATTTGTGTGTACTCGAACTATGTTACACGATATTGTATGAAAAAGCAAGTATTTTTTCTAATTATTTTCCACTCTATGATAGAACTGGCCGGAGCTTGTCAGATAATAGACGGAGTCATCATCCAGACAGTATATCGCCATTTTTCCGCCAAAGGCATAGCCGCAGTCCAGGCCAATACGGTTTTCATCCCGCCATATTTCCGTTGAATCCAAAGGCTCGCCCCTGTCATCCCGGATAATCAGCGAAAAGGTATGTCCAAAGAAAACCCGGACTTCCGAATCCCGCAGCCGCAGCGGTTTTCCATAAAATGCCTTCTGCTCCCACAGCATTTTAAAGGGTTTCTGCTGCTTCATCAATTCCTCCAGAGAATGATAACGGATGCCCTCCGTAAAAACCCCCGCATGGACGAGAATATTTTTTCCGAGAATCTTATACATCGGCCGTTCCCTGAGATAGTCCACCACCGCTTTCTGTTCCTTTTCCGAAAGCTCCATATATTGAAGGTAGGTTTCCCGGCCGCCGTGTTCCAGCCAGAACCGCCGCACCTCACTGTCTGAAAGAACACTCGTATTCACATCTACATTCCACAGAAAACCCTGCTCGTGATTTCCCATAAGAAGTTCCATATTCGGTCGTTCCATAATATATTGAAGCAATGGAATCGGCTCCTCTCCCCGGTCCACCGCATCGCCGATAATATAAAGAAAGTCTTCATCGCCAAAATGAATATATTCCAGCATTTGCTTAAATTGTTTAAAACACCCGTGAATGTCTGACGTCAGATAAATCATTGAATTCTCCCCACTTTCGCACGCAGCCGATACAGCATCAGTGCAAAAAATTCCCTTACATAATAATTTAACAGTAATACCGGCTCCGAGGAAGCCGCCAGCCCGGAGACATGGGCCATTCCAAGGCGCCTGGCTGTCTCCAGAGAACGGAACAGATGAAAGCCATTGGTTACGATCACATAGCTTTTCTCCTTTCCTCCCAGGGCCATTGAATAGAGAAGATTTTCCCGCGTGCTCTCTGATGCCGCTTCCAGCAAAATCCGCTCTTTCCCAATGCCCATATCCGTCAGCGTCTCCGCAATACAGGCCGCCTCGGTTATATTCTCCCCCGGCCCCCGGCCGCCGGAAGCAATGACCTTTGTTCCCGGATTCCTTTTTAAATACCCGGCTCCGGCCTCAATCCGCCGCAATAGTGAGCGGGACGGCCGGTCTCCTTTTACCTGGGCGCCCATAATAATCATATAATCCGCTCCCGGCTTCGGTTTCTCATGAGCGCTGCACAACAGCAGCCCTTCCTGAAAAAGAAAATACACAGCGCCCATGCCTATCGGAAATTTAAGCCTGGACAGCCATTTATCGGGCAGTGCGGACAAGGCCGCAAAAAAAGCAGCCGCCGCCAGCCAAAATCCCGCGAATGTTGTGCGGATTCCCGCATATGATATGATAAGTACATAATAGAGCAGGTTAAAAATACCTGCTGTTTTTAGTATGTTTTTCATAAATAACCTCTTATATAATATCAGAAAGGAATGAATGACTTCATGAAAGCTGCTGAACAGGTTCAAATCATCCGTCAGGCTCTCCTGCTCCGCGAAAAAAATCAATATACCCAATCCTCACTCCGACTTCTTGTCAATCAGGGATACAGCGACTGCTCCTCCTTTGTGTGGTGGCTTTACCTTTCAACCCTGAAACTGGATATCGGCATGGACACACCGGAGCAGATACTTTCCCTCAAAGGGCTGGATGTAGACTTCGGTGAATCAGAAATTCCCGATACAGCCCGCCTGAATCCGGGCGACCTTCTTTTCTTTAAGGGCAACGACACATCCCGTCCCTTCGCTGTCGGCCATGTTGAAATGTACCTCGGCCAGGGAAAACTCATCGGCCATAATGACAACGGTCTTCCCGGCCCAACCATCAAGGAACTCAACACCTTCTGCAAGGAGCGCAGCGATGCCGGACGCCCTTATATTAAAACCCGCCGCTTTATATTTTAATAATTTTTCCGGTCAAAGTAAATAATATCTTTATTTTTTAACAAAAATACTATATAATACTAACTATATGTGATTAAAAAACAGGAAGGTGATTTTATGAAGATCGGTAAATTTTTTAAATTTGTGATTAAAACATTGGCCGCTGCCATCGCCATCGGAAGTATAGCTTATATTGTCAAGGATATTATGGATAAAAAAGCTTCCGATAATTTCGATGACACTTGGGATGATGATTTGGATGAGGATTTTGACGATATGTTTGATGACGAGGATTCTGAAGATGTCACCAGCACTCGCGAATATGTAAAAATAGATCCTTCTAAAATGTCTGCCGAAACCTGTGAAGAATAATGAGGTGAAAATATGAGTGAATCAACAAAACGCGCTGCAGAAGAAAAAATTTCATGGGAAGGATTACAGCAGCTGATGGATGAAGACACTGTTCTTTCCGTTCAGATTAAAGGCGTTGTCAACGCCGGCGTCATTGCTTATGTCCAGGGTGTCCGCGGTTTTATCCCGGCTTCCCAGCTCTCCACAAGCTATGTGGAAGATTTAAATGAATGGCTGAATAAAACAGTGGATGTTAAAATCATCACTGTGGATGCCGAGCAGAAACGGCTTGTATTGTCCGGCCGTGTTGTCGAGCAG
>URND01000031.1 GCA_900549105.1 uncultured Eubacteriales bacterium
AAGCCAGATTACTGCTTGGCTTCTCCGGTTTCTCTTCGAATTCTTTAATATGTCCTGCGTCGTCCGCAACCACAACGCCAAAACGACTGGCTTCTTCCCAAGGAACCGGCATACATGCAATCGTTATCTCTGCATTTCTTGATTTATGGAAATCCAGCATAACCTCATAATCCATCTTATAAATATGGTCACCGCCCAGAATAAGGACATACTCCGGATTGTAACTTTCAATATATTCAAGATTCTGGAAAATTGCATTCGCCGTGCCGGAATACCAGTCCGCATTCTCACTGCCCTCATACGGAGGAAGCAATGTAACGCCGCCGTAATTCCGGTCCAAATCCCACGGAATACCAATTCCAATATGTGTGTTCAACCTTAAATGACGATACTGGGTTAATACCCCCACCGTGTCAATACCTGAATTAATACAGTTACTCAACGGAAAATCTATGATGCGATATTTACCGCCAAATGCAACTGCAGGCTTGGCTACGTGTGCCGTCAATACTCCCAACCTGCTGCCTTGCCCCCCTGCCAGAAGCATAGCTATCATTTCTTTTTTAACCACGTAATCACCTCTTGTTGTTCTGTATGATTATTTAATTATAGCACTTCACGCTTGAATTGTGAACACTTTTTACTATTTTTTTCCTTTGTGCCCCTAAAAAATGTTCAATATTCCGATTTTTTTCGACATGGCGCAAAAAATGTCCGTTATTTTTCCACAATTTTTCATTTGTGTTTTTGTGCATATTTATTTTTATCATTTTAGAACCTTTATTTTTTCCCAAAAGCAAGTTATAATATGTACTTATGAAACATGAATAAAATAAGGAAGTGCAGTTTATATGTATAAAATCGACTTTAACCGCCCCATAAAAATTCATTTTATGGGCATTGGCGGTATCAGCATGAGCGGTCTGGCCGAAGTTCTCCTTGAACGGGGTTTTACCATCACCGGTTCCGATATGAAATCTTCACCGATTACAGAAAAGCTTGAAAGCCACGGAGCATCCATTGTCTATGGGCAGAAAGCTGAAAATATCACCGATGACATGGATTTGGTTGTCTACACGGCGGCCATTCACCCGGATAATCCGGAATTCCAGGCTGTTGTCCAAAAGGGTATCCCTCATATGGACAGGGCGGAGCTGCTCGGGCAGATTATGAGCAACTATAAAAACTCCATCGCCGTATCCGGCACCCATGGGAAAACGACAACAACTTCCATGCTTTCTCTGATCATGCTGGCCGGAGCCTGCGACCCCACAATTTCCGTCGGCGGAATTTTAAAGGATATTGACGGCAATATCCGTGTCGGCCGCTCCCAGAATTTTATCACCGAAGCCTGCGAATACACCAACAGCTTTCTCAAATTTAATCCGCGCATCGAGTTGATTCTGAATGTGGATGCGGACCATCTGGACTTTTTTAAAGATTTGGACGATATCCGCCATTCCTTCCGGCTTTTCGCCGAAAAACTGGATAAGGACGGTATTCTGATCATCAACGGAGAAATTCCCGATTTGTCCTACTTCACAGAGGGCCTTCCATGTAAGATCATTACTTACGGCCTCGAAGCCGATGACAGCTATACCGCTAAGAACATTTCCTTTGATGAATATGCCTGCGGCAGCTATGATTTATATGTGGACGGGGAGAAACTGGACCATATCACGCTGAATGTCACCGGCCTGCACAATGTTTCCAACTCTCTTGCCGCCATTGCAGCCGCCAGAGAACTGGGAATACCGATGGAGCATATTAAAGCCGGTCTGATGAACTTTAAGGGGACGGACCGTCGATTTGAATACAAGGGGGAAGTGAAGGGCATTACCATCCTGGATGACTATGCCCACCACCCAACAGAAATTGAGGCCACTCTGACAGCCGCCAAAAACTATCCCCATCGGAAAATATGGTGCGCTTTCCAGCCCCACACCTATACCCGCACCAAGGCTCTTCTGAAGGACTTCGGCAAAGCCCTGTCCCTGGCGGACCATGTCGTTCTCGCGGACATTTATGCGGCCAGAGAAGCCGATACGGGTGAAATCCACTCCAGAGACTTGCAGGCGGAAATTCAGGCCCACGGCGCAGCGGCAGACTATTTTTCCACTTTCAAAGAAATCGAAAACTTCTTACTGGAAAACTGCAGCCCGGGCGACCTGGTCATCACCATGGGAGCCGGAGATATTGTCACTGTCGGTGAAGAACTGTTAAAAAAATAAAAACCATTTATCCATAAAGGGTAAAAAAAGAGGTACACAATTTTATCCACTTTTTTTACCCTTATATTATTATACTTTCCACCACTTATCCACATTATCCACAGATTTATTAACAATTTCTTCCCTTTAAATCTGTGGATAACTTTATTTACATAACTTTTTCCACAACCCATCGCCAAAACATTCCAAAGCTCCTGATTATTCAAGATATTTCGACATTTCACTGGTTGTCGAAACATTTAACCTGAAAAGTTATCCACATTATCCACATTGTCCACAGCTTTTCCCCCGGGAATCCCGGCCTATTTCCAACTTATTTAAAACATGCTATAATAGATTTCACATGATAAGGCAGTTTATTTTAGGGTGAATAACTTATGAAATCAATTCAATTACATACCGATATGCCCCGGAATATTACGATGATTCCAAATGAATTTCTCGATCACTATATGTCCGGAGCAAACGGGGAATTTTTAAAAATTTATCTTTATCTGCTTCGGTGGGCCGGATTTCCTGATGCGGAAATCACCGCAACCTCCATTGCAGACTTTTTTAATATGACCGAAAACGATGTTAAACGGGCTCTGCGCTTCTGGGAACAGGAAGGGCTCCTTGGCATTGCCTGGGATGGGGACGGCAATATTACCGATATCTGTCTCCGCCCGGTGACAGCGCCATATGCAGCGGAGCCGTCGGCTCCGATTTCCTACATTAGAGAATCTGCGCCTTCTTCAATGAAAGCGGCCTATGCCGCGGAACCGGCGGCTCCGGCGCCGGTATCTTTGGCAAATGCAAAAGTTCCGGCCGCCGCGGCGCGCGGAACGGCCGGTTATGAGGTGCCCGCCTACTCCGTCGATGAACTCCAGTCTTTTATGGAAAATGAAAGCGGAGACCAGCTTTTCTTTATTATTCAGCAATATACGGGAAAGCCCCTCAACCAGAAGGACATGAATACCATCTTATTTTTCCATAATGAGCTCGGCATGTCCCAGGATTTAATCGAGCATCTTTTTGAATACTGCATTTCCAACGGGCATCGGAAGATGAATTATATCCAGGCTGTAGCCATTGGGTGGACGGAGGCCGGCATCCACACCGTGGATGAAGCCAAGGCTTACTGCGCTTCCTTCAATCAATTGAATACGGCGGTGATGAACGCCTTCGGCATTAAAAACCGTTATCTTTCAGAGGATGAACTGTGTTTTATCCGCCGCTGGAATCAGGAATACCATTTTTCTCAGGAATTAATCGCCGAAGCCTGCAAGCGGACCATTTTAACGGCCCGCTCAGCCAGCTTCCAGTATGCGGATAAGATTTTAAAGGGCTGGCGTGATAAACAGGTCGGCAGCTTAAAGGACGTCCGGCTTTTGGATGAGGCCTTCGATAAAGCCCGGACTTCAAAAAGCCAGACATCCGCTGAAAAACAGCCTGCCAGAACACCGTCCGGCAGGAAATCGGCGGCCCGCTTCCACAATTTCAATCAGCGAAGCTATGATTACAGCAATATGGAAGTGGAACTGGTCCGCAAACTTCAATCAGGAAACGGCAGCTAACCGCGGCAAAAAGGAGCTATAATTATGCTGAATAATTCACTATATAAAACCATTATGAGGGATTACGACCGGCGGCAGGCGGAGGAAAAGCATCGGCAGGACCTGCGGATTCAGGAAGTGTATGATAAACTGCCGGCATATGAAATGCTGGAACAGCAGATTGTTTCTCTCTGCGCCGAAGAAGCCCGGAAACGCATCACAAATCCGGCTCCGAATCCTTCGGAAGCCGGACAGCGGCTTCACGCCCGGATTGAAGAACTGCAAAACCGGCAAAGGGCCCTGCTTCTTTCCGGCGGCTTCCCGGAAGACTATCTGAAAATCAGATATCACTGTCCGCTGTGCAGAGATACCGGTTTTTCCGGCGGAGATTTATGCGCCTGCTTCCGTCAGGCGGCGGCCCGGAAAATTTACGACCAGTCCCGGATTTCCGAGATTCTGGAAAAAGAAAATTTTGATACATTCAATATGGATTATTATTCCGAAGAAAAGGATGCCCGTTTCGGCATCAGCCCGGCTGCCAATATGAAAATGATCGTATCCCGGTGTCAGACATTCATTGAGAATTTTGACCGGGAATTTGCCAATCTTTTTATTACCGGCAACACCGGGGTCGGCAAAAGCTTTTTGACCCACTGCATCGCCAGGGAACTTCTCAACGACTCCCGCTCCGTTCTTTATATGACGGCCTTCGATTTAATAGAAGCCTTTGAAGCCCATACTTTCGGGAATTCGGAGGACGGCGGGGAACATTTTTATGAGGATACCCTGTTCGACTCCATCATGAACTGCGATGCACTGATCATTGATGACCTGGGCACGGAAACTATCAATAATTTTACGGTTTCCCAACTGTTTTTATGCCTGAACCACCGGCAGGAACACCGCAAGTCAACAATTATATCCACCAATCTTCCGGTGGAAGCTATTCAGGATATTTATAGCGAGCGTATCTCTTCCCGAATTATCAGCTATTATCATATTTTCCTTATTTTCGGAGAAGATATTCGTATTAAGATTGCCCGCTCCAGATAATGTTCAATTTTTCTGTAAACATTATCCAACGACTTTCGACAAAATTCTTGACAATGAAGATATAAATAGTTCATAATAACTTATTGGTTATAAAATACAAACTTATTAATAAAAACCATATAAAGTACGGAGGTAAATCATGAGTCAGCTCAACATCGATTTCAAAGAAACCATCCCTGTGGGTCAATTGGGAATCATCCCTCTGCAAAGCAGTTGGGAGCTTGGCAAAAAAGTCAACGAGTATATTGTTTCCTGGCGCAAGGAACGGGAAAGCGCACACAGCGGAAACATCCTCTTCGAAAACTACAAGCAGGACACTTACATCATTGATGCAAAATGTTCCCGTTTCGGTTCCGGAGAAGCCAAGGGTACAATTAACGAATCCATCCGCGGAAAAGACTTGTATTTAATCGTTGATGTTACCAACTACAATATTCAGTACAAACTGTGCGGACATATAAACCGTATGTCCCCGGATGACCACTATTCCGATTTAAAACGTCTGATTGCGGCAGCTTCGGGCAAGGCACGCCGAATCAATGTCATCATGCCTTTCCTGTATGAAAGCCGTCAGCATAAACGTACGGCCCGTGAATCTCTCGACTGTGCACTGGCTCTTCAGGAATTGAAGGATATGGGTGTTGAAAACATTATCACCTTTGATGCCCATGACCCTCGTGTGCAGAATGCGATTCCGATGAGCGGTTTTGAAAGTATTCAGCCAAATTACCAGTTTATCAAGTCCCTCTTCCAATCCGTGGACGATCTGACTGTAGACAGTGAACATATGATGATTATCAGCCCGGATGAAGGCGCTATGACCCGCGCTGTTTATTATGCAAACGTACTCGGTATCGATATGGGTATGTTCTATAAACGCCGTGATTATTCCCGGGTTGTCAATGGCCGTAACCCGATTGTTGCCCATGAATTCCTCGGTGCATCCGTTGAGGGAAAAGATGTCCTCATCATTGATGATATGATTTCCTCCGGTGAAAGTATGCTGGATACTGCCAGAGAGCTTAAAAAACGTAAGGCCAACCGTGTCTTCGTTGCCTCCACATTCGGTTTGTTCACCAATGGACTGGAAGCCTTTGATAAAGCCTATGAAGAAGGCACGATCAGCAGAATTCTGACAACCAACTGCATTTATCAGTCGCCGGAATTACTTTCCAGGCCTTATTATGTGAATGTTGATCTGAGCAAATACATTGCTCTCCTGATTGATTCCCTCAATCATGACCATTCCATCAGTGATTTGCTGGACCCAAATGAAAAAATTCATAAATTATTAAACAGATATAATAAACATGAGCTGTAATTGAAACCAAAAAGGACATTCTTCAAGAAATCTCTTAAAGGATGTCCTTTTTATAATCTAATTACAATCCATATAAATCGGCGTATAGGCCACGCCAAGCCGTTCCAGCGCATCCATTTCCCGATGCTGGCAGGTAAAAAGAATCACCTGGGAAAAGCCCTGACTGCCAATCCAGGACAGGGTCCGGGCCAGACGGCGGTCATCATAAAAAACAAAGCTGTCGTCAAAAATCACCGGCATGTCATTTTTCGGGAAAAGAAGTTTCACCATCGCCAGCCTCAGGGCCAGATAAAGCTGCTCCCGTGTCCCGGTGCTGAGCTGGTCGCTATCCGCAAAATGCCCCTCCGTGTCCACCCGGAGATTCAGCTCATTATCCACCACAACACGCTCATATTTGCCCCCGGTCAATTCCCACATCATTCTGGACACTTCCCTATTCAGGGCCGGTCCAAAATCAGAATGAATTTCCTCCGATAAATCCCGGATAATCGCCATACATTCGTCAATCACACCCGCCTGCTCCTGCTCGGCCCGAACTTCTTCAGACAGCCTCTGAATATCTGATTCCAGCGCTTCCCGCTCCAGCGCCTTTTCCTCCAAAGTCTCTTTTTGGACCAAAAGACGCTCTAAAGATTTTGTCAGGCTTTCTTCTTTTTGGCGCAAAAGCTCCAGCGTTTCATCCTCTTCGTCTTCCTCCATATTCAGAGATATATCTTCGCCGTACTTTTCAATATAGGGCTGCAGCGGAATCTGCAGTTGTTCATACTGGCTGCGCAGGGCCTGAAGTTCCCCTTTCATCTGGCGCAGCATTTCACGGCTGCCCCGGCCAAACATATGCCGCTCCATCTCATCATGAAGCCCATCCAGATTTTCCCTGCACTCGCCGAGACGCGCAGCCATCCGCTTTCTTCCCAACTGCAGCAGCAGGGCTGTCACCGCAAGCAGGGCTACAAATACAATTAAAATTCCTACCCGCACCAGCAGATTATTTTTCAGGAAAAAGACAGCCACCACCGGAATCAGCCCAAACATCATCACAGAGAAAAGAATGGCCAGGTTCCTCCCCATGAGCTGACTGTAATCATCCGAAAGCGCATCGTATTCCTCATTGGCCGCATCCCATTCCTCTTTCATTGCGTCAAAATCTGCTTCGGCAGCCTGCTGCTTCAACTGCTCATAGGCCGCTTTTTTCCTTTGATACTGGTCCGCCACATAGTTATTTTCCTCAATCAGGCGAATGGCCTCCATCCGCTCCTGCTGTTCCCGTTTCCGGCTTTCCCTGCCGGACACCTTCGCCGACTGCCGCTGGCTGCGTACCTGTTCCAGCGTTTCCTGCTGCTGGCGAATATCCTCGAGAAGCTGTGAATAGCCGTCCTCCTCCGCTTCCAGGGCTGTCATCTGCCGCTTTAAATCCTGAAGTTCCCGCTCTGCCCCCCGGTCAAGCCGGGCCTTTTTCTCTTTCCTGAGATAATCCAGCGTCTGCTGCAAATCCACTTCCTGATTTTTTGTCCGCTGAATATTTGCCATATATGCCTGCAATGTCAGGCCAAAACGGGAATCAATCGAACTTTCAAGCTGGGAAATACTCAGCGTATTTTTAAAATTATTCCGGGTCAGCCCGTCCACAAGGCCGTCTATCTGGCCGCCCGGAAGAAGTATTTCCTTTCCTGTCCGAAGCTGCTCCACCCGGAAATATTCATCTTCTTTATAAAAATTCCGGGTCAGGCGATACATCTCCCCTTCGTGTTCAAGCACCATCGAACCTTCATAGTTTTTTCCCTGCTCCCAGGGCTGGAACCTGCTGTAGGCATCCTTTTTCGACGCTTTTCCCCGAAGGCGCTCCGCGCCAAAAAGCATTGCCTGAATAAACTGATGAATTGTGGACTTGCCCGCTTCATTTTCACCATAAATCACATTAATCCCCGGAGAAATACGCAGACTCGCCTGATGAAAACGGCCAAAATGTGTTAAATTCAGCGTATCAATAATCATGAATTCATTCCACCCTTTCTATAGTACATTGCCTGGAGGCCGTAACTTAGAATCTGTTCCCGCCGATGTTCGTCCATCGGCATCTGATAAACCTTTTTGATAAACATGCCTATGAGATTCTCCGAATTCTCGTTGTACAGGCGCTCAAAATCAAACCATGGCAAGGTCTCATCCCGGATGGAGACCACATTGCCTATCTGGGCCAGCCGGTCCAGCCGATAGACGATATCCGTATCCCTGTAACCCTTTAAAACCACATTATAGAGGTGTTTATCTCCCTCGATGTGAATCTGCTGCTGCAGCCACTGCTCCATTTCGCCGCTGGTCATATCCGTATCCGACTCCAAAACCATCTCCCGGTATTCTCTGCATGAGGCCGGACAGAACTGGATTCGGGTTCCGCGATTCGTTATTTCTCCATAGATATAGCCCCTCGCTCCCATATCCAGCCGGTCAATCGGCTCCAGAGCCCCGGCATAAGCCATTTTATCTGAAATGATTTCCGGCTTGTGAATATGGCCCAAGGCCACATAATCAAAGCCTGCTGCCATCAGGGCATTTTTCTGAATCGGGATATGCTTCTCATCGCCGCCATGGGCAAGAAGAATGTGAAATCCCGGCCTGTCCAAAGGCCGCACCCGGTCATACAGCGGCGCTTTAATCTCCCGGTGCTCATAGCTCAGGCCATAAACCCAGGTGTCCAGCGGTTCAATATAAACGGCGTCCATCCGCTCCTGGCGGAAGAAATGGACATTTTCCGCCCACGTAAATCCCCGGTAGTTTGAATTTTCCCCAATATAATCATGGTTTCCGGCCATCATCACCACCTGGGTCGGGGCCATCGCTTCCAAACGGTAGTTTAATTCCTTCAGTTCCCTTTTTGTCGGCGGCCTGTGAAAAATGTCCCCGGCAATAAGCGCCAAATCCACGCCCTGATGTCCCGCCTCCTGCAGCAGCCGGTAAAAGGTCGTTTCAATCTCTTCGGCCCGTTTTGCGGACCAGGGCTTTCCCTTATCCGGCACAGCGCCCAAATGGATATCCGCCATATGTATAAACCGCATATATCTCACCTCTGTTCAGCTCATACTCTCCACAGAAATCCGCCGTCACGGCATCTCCGGCGAAGTATACCACGCATCATTTCTGTGCTTTACATCAAATAAATGATTATAATTCAAAATAGCATAGTCTTTTAACTGCTCCGGCAGCGACTGGCTCATATTTACGCCGAAATAACTGCCTTCATCATCAAGAAACATATTGGCCGTCAACACCGGATAGTCTTTTATGATGGCCTTCATATACTTTTGAAACGGGCTCATCGGAAGTCCCGCCGCCTCAAAAAGCACCGTACTTAAATAATTAACGCTCAAAATATTCTCTTCAGAAAAATCATGGCTGATTTCCCGGCAGACAGCGTCCTCATCAATGTCATAATTGGCCCAGATGACAAAAGGCACTTCGTATCTCTCCATGGATTCGGACCAGGAATTCGTATCCCCAATGCCGTTCATCCGATAAATCGGGCTGACTACCCAGTCCGCCGGCTGATGGTCGCCAAACATGAGAATAATCGTCGGCTCCTCCGCCTGTGAAAAATAACCCACCAACTGGCCGAAGGCCTCATCAGACACTTTAATCAACGATAAATACCTCTCCAGCAGTTTTGCATTGCCGTCGGAGCCTGTCACCTCCACATCCGGCTTAAAATTCTCGTATTCTTTACTGTAGCTGCTGTGGTTCTGCATGGTCACATCAAAAACAAACATGGGCTGTCCCGGCGTTTTCGATGTATAAATATCCACAATCTTCTGATAGGTTGCCAAATCTGTCGTATACTCCCGGAGTATCGGCGCATCTGTAAAACTCTCTTTAAAATAACTGGTATCAAAGCCAAAATACTCATATACCTTTTTCCGGTTCCAGCCATTGGCCCGATAGGGATGCATGGCAAAAGTCTCATAGCCCAGATTTTTCAACTGGCTTGCCACCGTCGGCATCTCACCCCGGATATACTGCTGATAAGGAACGGAGCCCAAAGGCAGGAAAGCCATGGAATTCCCGGTCAAAAACTCATATTCGGAATTGGCCGTATTTCCGCCCTTCACTGAAACCATCAGCCGCCCCTTGACCGTATTCTCACTCAAGCCGCGGATAAAAGGCATATAATCCACATTTGTCTCAAATTCGCCGAGGACCGCCGGGTCTGAAAAAGCTTCATTCATAATCACAATAATATTCGGACGGGAAGACCCTTCCTCCCTTTGTTCATCCGCTTCTATGTATGGCTCCAAAATCTCCTCAACCTTCGCCACGCTGTAATCGGCGGGCTTTGAAACATCCAGATACTGGGTATTCGAGATAAAACTGACGGCAAAACCATTCATCTGATAAAAGGCATTTGGTGTAAAATGATACTCATAAAAACCTACGGCCTCATGAACCTCCGGCATCTGCACCGCCGTTCCATAAAGGGTAAACAGCAGCACGGCGCTCAGCACCGACAGCAGATGGTACTGGCGGTTTCTGAGTGGCAGCTTCCAGCTTGTCAGACTGCCGATAAGAGTAAGCAGGACAAAGCATGCCACAATCATTACGGCCTCTTTATCCAGGCTGTAGCTGTAATTGTCGGAAACGCTCATCGCCGTCTTTACGGATAAAATATCCCACGGATATAAAGGCACTGAGCGGAACTGAATCACATAATAATCAATAAGGCCGATAATCATTACCAGAAGGCTTCCAAGCCCCAGGCTGACCCAGCTCCGTTTAGAGACAGCCAGTATCAGGCCGTAAAGCAGGTAATAAAAAACCAAATTCAGCAGGATAAGAGGAAGCTCCATATCTTCCGCCACCGAATGGGTCAGCGTTTCTAAAAGGAAAAAGCTGAGAGCCGGCGTCACCAGCCACAGCAATATACTCGGAATCTTTGGAATCCTGAACTTTTTTAACATATTTTCTGCCACCTTTAGTATGTTGTCCTTGAAGAAAAGAGAGGCTGCCTGCCGCAGCCTCCCCCATATATTCATTTAAATATCACAATTTTTAACGGTTCTCGGGAATGGAATGACATCACGGATATTGCCCATGCCTGTAAGATACATAACACATCTCTCAAAGCCAAGGCCAAAACCGGAATGGCGTGTGGAACCGTAACGGCGCAAATCCAGATAGAAGGCATAATCTTCCTCTTTCAGGCCAAGTTCTTTCATTCTCTGCACAAGCTTATCGTAATCATCCTCACGCTGGCTGCCCCCGATAATCTCGCCAATGCCCGGCACCAGCAAATCCATGGCTGCCACGGTCTTATTATCCGGGTTCATCTTCATATAGAACGCCTTAATCTCCTTCGGATAATCCGTCACAAATACAGGCCGTTTGAAGACCTTCTCTGTCAGATAACGCTCATGCTCCGTCTGCAGATCGGTTCCCCAGTGTACCTTATATTCAAACTTATCATTGTGCTTTTCCAAAAGCTCAACTGCCTCAGTGTATGTCACATGGGCAAAATCGGAACCTGCCACATGTTTCAGCCGCTCAATCAGCCCCTTGTCCACAAACTGGTTAAAGAAATTCATCTCTTCCGGCGCATTCTCAAGAACATAGTTAATGATATATTTCAGCATTGCTTCGGCCAGGGCCATATTGTCCTCCAAATCCGCAAAGGCCATCTCCGGCTCAATCATCCAAAACTCGGCTGCGTGACGGGTTGTATTGGAATTCTCCGCACGGAAAGTCGGCCCAAAGGTATAAATGTTGCGGAAAGCCATGGCAAAGGTCTCGCCGTTTAACTGGCCGCTGACCGTCAGATTGGTCTCTTTTCCAAAGAAATCTCTGGAATAATCAATATTGCCATCCTCATCCTTCGGCATATTTGCCGGATCCAATGTGGTTACGCGGAACATCTCTCCGGCGCCTTCGCAGTCACTGCCCGTAATCAATGGCGTATGCACATAGACAAAATCCCGCTCCTGGAAAAACTTATGAATCGCATAGGCAATGAGAGAGCGCACACGGAATACGGCCTGGAAGGTGTTTGTCCGCGCCCGCAGATGTGTCATCGTCCGCAGATATTCAAAGCTGTGCCGCTTTGGCTGAATCGGATAATCCGGAGTGGAAGCGCCTTCCACATAAACGCTGTCCGCCTGGATTTCGAATGGCTGCTTTGCCTTCGGTGTGGCCACCAGCGTTCCCTCAACAATGACAGCGGCGCCCACATTCAATCTGCAGATATCCTGAAAGTTGTCCAGTTGTTCTCCAAAAACAACCTGAAGCGTCTGAAAATAGGTTCCATCATTAATCACCAGAAATCCAAAAGTCTTTGAATCCCTCAGATTACGAACCCATCCTCCGATTTTTACTTTTTGCTCCACATATTTTGAAGAATTTCGATATAATTCTCTTACAGTTATTAAATCCATCTCTAATACCCCCGTATTATTATCAATCTTCTATATTTTACATTATATTTGTCCTTTCGTAAAGGGGCAAGCGCAGAGGAAATTATCATCTGTACCTGTGGACTTTCCGCGAATTCAGTTGTATAATACCTCTAGATATTTAATACTCGTGAAAGGAAGTTATTAATATGGATGAACGTATTAAAGTATTTGCTCACAATCTTATCCACAAATCCATTCAGGTAAAACCGGGCGATAAGGTGTATATCGATTATATCGGAGAAAGTACCGAAGATTTGGCCCGGCAGCTCATTAAAGAAACCTATGCCGTTGGCGCCATGCCTTTCCCTCACTATACAAATCCGAGGGTTCAGCGGGAAATGCTGCTTCACTGCAGCGAAGAGCAGCTTCGCTTAATGGCTGAGGCAGACGCTTTGGAAATGTCCCGGATGGACTGCTATCTCGCCATCCGCGGCACAGATAATATCTCTGAAAATTCGGACGTGCCTTCTGAAAATCTTGCCCTTTATGAACGGCTGTACAGCACTCCGGTCCACCATGAAATCCGGATACCGAAGCTGCGCTGGTGCGTCATGCGCTATCCGAACAGTTCCATGGCCCAGCTCAACAATCAGAGCCTGGAAGCTTTTGAAGACTTCTATTTTGATGTCTGCTGCCTTGACTATGAAAAAATGGGCGAAGCGATGACGCCGCTCATCGAACTGATGGATAAAACAGATAAAGTCCGCATTGAAGGACCGGGCACCGATTTAACCTTCTCCATCAAAGGTATTCCGGCAATCAAATGCGCCGGCAATATGAATATCCCTGATGGTGAAGTCTATACAGCGCCGGTTCGGGATTCCATCAATGGAACTCTGACCTATAACACTCCGGCTGTTTTCCAGGGCTTTACTTTTGAAAACATTTCCTTCACCTTTGAGAACGGAAAAATCGTAAAAGCCACCGCAAATGATACGGCCCGCATCAATCAGGTTCTTGACACCGATGACGGCGCCCGTTATGTCGGCGAATTTGCCCTCGGCGTCAATCCATACATTCTCACGCCGATGAAAGATACCCTCTTTGATGAAAAAATTATGGGCTCTTTCCATTTTACACCGGGCAACTGCTATGATGAAGCGCCAAACGGCAACCACTCCGCAATCCACTGGGATTTAGTATGTATCCAGCGGCCGGAATACGGCGGCGGCAGTATCTGGTTCGACGATGTGCTTATCCGCAAAGATGGACGCTTTGTCCTGCCTGAACTCGAGGGCCTCAACCCGGAAAACCTTAAATAAGAATCAAAAAACATCTTCCGCGGAAAGCTTGCGAGAACGCTTTCCGCAGAAGATGTTTTTCTTTTTTATTTGTAATAACTGTAGATTACATTTCCGGAGGAGGCAATTCCATTAATGGCCGAATCTTTCTCATATTTGACCACCGTGCCATCTTTCGAATCGGCGATGGTAATATAGCCGCTGCCATAACCTTCCGCAATACACCAGGTACCTTCGCTGTTCTTTACCACCAGCGGAACGCCCTCGGAAATCATAGTCAGGGCGTCATTCAGCCCCGTTCCGCTCATATCCACCACATGGAAATCCGGCAGATTCGCCTGAAGGTTTTCAAACATATCGCCGCTGTCCAATGCCGGTTCTCCGCTGATTTTTTCAAATTTGAAAAGCCATTCGAGAACCGCTCTCTGCTGCGCCGTTTCATCCGTATCCACCGCGGCAATCGACGGGCCGCCCAAATCTTTTTCATCGAAGCGGACTGACGGCCGGCTGATCAGCCGTCCCTGATTATCCAGTACCTTGCCTTCATTATAGAGAGCTTCCCAATAAGCTTCCACAAATGTCGGATATTTCATCATATTATCGTTGGCATATACGAAATATCCCGTATACTCCTCACCCTGCGGCTGGAATTCTATCTGAGTGCTGCGATAGGATTCTATACCTCTGGCGAACATTACCACCGGCAGGGAATTTCCGTACTCATTTGTCACAAGCCAGGTTTCCCGCTTACGCACATCATCGCGCACGTTATCTGTAGTAATATTCTGGGTATCATTTTCATTGTAAACAATATAATCCACCGGCAAATCCGAATGATTATTATCCCGCCGATATATTTCAAGAAGATTTCCTTCAACCTCTGCTCCGCTGATATATCCGCCGCCGACCCGGTATTCCTTCAGAACATTCAAACCTGCATCGATAATATACAACACGTCCAGCGCTTCTTCCTCCGCCGCACTGCCCTCGCCGTACACCAGATTCTGGCCAAGCATGCCGACCAGCGCCAGCCGCCGATTCTTCGCCTGGATTAACTGGGTTTCACCGGTTTCAAGATTCCGCCATTCAATCTCCGACACCATGCCTGCCCCATCTCTATGAGATATAACAATGCTGCGTCCATCGCCGGAAATCGCACAATCCTCAGACTCCGCCTGCTCCAGCACCACTTCAACATCTTTCATAATAATATCAAAACGGTAAATGGTATCCTCCAGACAGATATAGAGCATGTCGTTTCCATCAATAAACGCCATCTTCTGGATTCCCCGGCTCAGCATGTTGAAATTCTTATCATAAGGAATAAATAAAACTTCCGAATAGGTACCGTCCACCCGGTTATAACGATTTATCGCAATTCCAAAACGGCCCTCGTCATCGCCATTATACATATAGCCATAAACCGCAAAATATAAATCGCCGTTTTCCTCGGTTCGCAGCACTTTAACGCCATGATTCATATAGCTGGAATCCCTGTTCCCGGCCTGACTTTTCCGTTCAAAGCCAAAGGCCTGCGTCAAAATATTATCCTTTGTGTTGTATACCCAAAGCCCGCCGTCGGCCACGAAACTGATGTAAGTATTATACTCTGCCGTGTCCGCCGCCTGAGTCTCCTGGCCGGTTTCCGTTGTCTGAGTCTCTTCCTCTTCCGGTTCCTCTTTTCCGTAAACCTGAATATCCATCTGGCTTTCATCGACAAGCCCCAGGCGCATCCGATTATTATTAAAGGTAAATGACTGCTCGTCCAGCTTTTCTTCCATTGTTCTGGAGTAGCCGATTAAGTTTGCAGAGCTTCCCGTGCAGGATACCTCGTACAGCTCTTTTACCATATAATTGTAATCATTGCCGCCGTCATCCCGCGCCTCAATCTCATAATTGAGCCGAATTTCCCCGGTCTGGCTGTCCAGATTGACAATCGTCATATCGACATCACCCACGACCACCGGATTCAGACTGCCCCAGGCCACCGTCTCGCTGTCCGATGAAATGGACACTTTCCGAAAATCATCGCTGACAGCATCCGCAGAATACTGAAGATACTCGCCAATCCGTGACGCTGTGGTTTCCTCAAAAAGGGCCGCATGAAAGTCGGAGACAAACTGAAGCTTATCATAAGTCTGAAGATTATCGCCGTAAACGACACGGGTATAATAATAATAGGTATTCCGCTTATCATCCTCAACGGTCAAATTCAGACAATATTCTCTGCCCTGCTGCAAATCCGCCGTAAAGGCAATCTCTGTCTGCCGCTGCCCCTCCACTCTCTGAATCTCCGGACATTCTCCCGCCTCAATTTCCTGACTGTTATTCTCATCCATCAAAGCATAGGAAATCGTCCGCACATTCGTCACCGGCTCGCTCATCTGCAATGTAATTGTCTTATTTTCCGAAACCGGAGTTACGCTCAAACGCAGATAGGACGCATTCATCTCCTGAATATAGGCATCCATTTCATTAATCCGCATACCGCTGTTTTTCACATACAGCTTAATTAAAGACGTATCCCCCTGATTTCTCGACGGATGAATCCGCTCATAATTCAGGACATGGCTCGTCAAAAGCAGGGTCACTATAAAGGATATCAGATAAAAACCCGCTATAAATATTATTTTCTTCTTATTCTTCATATCCATTTCTTCCTTCTTTATAAATCGGGAAACAGCAGGCGGTATAATGTCAGATTACCGCAGACTGCCCCGGCGCAGGCCTCATAAGCCGCCAGTTCTTTTGAGCCTTTTCCCCGAACCGGCCCGGATCTGACCGCCCGGATTAAGATATTTTTCGGCGTATGCTCCATATCAATAAATTCCAGCAACTGGGTCTTATAGCCCATCACTTCCAGCAGCTGGCCCCGAAGCCCATCCGTCATCAGCGCTGCCATCCGCTCCTTCAAAAGTCCATAATGAAGCACCGGGGCAAGGACATCGTTCTTTATCTGGCCGTTTAACTCATGCTGACAGCACGGCACTGACAAAATAACTCTGGCATTCCACCGGATGGCTTTATACAGCGCATAATCCGTGGCCGTATCGCAGGCATGGAGCGTCACCACCATGTCCACCTCGTCCGCTCCTTCAAAATCCGCAATATCCCCATGGATAAATTCCAGTTTTTCATAGCCGTATTTATCCCTCAGCTCATTGCAGCGCCGAATGACATCCGCTTTTAAATCCAGGCCAATCATTTTTACCGAATAGCCCATCAAAATATTCAGATAATAATACATGGCAAAGGTGAGATAGGACTTGCCGCATCCGAAATCAATCATTGTCAGCGTCCGATTCTTCGGCAGTTCAGGCAGTACATCCTGAATAAATTCAAGGAAACGGTTAATCTGGCGGTATTTATCATATTTTGAACGGATAATCTTTCCTTCCGCCGTCATCACTCCCAAATCCACAAGAAAAGGCACCGGCGTCCCCTCCGGAAGAATATAGCTCTTTTTCCGGTTATGGGAAAGGTTCGGCTTGTCCGTTTCCCGGCATGTCCCGATTTTGCGCTCCTTCACCGTGATATTTCCCTTTTTGCCGGACAATATGGTGTACTCCTTATCCCCGGTACGCAGCTGGGTCTGCTTAAAGCTGTTCTGAATCAAATCCAAAACCCACGCCTTTATCTGGCTCTCTTCAATATTCTTATGAAAAACCTGTGTTTTTGTATACTGGGCCGCCTGAAATACAAGGCTATCCCGGATAATGACCGGGCGGATTTTTACTTTTTGAATCTCTCCGCCGCTTTTTCGATTACTCAATGTCATATCGGATAATTCCCATGTCAGGGCCTCATCTAAAATCTTATCTAACTGTTTCATATTCAAATCCTTTCCAAAGTATTGTACCATACCCCTTTCGACTTCACAAGGGGCGGCATACGCCGCCCTTCGGCCTATCTTGGATAAAGTCTCTGTTTGAATTCTCTCCGCCGATTTCTCCGATAACAAATTTCATCATAGAGCAGGCTCATCAGCAATGCCCGGCACCACTCCTCCGGTTCCGGCCGTCCGGCCCGGTCATAAGCCTTTTCCAGCATACGTTCCATTGCAGTCGTGTCCGGGTACTCATCATACATGCAGCTGCCGTCATACTCTTCCTCATCGCATACATCTTCCACCCACCGCAGCATCTCCCGGCTTTGTTTCGGGCATATTTTTTTCATATAGGCCCGGTCCTTCTGGAAAACATCCTCCTGTGTCCAGGGACTGTCACCAAAAACATCGTAGAGATTCATTTGATGCAGATTTCGATAGTCCATAAGCGCCTCCCATCACTATTCACCTCTATGATATGCTTATTTTTACAGGATGGTTCCGCACCATATCCGTTTTTTAACATAAATTAAACTAAAACATTTCCAGGTGATTTTATGAATATGGATTACGCCCCAATCCTGGTCAATAAGACCCATCCCCTTCCCGAAGATTATGAGCCCGCAGACCTTGTTCCCGCAAACATTCCCTTTGCCCATTCGGGCAGCGACAACCGAAATTATATGCGCCGCCCGGCCGCGCAGGCGCTGGAAACCATGTTCAGAGATGCCAATGCCGCCGGCGTGACCCCCATCGGTGTTTCCGGCTACCGCTCCTATAAACGCCAGCAGGAGATTTACGAGGGTAATCTGGCCGTCAAGGGGGAAATGCTCACCTCGCTCTATTCGGCCCGCCCGGGCCAAAGCGAGCATCAGACCGGGCTTGCCATGGATATTTCCGCGCCTTCCGTCCAATCCGCTCTCACAACAGAGGTTGAAAGTACGCCTGAGGGGCAGTGGCTGCGGGAAAATGCCCATCGCTATGGTTTCATTCTCCGCTACCCGGCAGGAAAAGAGCATATCACCGGCTATGCCTACGAGCCGTGGCATTTCCGTTATGTTGGCAGAGAACTGGCCGCATTTCTGAAAAAAAAGGGGCTGACCCTCGAAGAATATTATCAGCTTCTTGCATTATAATACAGATATCGTGTATGATAGAGAGTAGAGTTTTTACGTTGGAGGTAACTTATGGAACAAAAGAAAATAACAAAACTCCGGCAGAGCGGAATTCTTGTACATCCGACATCTTTTCCGAGTCCCTATGGTATCGGCGACCTCGGGAAAGGCGCTTATGATTTTATTGACTTTTTAAAAGAAGCCGGTCAGACTCTGTGGCAGTGCCTGCCTCTTGGGCCGACAGGTTTCGGCGATTCGCCTTATCAGGCTTTTTCCGCTTTTGCCGGCCAGCCCCTGATAATCAGTCCTGAAAAATTAGCGGAGCTGGAATTGCTGAGCAAAGAAGACTTGAAAGACATTCCGGAATGGGATAGGGACCATGTGGATTACGGCCCTCTTATCGTTTATAAGACCGGGCTTTTAAAAAAGGCCTACAGCCGTTTCCGGCACACGCCGATTATCCTGCTGCTGGATGAATTCCGGGCTTTCTGCCGGGAAAATGAATACTGGCTCACCGATTACGCTCTCTTTATGGCGCTGAAAGATGCCCATGACGGCAAAGCATGGACGGAATGGGATGCCGGATACAAATCCCTTACTGCCCCATCCAAAGCTGCCATTTTAGAAGAATTGAAAGATTCTGTGAACTACTATCGTTTTGTTCAATATATCTTTTTCAAACAATGGCATGAATTCAGGGCCTATGCCCATGCCAACGGTATTCAGATTATCGGCGATATTCCGATTTTTGTTTCCCCGGACAGCGCCGATGTCTGGGCGAATCAGGAACTATTCCAGTTGGATGACGAAGGCTATCCAACCGTTGTTGCCGGGGTGCCGCCGGATTATTTCAGCGCCACCGGACAGCTCTGGGGCAACCCGCTCTATGACTGGGAGGCTCACAAAAAAAGCCGCTATGAATGGTGGATTCGCCGAATCCGTCATCAATTAACCTTGACAGATTTCCTCCGCATCGACCATTTCCGCGGTTTTGAAGCCTACTGGGCCGTTCCTTACGGGGAAGAAACCGCTGTAGGCGGCCAGTGGAAAAAAGGGCCGGGAGCCGACTTTTTCGACCATGTTCTCAAGGCTTTCGACGGTTCTCTGCCGATTATCGCGGAAGATCTGGGCGTTATCACCCCGGCTGTGGAAGCCCTCCGGGACAGCTACAATCTGCCCGGCATGCGTATTCTCCAGTTTGCCTTTGACGATATCCGGGATAATGATTATCTGCCTTATAATTACATTGAAAACTGTGTCTGCTATACGGGCACTCACGATAATGACACCACCCAGGGCTGGTACCGCAAGGCTTCACCCGAATCCCAGGACAAGGTTCGCCGCTATTTAAGCTGTGACGGAAATAATGTTCACTGGGATTTCATCCGCCTGGCTATGGGTTCCGTTGCCCGGTATGCCCTTTTCCCGCTTCAGGATGTCTTTGGACTTGACAGTTCCTGCCGGATGAATACGCCAGGAACGGGACAGGGAAACTGGTCATGGCGCTATCGACCGGAGCAGTTGAATTCCGGCACTGCCGCTTACTTAAAAGAATTATCGGAATTATTCGGACGCAATCAATACTCCAGGGCGGACCGCCAGCCGGAGCTTCCTATGGCCGTCCAATCGGAACAGGCGCCACCGCCGACAGATATATCCGCCGAAGATGAGGAGGTTCGTATATCATGATTCGTTTTTTCTGCGTTATTTTATTTTTACTGCTGTTTTCCATCATCAGTCTGCCGATGTATCTGATTGTCAATATTATCGGCCGTTTCAGCCCGATGAAAAAAGCAAAAATTTCTCAAAGCTTTGTTGTCTGGGGCTTTAAAATGGTGCTGTGGGCCAGCGGAACGAAGCTGGACGTTGAGGGGCAGGAAAATGTGCCGGAAGGCACGCCGGTTCTCTATGTCGCCAATCATCGGAGTTACTATGACATTCCTGCCTGTTATACACTGGTGAAAAATAATACGGGCTTTGTGTCCAAAAAGGAAATGGAAAAGGTTCCCTGCATCAGCCGCTGGATGCGCTATATCAACTGTCAGTTTCTGGACAGGGAAAATGTCCGTGAAGGGCTGAAAACCATCCTCAACTGTATTGAGCTGATTAAATCCGGGACTTCCATCTTTCTTTTCCCTGAAGGCACCCGGGGCCTCGGCGGCGAAATGCTTCCTTTCAAAGAAGGCGGATTTAAAATTGCCACAAAAACCGGCTGCCCAATTGTACCGGTAGCCATCAAAAATACAGAAAACATTTTTGAGACTCATATTCCGAAGGTTAAACGCCAGACCGTTTCCGTTCGTTTCGGCACGCCTGTTTTTGTATCCGAGCTCTCGCCGGCCGAAAAAAAATGCCTTGGAACGACAGTTCAGGAACAAATTCGTGCCATGCTGAATGAAAAATAATCCAAATTCTTTCATTTTTACTATTCATTTTTAAACCAAAGCATGGTACAATTGACAAGGACTGAAATTTTAAGGAGGAAATAGACGATGATACCTGTTGCACTTTTGTCTACACCGGCCATAGTTCTGATCGTTGTCCTCGTGGTATTAGTGGCTGTACTGGTATTTCTTACCTTCTGGGGGAATAAACAGCAGAAAAAAGCCGAAGCTGCACAGCAGCAGATAGAGGCTGCCGCACAGCCGATGACCATGCTGGTCATTGATAAGAAGAAAATGAAGCTGACTGAATCTGGCCTGCCAAAAATTGTCATAGATTCCACACCGAAGCTTTATCGCCGCTCTAAGGTGCCGATTGTAAAAGCCAAGGTTGGACCAAGAATTATGACCCTTATTGCTGACGAAAAAGTTTATGACATTATTCCTGTACGCCAGGAAGTGAAAGCCATGGTCAGCGGCATGTATATTTTAAGCGTTAAGAGCTTACGCGGTCCGGCGCTGACTGCACCGCCGAAAGTTGGATTTTTCCAGAGAATGAAAAATAAAATTTCTGGCAAATAAAAATAAGACCACTTTGTGGGAGCCGTGTTTTACTGCACCGACTCTTCCGACATGGTGGTCTTATTTTTTATACCATCTTCAAATACTTTTCCCGCTCTTCCGCCGGCACCTTTAAAACTTCCATGGCTTTTTCCGCCGGCCAGCCGGTACTTTCCATCAAATTTCTTATGGAAGCAATTCTCTCTTCCTCCACGCCGGATTCATGCCCTCGGCTAAAGCCCTCTGCCTGTCCTTCAAGGCGCGCATCCGCTAATTCTTCCCACAAACGCATATACTTTACACCCACTTCCTGACTGCTCTTGAGCATATCCATCTGCTTCGCAAGCTCCTGCACACGCAAATCTTTAATATTCCTTCCATACTGTTCCGGATTTTCCGCATAATGCAGAAACTCAACAAGCCCCGGAGATACTTCATCCTCATTCTTTCCATGAGTATTTAAAAAGATTCTCACAGCCCCATCATTCAACGTGAGGCCCGGAACTTCCTGACAAGTCATCTGAAACGTGTACATGTACTTATCTTGTCCAAATAAATCAAAGGGCGCAATAAAGATAACATAGACATCATTCATCTTCCCAAAATCCCAATCCCCCGGCTGCAGAAGATTAACATCAATGGCTGACTGGTACAAACGGCTTCGCCGCAGCAGGAATCGTTTCCCTTTGTTTTCCTTCTGCGCCTCCGCATCGTAAACTGTTCCTTCTTCATCGATGGCCAACACATCCAGCCGAACTGCCCTCAAATCAAAATAAGGTTCCTGGGTCTGCTCTGCAGCGCTGAAATGAATCGGCGGGATATCCCTGTCATCAAAAATAATAGACAGGATATTCCGACTGATTTCCGAGTCGCTCATTGCCGTATCAAAAAGAAACCGGTCCAGCAATGTCAGTTCCTTTAATGGTTTGCGCACTTTTTTCTGCTCTTCTCTGTTTTTCAATAATCTTCCTCATTTATGGTAACATAAATCTCTATGTATAACAAGAACAGGTTACCATAAAAGGGTTGTGGATTCTGTCAAAAGCCGCTGTCGAACTCCTATTTTTCATCGACAAAAGGGCTTCTATCCGATTCCTTCAAGCCATTTCAGCAGAACTTCTGCCAAAATAAGGGCAAGTATGCTTGTTGCCGTCATCAGCCGGTTTGCCCGCCTTATATCCTCCGGCACAGCCTTTCGTTTTGCATCGCCGAGGGTTGGTTTTTCGACGGGTTTTCCAAAATAATCATGGGTTCCTCCAAGCTGAATGCCTAAAGCTCCGGCGCAGGCGCTTTCTGTCTGGGCGCTGTTTGGACTTAAATGTTTATTCCGGTCACGGCGGAAACAACGCCAGCTCCCGGAAGCATCATAACGGCACAGGGCCGCTGCGATAACCATCAGGATTCCGGTCAGACGGGCCGGAATAAAATTCACAACATCATCAGCTCTGGCCGAAGCCGTTCCAAAATACCGGTACTTATCATTCCGATAGCCGACCATAGAATCCAGCGTATTGATGGCTTTATAGGCAAAGCCGAAAGGCGCACCGCCGACAGCCATGAAAACCATCGGTGCAACGACGCCATCGGTTGTATTTTCCGCCACTGTTTCCACCGTCGCCTTAACGACTTCCTCCGCCGAAAGATTTTCCGTGTCCCGGCCCACAAGCCAGGACAACCGCTGCCTTGCCAAAGGCAAATCCTGTTTCGCCAGAGCATCATATACCTTTAAAGCCTCCGTCTTCAAACATTTCATCGCAAAAATCTGATACATCCAGAACACTTCCAAAATCCAGGCTGCCCATGGATGAATCTTTCCGGCTATATAAAGAAGTCCGCCAGGAATTAAAAAGGCCGGAAGGACAACCATCACAAGTAAAACAGCGCCGGCCATCCTTTCTCCGGACCGGCCTCCGGGAAAGATTCGGCGCAGGATCTTTTCCATAAAAGAAATCCATTTTCCAATAATGCGTATCGGATGATACAGCCAAACCGGGTCTCCAAAGGCCAAATCCAGCAAAAATGCCAGAAATAATTTAATTATCCGGTCAATTATCATTATATTTTTTCCTCCATCGCCGGTCCAGGCTGTCTAATCAGCGATGCCGTCTGTTCTGTCTGCCTGAATGCCTCCATTGCCCCCATAAATCTTTTTGGAATTTCCGGGTTGGCATAAAAATATAAATGAGGATAGGCTGCATAAATATTTCCCCCGGCTGTTCCGCCGCTCCAGCTCCGCCGTCCCGGCTTCGACAACAGAAAATCCTCTCCGCCATCCGCCATCAGCGAATAATGAAACTCATGCGCCGCAAAGGTCTCCCCGGCCTTTCCGATCAGGCTGTCTTTCCGGCAGGTTCCACGCACATAGCCAAAGGGCCCCAATTTTTCCGTCATCCGGCATTTCCCCGGCACAAGCCCCACCATAGGCCAGGACTGAATACTCCCACATAAGTACATATATCCGCCGCACTCTCCAATGATTGGAAGGCCCCGACGGCCAGCCCGGAGAATATCCATCCGCATGGATTCATTTTCCGAAAGTCGCTCCGCATAAATCTCCGGATAACCGCCGCCGATATAAATTCCATGAATATGTTCCGGCAGGCAAACATCGTGCAAAGGACTGAAGGGGATGATTTCTGCTCCAAAACGGCGCAGCATCTCCAGATTATCCTCATAATAAAAACAGAAAGCCTCATCTAAAGCCACAGCCAGCCGGACATTTCCCATCGTTGGAAACTCCCCAAAGGCATTCATCGGCTCAAAAGGTTCCGCTGTCCCGGCCAATCCAATCAGGCCGTCCAAATCGATATATTTTTCTGCCATTGCTCCAAGCAGAGCCAGTTTTTCGGATAAACTCTCCTGTTCTGCCGCTGTCACAAGCCCGAGATGTCGGCTCTCTAAAAAAACATTTGACTCCTTCGGCAAAAAGCCATAGACTTTCAGTCCGGTTTCCGCCTCAATCATCTCCCGATAAAAAGGATACATGCCCTCCCGGATACCATTGAGAATAATCCCCCGGAGCATGGACTCTTCTCGAAAATTTTTAAAGCCCTGAACTATCGCCGCTGCAGACAAAGCAGTTCCCTCCGGGCGCACTACGAGCACTGCCGGAGTTTTCGTTATCGACGCCACATGATAGCTGCTTCCTCTGTCCCCTTTGCCCTGGCCGTCATAATATCCCATGACGCCTTCGATGACAGCCATATCGCTTTCTTTCATATGCCATGCAAAAATCTTTCGAAGTTTTTCCGGCTCTAAAAAAACACTGTCCAGATTAATGGACGGTCTGCCTGTGATTCGACGATGGAACATGGGGTCAATATAGTCCGGGCCGCATTTATAAGGCGCCAGTTTCATCTTTCGGGCAGTCAGAGCCGCGAGCACCGCCGCTGTCACCGTTGTCTTACCGCAGCCGCTCTGGGTTCCCCCAATCATCAGCCTTTTCATAAAATGTTCTGTCATGCAAAGTACACATCCAATCTGTTCAGACTTTCTAAAATGTTCTTTTCCTTCGGCCTGCGAATCAAAATCACTGAAACACCCTCCAGCCGGGCCGCCTCCAGTTTTTCCGGCAGACCTCCGGCTGCGCCGCTGTCCTTGGTAACCATCAGCTTTGCCCCGCTTTGTCTCAAAAAAAGACGGTTTGCCTCAATATCAAAGGGCGGCATCTGGGCTGTCCAATGACTTTCCTCCTGAAAAATCTCCCGGCACTGAATTTTTGACGCTTCGTTATCCAGCACTCGGGCATAACAGCGTTTCTGAAAGTCTTCCACCCCATCCCGATAAACGGACAGGGTTTTTACCCCAGTCAAAAGCGCTGCCTTTCCCGGCAGCCGATTCAAAATCCGGGCCGCCTCCAAACTGTCTTCCGCCGGATATATTTGAGGCATCCGGCCCTGATCTCCCTGTTTTGAGAGAACATCCGAAAAGCCATCCCGGCGGGTGTAGCGGAAATATTCCAGGCCCAGTTCGCGGCAGGCCGCCTTCACTGTCCGGGTCACCTCCACCGCATAGGGATGGGAAGCATCCAATACATGGGTCACACCCTCCAACGCCATTTTTCGTGAAAATGCCTCCTGATTCAAATAGCCGACCCACAGTCTGACATCAAAGCCATCATACAGTGCGGCTCCCATCTCTGTGGCGGCTGACACGATAATATCCGCATTTTTCGACAGCAGGTATCGCACAGCGTCCACCGATTCACTGGTGCCGCCAATAACCAGCCAGCGCATTATCTCTGCCATTGTCCCAAAGCCTTTCCGATGGCAAGCTCTGTCCGGCAAATATCCTCATCCGAATGTACCCCGCTGACAAACAGGGCTTCGAACTGGGATGGCGCAATATAAATTCCCCCGGCCAGCATTGCCGCAAAATATTCTTTAAAACGTTTCAAATCGGAAGACGCTGCCGAAGAATAATCCGTCACCGACTGTTTCGTAAAAAATATACTCATCAATGAACCGATTCGATTGCACACCGCAGCCACATCATATTTCTTTATGTTTTCAAGAAAGGCTTTTTCCAACTTTGCTGCCTGCGATTCAGCCCGGACATAAATCTCCGGGTGATTTTTTAATATTTCCAGCGTTTTTATTCCGGCTGCCACCGCCGCCGGATTTCCCGAAAGTGTTCCCGCCTGATAGACCGGGCCGGACGGCGCAACCATTTCCATAATCTCTTTCCGGCCGCCAAA
>URND01000032.1 GCA_900549105.1 uncultured Eubacteriales bacterium
TGTTATTCCTATTCTGTGGAAATGGCGCGCAATTATCTGAATAAAGGCTTCTACCTTGGAATCGGCGGCGTTGTGACCTATAAAAATGCCAGAGTTTTAAAAGAAGTCGTTCAATATGCGCCGATGGACAGAATTGTCCTTGAGACCGACTGTCCCTATCTGACGCCGGCGCCAAACCGGGGTAAACGCAACAGCTCTCTGAACCTGCCGTATGTTATAGAAGCAATTTCTGCCTTAAAGGGGATTCCGGCCGATGAGGTGGAGGCCATAACATGGGAAAATGGAAAGAATATGTATCGGATGTCGGAGTAGCTTATCAGGATTAATAGATTCTTAGGAATTAAATAATTGAAAGTTAAAGTGTCGGGCCTCCCTTTCAAATACAATCAGTGTTGAAAGGGAGGTCGAACGTTATGAAACGAAAGAATAGAAGACGGCGCAGGGCGGCATTCGGAACATTTTTTTTGCTGGTTATATCTGCTCTGATGCTTATCGGAGGAGTGAAACTTGTTGTGGATAATTGGACGACGTCGGCCCAGGCTTCGGGGATTGGGACGGTCGCCCAGGGGAGCGGAAGCGAGTGGAAACTCCTTCTTGTGAATCGGTGGAATCCGATTCCTGAAGGGTATGCGCCGGAATTAACGGAATTGTGGAATGGTGAGTCAGTGGACAGCCGGATATATTCGGATTTGCAGGAAATGTTTGATGATGCCCGGGCGGAGGGGCTTGAACCCTATGTCAATGCCGGGTATAGAACCAATGAAGTTCAGCAGTCCCTGATGGACCAGGAAGTTGAGAATTACATTTCCCAGGGCTATTCGGAGGCGGAAGCCAGAAAAATGGCGGAACAGTGGGTGGCGGTGCCGGGAACCAGCGAACATCAGATGGGTTTGGCAGTCGATATCAGCATGAATGACAATGGAAGCCGGGGCGCCGCGGATGTCTGGCAGTGGCTGATGGAGAACAGTTATAAATACGGCTTTATCCTCCGGTATCCCGAGGATAAGGCAGAGATTACCGGAATTGCCTATGAACCGTGGCATTATAGATATGTGGGTAAAGAGACTGCGGAAGAAATATATCGCCAGGGAGTCTGCCTGGAGGAATACCTGGGTAATTAAATATACCTGAAGAAAAGGTGCTGTTTGATGGTGAAATAGAGCTGTCTGCAGCACTTTTTGTCGAAGCATTGTGATTGATGTGTTTTTTATTGGTAGGAATAACAAGCGAAAATAAACAAGCCTGCCTTGTACTTAGCGGTCTAGGCAGGCTTGAAAACCAACTGGGGAGCTAACCACTTTGTGGGCGGTTGCTCCTTTTTCTAGCTTTAATATAACATACTTATCTTGAAAAAGCAATAATAAGGGAAAATAAAGAATTTTTGCCTTGAATTTTTGGAAATCATACCTATCGAAAATGAACTTTGATATTTACCACTTCACTTTTTGTCCCAACACGCATATTTGGCCCGAAAAGGCCAACGCCGGAGGTGACGATGCTCTGCATCCCGTCCTTCTTTAGGTATCCGGCCGGATTTTCCCAAATAAGTCTGCAAAGGAAATTTGTTGGGAAGGTCTGCCCATCATGGGTATGTCCGCACAAGTGCAAATCGATTCCGGCATCGGCGATTTCCTGCAGGAATTTCGGCTCATGCTCCATAACAATCACCGGTTTGGAATCGTCCAGGCTATTCATAATTTCCTGCGGTGTTTTCCGTACATCGACACCCCGGCCGGGACGTTCTTCATCTGCACGGCCGACAAGATAAAAGGAGTCATCAATAAGAAGCGTTTCTTCGGTAATTAATTGGATACCGGCCTGCTTGAGAAAGTCATCCATTCGGGGGTCGCTTTCCTTTTTCTTTTTTGAAGGAAAAGTAAAACCGGCGAGAATCTTTTCATCCGTGTCATGATTTCCGTAGACGGCATAGGTGCCGTATTTGCTGTGAATTTGAGATAATATTTGGATTAATTCTTCCGGTTTTCTCATAGCGTCATAATCGTTATCAAAGATATCTCCGGCAATCAAAACAATATCCGGGTTTTGGTCATTAATTCTCTCAACCATCTGGCGCATCATTTTCGGGCCGACAGTATAGCCGAGATGGAGGTCTGCAGCAAGGGCGATGTTTAATTCCTCCAGTTTGCCGCCGTCCTTCTCAATAGTAATCTCATAGCTTGTGCTGCGGACATGGACAGCGCTGACAACGCCCCATATGCAGAAAAAGGCAATGACGATAATGCAGAGAAAGCCTGTAATGACGAAGGTCTTTCCGGCGGCAAGAATTTCCGTTGGAACAATGTGGGTAAAATACAGAATTCCCCGGATAATTTCCACGGCGCCCAGGACAAGGATGGTGTATAAAAGAATTCCAAGCCAATAAGAGCCGATGCATGAGAAAATTCTCTGGATATTTGAATGGGGAAGGATAAAAGCCAGTCCGATAGACAGGGCTAAAAGTCCATAGAGGACTATAAAAAATAAACGAAAGCCAAATCGGTTCGTATGCTCTGAACATGCGGAAAACCACTGAAGGGTTCGGACGCATATGTAAATATTTCCTATAATATAAAATGGTGATAAAAACAGTGCAATCATAAAAAATCTCCAAGGTGTATTTCTACCGAAAGGTTTGAAAAATTTCTCTAAAATTTTACTTTATTACGCGAAGCATGACGAAGCGTGTCCCTGCGAAGCACCTGACATACGGGATATCCGAAGGGGTATAATTATCTACAGTATATCACAGTCTCATTCAAAAATCTTGAAATATTGCTTGTGGAACGGAGGAATTTTGGATATACTATAATTAGTGATAAAATTATGATAAAATTAAGATAAGGAGTGGCACGATGATACAAATTAAACCAGTTTCTGATTTGAGAAATAAATTTCCGGATATTGAGAAAATTGTAAATGCGGGTGAACCGGTATATTTGACTAAAAATGGGTATGGCGCAATGGTAGTATTAAGTATTGAAGCATATTCCAAACTGATTGACAGTGCAGAGGCAGCCTTGGATGAAGCGGAATTTGCAGCAGAGAATGACAGCAGGCGTTATACGCATGAAGAAGTTTTTGGGGGACTCAGAAGGAGGATAAATGGCTGATACAAAGTATGTTTTGCGGTATTTACCATTGTTTTATGAGGAACTGGAAGAAAAAGAAGTATCCATATTATCGTATATATGTAAAAAATTTTGTAGTTTACTATGTTGTAATTGATGATGAAGGCCCGGATAAGATTATGGAAGTCAGACGCTTTTTACATAGCAGACAAAATCGCGATGCAGAAATTGACATTTGTCCCCGGGGACGATAAACTGTTAAGAAATACGGGAAAAATCAAGAGGAGTTGTGCATGGAAAAGTTATCAAATCCGCAGAAAACGATAGAGACAATAAAAAAGTATCAGTTTAATTTTCAGAAGAAATTCGGACAGAATTTTTTGATTGACGAGCATGTGATTTCCAAGATTATCAATGGGGCCGGGGTCACAAAGGATGACTTTGTTCTGGAGATTGGCCCGGGAATTGGGACTCTGACCCAGTATCTGGCTGAAGCCGCCCGGGAAGTGGCGGCCGTTGAGATTGACAGAAAGCTGATACCGATTTTGAAGGAGACGTTATCGGAATATGATAATGTGACGGTGATTAATGAAGATATTTTAAAAGTGGATATTCGGGCTCTGGCCCTGGAAAAGAACGGCGGAAAGCCGATTAAGGTTGTCGCTAACCTGCCCTATTATATTACAACGCCGATTATTATGGGACTTTTTGAGAGCCATGTGCCGATAGATAATATTACGGTGATGATTCAGAAGGAGGTGGCGGCCCGGATGAAGGTCGGCCCGGGAAGCAAGGATTACGGCGCTCTTTCCCTGGCAGTACAGTATTATGCCGAGCCATATCTGGTGGCAAATGTCCCGGCAAATTGTTTTATTCCAAGGCCGAATGTGGATTCGGCGGTTATTCGTTTGACCCGGCATGCCGCACCTGTAGCAGCTGTGGATAACGAAAGGCTCCTTTTTGATATCATTCGGTCATCATTTAACCAGCGGAGAAAGACGCTGCAGAACGGTTTGAAAAATTCGAATTTAATTTCAGCATCGAAAGAGGACATAGCGGAGGCTATCCGGGAAGTCGGATTGCCGGAAACGGTGCGGGGCGAAGCGCTGACTTTAGAGCAGTTTGCGGAGCTGGCAAATGTTCTGAATAAAAAAATAAAGGATTGATATTAGAAATATTCCTCCGGACACCTGCATAGGATAGTCAAAAAGGAGGATTTTTCTATGTCGGATTATAGTCGTTTTGTTTCCTATATGTATCTCTATGAGAATGGCTTAAAGACCATGAATGCCGGCTTTGTGAAAGTGGAAAGCCGGAATGGGCAGTGCCGGATAGGGCTGTCGCTGAAGAATGTCTATACCGGTTTGGAACGCTGCCAGGTATATATGTTTATTCGATTTGGGCAGGAACTGCGGGGCGTTTACATCGGGGATGTGCAGATAAAAAATCATGGCAGCGACTGGAATTTCAGAACAGATACAATGAATATTGCGGGTTCCGGCTATCGGTTGGCGCAGATGTCCGGCATGATCATACTGGGTGAAGGGGAAAAATTTTATGGAACCCGGTGGGACCATGGAGATTTGGATATTCACCGTTTTGTTACCCGGTGGAATGATAATCAGCCGATAATGGAAGAGACGCCGTCAAAGCCGATAACTTCTGAACAGGATGTGCCGGATACGACGCCAGTCGCGGAGACGGAGAAAAAGCCGGATGGAGCCGCCGCAGTGCCGGAAGAGCCTGAGGCAGCAGAAGAAAGCTTTGAACCGGCAGCCCCGGAGGAGCCGGAAATGGAGAAGGAAGCCGGGATGCCGGAGGACCCAAAGCCGGAGGCAAAAATCGAGATGCCGTCGGAGCCGGGGGCAGAGAAAGAAACTGAGATGCCGTCGGAAGCTGACGAGACAGTGATAGAAGACGAGACAGTGATAGAAGCGGAAACAGTCGCGGGGAATGAGGAAGAAGCGGAGAAAGAGAACGGCCGCCTTGTAACTATGGAAGCCAATGAACGGCGGCGAAATTTTGGAAAGATTATTGAACAGTGTCCCGGAATGTATCCTTTTGAGGATGATTCGGTGGATGTCTGTGTTCGGCTTGAGCCCCAGGATATCGGAAGGATGCCGATTGACTGCTGGTCCTATGGGAGCAACAGTTTTCTTCTGCACGGGTATTATAGCTACCGCCATCTTATTCTGGCCCGGGTCAAGCCTGAAAAAGAAAACCGGGGAGCATATATTCTTGGAGTTCCGGGCACCCAACATTCCAGAGAAGCTTTTATGGCAAATATGTTCGGGTTTCGGGAATTTAAGCCGATTCGGGAGGGCAGCGAGGGGCCGAGCGACTTCGGATATTGGTATACATTTCTGGCTTGACGAAACCCGCCCATGCGAAGCATTTGACATACGGGGTGCCAGCATGGCATACTAGAGAAAAAGGAATTTGGAGGAGGATTTTTTATGCAGTATAAAGTGTTTGGAAAGCCGTTTCCGGCAGTATCCCTTCGGATGAACCGGGGAGAAAGTATTTATACCCAGTCGGGCGGCATGAGCTGGATGACCGATGGATTTTCCATGGAAACAAATACCCATGGGGGCTTGATGAAAGGATTTGGCCGTATGTTTTCCGGCGATTCGCTGTTTATGGCGACATACACAGCGATGCAGGATAATCAGGAGATTACGATGGCGGCATCCATGCCGGGAGAAATACATACACTGGAAATCTCTCCGGGAAAAGGATACATTGCTCAGAAGGGGGCTTTCCTCTGTGCCCAGCACAGTGTGGAGCTGAATGCGGTACTCACTAAAAAACTGTCCAGCGGTATGTTCGGCGGCGAAGGCTTTATTCTTCAGCAGTTATCAGGAAGCGGCGTGGCTTTTCTTGAGTTGGATGGCACGGTGTGTGAATACGATTTGGCGCCGGGCCAGAGATTAAAGATTGATTCGGGAAATGTCGCCTATTTTGAGGAAAGCGTCAGATATTCAATTGAAACGGTGAAAGGCTTTAAGAATATTCTTTTTGGCGGCGAGGGGCTGTTCCTGACAGTGCTTGAGGGACCGGGCAAAGTATGGCTTCAGACAATGACAGCTTCGGAGCTGGCAAACAAGATTGTTCCATATATACCGGTATCGGGCAAGTAAATATTTTGGGCAAATAAGAAGTCGAATAGGAAAAGGAAAAACTTTTGGAGTGAGAACTCCGGGTTTTTCCTTTTTTTTAAAATTTATAGGGCGATGTGGAAATAATCAGCATCTTAGCATCGGTACCCGAGGTGTTTGTCCAGCGATGACCGATATAATTCGGATAGTACAGACAGTCGTACTTTTCCAGCACATAGCTGTTATAGTTTTCCAGCTCAAAGTTGATGCACCCTTCCAGTATAAATACCAGCTCTTCACCGCCGTGATGGGCGTAGGTGCCGGAATCGGAATTTGAAGGAATATCGATAATAGCTCCCCACATTTCGTTGCGCCCCTGGGTAATCAGTGATTCGACAAGGGCTTTGCCGTTGCTGATATTCCGAATAAATGTCTGCTGTTCATTATGGCGGACAAGGCGGACGTTGTTTATCTCCTCATCCAGAAACAGTGAAAAGACCGGAAGGTCCAGCGCATTGCAGAGCGCCTGCAATGTAAGAAGATTCGGAGAAGTTTTTCCTGTTTCAATCTGGCTGATAGTGCTGGCAGCAATTTCAGAGCGGGCGGCCAGGTCCCGAATAGATAAGTTCTTTTCGGAGCGTCGATTTTTTAATACAGTGCCTATTTTATTTAAATCAATATCAGACATAGGGGTGCCTCCTTTTATGATTTGCTATTATATAGAAAAAAAAGACATTCGTCAAATACAAATTTCAACATTATTCAACCTAAGGCGATTGACAAAGCGAACACAATTCGTTATAATGAACGCAGTTTAACAGAGGAGATGGTAAATTTCTATGAAAACATTGTTGAAAAATGCGCTTATTGTCACCATGAATGCCAAAGAAGAAGTTTATTCTGAAGGCAGTGTTCTGGTGGAAGATGACAAAATCAGCAAAATCGGACATTTTGAGTTAAAAGAAGACGTGGATGAGGTGATTGACTGTAAAGGCAAGATTATTATGCCGGGCCTTGTAAATACCCATGTACATACATCACAGCAGCTTGGCCGGGGTTTGGGCGATGACGTAAATTTGCTGACATGGCTCCACGACCGTATCTGGCCTTATGAGAGCAATATGACAGAAGAAGATTCCTATGTATCCACATTGGCCTGCTGTCTGGAGCAGATTAAGTGCGGCTGTACATCATTTGCTGAGCCGGGCGGACAGCATGTAGCCGGTATGGTTCGCGGCGTTGCTGAAGCCGGCGTTCGTGCGAAACTGGCAAAATCCGTTATGGACTGCGGCGAGGGCCTTCCAGAAGTATGGCAGAAAACGACACAGGAAGAGCTGGACAAACAGGAAGAAGATTTGAAGAAATTCCATAATACCCATGATGGCCGTGTCCAGGTGTGGTTTGGCTTGCGGACAATTTTCAACTGTACCGATGATTTGATTGTACGCTCAAAGGAACTGGCAGATAAATATAATGTCGGCGTACATATGCATGTTGCCGAAGTAAAAGATGAAGTGGAATATATGCAGGCCACCAGAGGTGAGTGGACTGTAACTCATTTGAACAAACTGGGGGTTCTGGACAAAAACTTCCTTGCTGTACATACCGTATGGCTGACCAATGAAGAAGTTGAAATGTTCCGTGACCATCAGGTGAAGGTTTCCCATAATCCGGCAGCTGCAATGCGTGTGCTTGGTTTTGCTAAAGTGCCTAGAATGCTTCGCGAAGGCATCTGCGTAACGATTGGTACAGACGGCGCACCGTCCAACAACCGTATGGATATGGTGGATGAAATGTATCTGACATCTCTGATTCACAAGGGATGGCGTTTGGAGCCGGATGTTGTGAAGGCTCAGGAAATCCTGCGCATGGCAACCATTAACGGCGCAAAGGCGTTGATGGATGAAGACCTTTATGGTTCCCTGGAAGTGGGCAAAAAGGCCGATTTGATTGTTATTAATCCGGATTCCGCAGGTATGCTGCCATTGCATGACCCGGTAGCAAACCTTGTAACATCCATGCATTCATCCAATGTGGAAAGCACCATGTGTGATGGCAAGTGGCTGATGAAAGACCGTATTGTTCTTTCCTTAAATGAGGAAGAAGTACTTGCGGCCGCAAAGGAACATGCAGCAGCAATTCGTTCCCGGGCCGGCATCGAACTTCCGGAGCGCTTCCCGGTAGTTTATCCGATGGCTTCTAAATAGTCATTTATATTATTTTAATATAAAATGAATTAATCACTAATAGGGTAAAGGAGATTGAAACAATGAAAAAACTTGTGGCAATGGCATTGAGCCTGACACTGGCTGTTTCCATGTTAACAGCATGCGGTGGTGGCACAAAGGAAACAAAAGCAGAAACAACGGCAGAAACAACAGCAGAAACCGGCGCAGAGACAAGCGGTGAAACAAAGGCTGCAGCAGACGGTGAAAGTCTGAAAGTTGCGCTTTGTGTAACTGGCGCAGTCAACGATATGGGATTCTGTCAGTCCGCATACGAAGGACTTGAGTTGCTTGAAGAAAAATACGGCGCTGAAATCGCTTATACAGAAAATCTTCAGGCAGCAGATATGGCAGCAGCATTCACAGATTATGCAGCAAGCGGTTATGATATCGTTATCGGCCATGGTTTCCAGTTTGGTGACCCGGCTCTTGAAGTTGGCGCTCAGTATCCGGATACAACATTTATCTGTACTGAATCCAATGCAGCGGCTGACAATGTAGCTTCATATGTTATGAGCTGTGAACAGGGCGGATATATCGAAGGTATGCTTGCAGCAAGCATGACAAAATCCAATAAAATCGGTTTCATTGGACCAATCGAAGGCGCATCTCTCATCAAAATCATGAATGGTTTTGAAGACGGTGCAAAATCCATCAATCCGGACATTGAAGTTCAGACAGCATGGACAGGAAGCTTCACAGATACAGCTTTGGCAAAAGAAGCAGCTCAGGCTATGATTGACAGCGGTGTTGATTTCATTGCCCATGATGCAAATGAATGCGGCAACGGCGCTATTGCAGCAGCTCAGGAAGCCGGCATTTATGCAACAGGCGATTCCTATGACCAGCATGAACTTGCTCCTGAAACTGTACTTACATCCTCTATGTATAACGTACCACTGGTTATCGAATCCGCTTATCTGGATGTTGTTAACGGCACATTCAAAGGCGAAGTTAAATACCTTGGTATGGCTGAAGGCGTTGTAGAAATGGCTCCATACTACGATATGGAAAGTGTTATTCCTGAAGACGTTCGCACAATGATTGATGAAAAAATCGAAGCCATCAAATCCGGTGAATTTGTAGTGCCGCTTGATGAAAACGTAAGAAAATAATTTGAATCAGCTATAAAGAATAAACAGACGGGACGTACTGGCTCAGGCCGGTACGTCCCATGTCTGGTTCATTGAACACATCGAAGGAGAAGGGTTATGGCAATCTTAGAGATGAAGCATATCAGCAAGGCTTTTTCGGGCGTATATGCCAATGAGGATATTAATTTGTCTGTGGAAAAAGGTGAGATTCACGCCCTGCTTGGTGAGAACGGGGCAGGAAAAACAACGCTGATGAATATTTTGTTTGGTATTTATACAGCGGATACCGGAGAAATTTACTGGAAAGATAAAAAAGTGTTATTTGATTCTCCAAGAGAGGCGATTAATCAGGGAATAGGCATGGTGCATCAGCATTTTTCACTTGTTCAGAAAATGACGGTGCTGGAGAATATTATTCTTGGATTAAATCAGGACGGCCTTTTCATTTCAAAAATGGACGCCAGAAAGAGTATTATTGAACTGGCGGAAAAATATGGACTTCGGGTAAGACCGGATGCAAGAATCAGGGATTTATCCGTGGGCGAGCAGCAGAGAGTGGAAATATTGAAGGCTCTGTATCGGAATGTGGACTTGTTGATTCTGGATGAGCCGACCGGTGTTCTGACACCAAAGGAAACTCAGGACTTTTTCGAAGTTCTGAGAAAGTTAAAAAAAGAAGGTTACGCGGTCATTATCATCACACACCGTATGAGTGAGATTATGGCAATCAGTGACAGAGTAACGATTTTGCGTGATGGAAAGAAAGTTAAGGAACTGGTAACTTCCGAAACCAATCCAAAGGAATTATCCATGTATATGATTGGCCGGGAGCTGCACGGGGATTTTGAGATACAGGAACAGTTGGACAACGGCGTCGCTTTGGAACTTAAAAATGTAAATATCATGAAGGGTGAAAAAGCGATACTGGATAACATTAATCTCACGGTCAATAAAGGAGAAATTCTTGGCATTGCCGGTGTTGACGGAAATGGCCAGACCGAGTTGGCGGAGGTCATCGCGGGTATTCGCCGGAATACTTCTGGGGACATCTGCTTTATGGGTGAGGATATTCAGAAAGCGACAGTGAAGCAGCGTTTTCAAAAGGGAATTTCCTATATATCGGATGACCGCCATGCGGATGGATTGGTTATCGATATGACTCTGAAAGAAAATATGCTGCTGAAAAACTATGATAAAGAACCTTTTTCAAAGAAAGGTATTTTCAATAAAAAGCCGATTGAGGAACAGGCAAAAAACGCAATTGAAAAGTTTCAGATTAAGACAACGGGAACAACAGGCATGGAATCCGTGGTCAAGCTTTTATCCGGCGGTAATCAGCAGAAGATTATCATTGCCAGAGAGGTCACGGAGGAGGCAAAGCTGGTTATTGCCAATCAGCCGACCCGGGGGCTGGATATCGGCGCCACCGAGTTTGTGCGTCAGACATTGATGGATGTCCGGAATTCGGACCGGAGTGTGCTGCTTATCTCAGCGGATTTGGAAGAGATTCTGGCGTTGTCGGACCGGATTGCGGTAATGTTCGGCGGAAAGGTTGTCGGCGTGCTTAACCGCAGCGAAGCGGATGTACAGAAGATTGGTTTATTAATGGGTGGAATGACAAAGGAGGCCATGTGATGACGGATAAAAAAAATAAAGTGATTCAGGCAATAGTTATTGCGTTGATTACGATTATCGTGGGCACAGGTCTCATAGTGATGTCAAATGCTAATCCGATGGAAGCTTATGCCAATTTTTTCCGGGGAATTTTTGGAAACTTAAATGGTTTTTGCGAGGTGTTTGTCAAAGCAACGCCGTTAATCTTTACGGGGCTTGGCTGTGCGGTGGCATTCCGAACCGGATTTTTTAATATCGGAGCGGAAGGCCAGTTCTACATGGGGGCGCTGACCTCCGCCATGGTTGCTCTTGGACTTCAGGGAGTCCCGGGAATTGTCCGGATTATTCTGGCCCTGATCATCGGCTTTTTGGCCGGAGGTATCTGGGCGCTGATTGCAGCCATATTTAAGGCGAAATTTGGAATTTCAGAAATTATCGTCACAATCATGCTGAATTATATTGCGATTAACCTGATTGGACTTGCCGTTCGTACATTTTTAATGGACCCGGCCGGCAGTGTTCCCCAGTCGGCGAAGATTGATGAATCGGCGCTGCTCATGCAGATTTTGCCGCCGACCCGCCTTCATGTGGGCTTCATTCTTGCTTTGCTGGCGGTTGTGATTGTGTGGTATTTGCTGGAAAAAACAACACTTGGCTATGAGATTAAAGTTGTTGGATTTAATAAGCGGGCGGCTGCCTGCAACGGTATATCCGTTATGAAAAATATAGTAATATCCGCATTTTTAAGCGGCGGTCTGGCGGGACTTGCCGGTGTGGTTGAAGTGCTTGCCATTCAGAAAAAACTTTTGGAGGGTATTTCCTCCAACTGTGGGTATACGGCGGTGCTGATCGCATTGATGGCTGGAAATCATCCGTTGGGTGTGGTTGTGGCTTCAATCGCCATGGCGGCTATGCAGGTTGGAGCGAATACCATGCAGCGTCAGCTCGGCGTTCCTTCGGCAATCGTAGATATACTTGTGGGCCTGGTTGTCCTTCTTATTTTGGCAAAGGGCCTGATGGTTCGGAAAAAAGCAAAGAAAGCGGCATAGAAAGGAGAGAAAAAAGATGTTGGAACAAATATTGACAGTGGGATTTTTTACAGCCTTTTTCTCTGCCATGGTGCGAATGGCTGTGCCTTTGATTTATGCCGGTTTGGGTGAAATGTTTGCCGAAAAGGCCGGAATCCTAAATATCGGTATGGAGGGTGTCATGCTGAGCGGAGCTTTCTGCTCCTTTGCGGGTGCCATGTTCTCCGGCAGTTTGTTCATCGGACTTTTGTGCGGTATTCTGGGTGGTGTTGCGGTTGGCATGATTCATGCGCTTTTGTCGATTAAACTGGCGCAGAATCAATCGGTCAGCGGCATTGCCATCAACATGTTTGTCCTTGGTGTGACGAGCTTCTTTTCAAGAATATTGAAAGAGGGAAAGAGCTATCAGCAGCTGACGACATTTTCAACGATAAAAATTCCGGGGCTCAGCGATATTCCTTTGATTGGAGATGCCCTGTTTAATCAGGATATTTTTACTTATCTTTTGTATATATTAGTTGTCGTTATGACCGTTTTTTATGCGAAGACGGCAAAAGGTCTGGCATTTCAGGCGGTGGGCGAGCATCCGCGGGCTGCAGATGCCGCAGGTATTCCGGTACATAAATATCAGTACATTGCGATGCTGGTGAACGGAATCCTGGGCGGAATCGGCGGCGCCTATCTTGTGCTTGTCCAATTGGGCGTGTTTACGGAAAATATGATTTCCGGCCGAGGGTACATCGCCCTGGCGGCGGTTATACTCGGAAGATATACGCCGGTGGGAACCTTTGGCGCGGCGCTTATTTTCGGCGGAGCCAATGCCCTGCAGATTCGCCTGCAGGCTGTCGGCGTACCGCTGCCGGCCCAGGCGCTGGCAATGCTGCCTTACATTATTACATTAATCGCCCTGCTCGGTTCCATCGGGCGGAGCAATGAACCGGAATCTTTAAGCAAACCGTATATCCGGGGCAGCCGTTAAAACTTTATTATGATAAAACAACGAAGAGTATATTTTAAAGAAAAATGTACTCTTCGTTTTCGTTTTGGGGAACACTGAGAAAGAGGAGGAAGAAACATGGAAGAAAAATTTCAGGGAAGGGAAAAATTATTGGATTTGCTTTTTGAGGTCAGCGGCATATTTATTATGTCTGTCGGTATTCATTGCTTTTTGGTGCCGGCGAATATTGCGCCGGGCGGTGTTTCGGGTATGGCTATTTTGATTCAGTATTTGTGGGGCTTGCCGATTGGCTTGATGTCCTTTGTGATTAATGTGCCTATCTTTATATTGAGCTGGCGGTATCTGGGAAAGAAATATACAATGCAGAGCTTCAGCGCCGTCCTGCTCAGCACGGTGATTTTGGATTATGTGGTGACGCCGTGGCTGCCGATGTATACAGGGGAGAGGTTTTTGGGTTCCCTTTTTGGGGGCATTTTTGTGGGCGCCGGTTTGGGACTGGTATTTTTGCGGGGTTTTTCCACCGGAGGTACGGATGCAATTTCCTTTTTGCTTCAGCGCAAATTTCCCCATATGCCGATTGGACGGACTTTGATGCTGATTGATGGATTGATACTTGCTATTTCTGTGCTTGTATTCCATAATATAGAAGCGGGACTTTTTGGCGTTGTGGCGCTGTTTGCCCAGACAAAGCTGATTGACAGCATTGTCTACGGCAGCGAACACGGCCAGATGCTCCTCATTGTTTCAGAGAAAAATATGGAGATTAAGGATAAAATTCTTATCGATGTGGACAGGGGCGCAACCATTTTAAAGGCAGTCGGCGCATATACAATGGAAGAAAAAGACGTCCTTTTATGTGCGGCGCGCAAATCCCAGTTCAGCCAGATTAAGCGGATTGTGCGGGAGATTGACCCAAATGCCTTTTTCATTGTCAGCGAGGTGAGCCAGATTCTCGGCGAGGGATTTAAGCCCGTGTCCAATGATTTGTAATTAGGAAGGAATGAGATATGAAGACATTAGTTATTGCTGAAAAACCTTCAGTGGGCAGGGACATTGCCCGGGTTTTAAAATGCGGTAAAAATAATCAGGGTGCTTTGGAGGGAGATAAGTATGTCGTCACCTGGGCTTTGGGGCACCTTGTGACGTTGGCGGACCCGGAAGCCTACGATTCGAAATATAAAGCCTGGGAGATGAAAGATTTGCCGATGCTCCCGGAAAAATTCCAACTGGTGGTTATTAAGCAGACGGGCAAACAGTATCAGACAGTAAAAAATCATTTGTACCGAAAAGATATTTCTGATGTGGTTATTGCCACCGATGCGGGTCGGGAAGGCGAACTGGTGGCCCGCTGGATTCTGGCAAAAGCCGGCAGCCATAAACCGGTGAAGCGGCTTTGGATTTCCTCTGTCACGGATAAAGCCATTCGCGAGGGCTTTGCCCATTTGAGGGACGGAAGGGACTATATGAATCTCTATGCGGCGGCGGAGGCCCGGGCGGAAGCGGACTGGCTTGTCGGAATCAACGGCACCCGGGCGCTGACCTGCAAGTATAATGCCCAGTTATCCTGCGGCCGTGTTCAGACGCCGACATTATCCATGATTGCGCAGAGAGAAAAAGAAATCCGGGAGTTTAAACCGGAAAAATATTATGGGCTGACTTTGTCCTGCGGCGGCGTCACATGGAGCTGGCAGGATGGAAAATCGGGGAGCAGCCGGACATTCAGCAGCGAACGCATTGAAAAAATCAAAAATCAGGTTCAGGGGGAAAAGCTGACGGTTCAGGAGGTTCATCGGACAACAAAGAAAACCTATTCACCGGGGCTTTACGATTTGACGGAATTGCAGCGGGATGCCAATAAACGCTTTGGCTTCTCGGCAAAAGAAACGCTGAATATTATGCAGCGTCTTTATGAGAATCATAAAGTGCTGACCTATCCGCGAACCGATTCCAGATACATAGGAAAAGATGTGGCCGAGACGCTGAAGGAGCGGCTCAGGGCCTGCAGTGTGGGACCATATCGCAAGGTTACCGGGAAACTGGTGAATCAGACATTGAAATTAAATAAGAGTTTTGTGGATGACAGTAAGGTGTCGGACCATCATGCGATTATTCCGACGGAACAGTTTGTTCAGTTGGAGCATATGAGCAGCGATGAACGCAAAATCTATGATTTGGTTGTCCGGCGGTTTGCGGCGGTGCTGTATCCGCCCTGCGAATATGAGCAGACCACATTGAAGGGCGTCTGCGGCGGCGAAACATTTTCGGCGAAGGGAAAAATAATGAAACAGCCGGGATGGCAGGCGGCCTATGAAGATTTTCAGGAGGAGGAAGCGGAAGAAGATATCCGGGAACAGTTGCTTCCTGAAATCAAAGAGGGGACGAAGGAACTGGTGACCCGGGTTAAAGTAAATGAGGGTCAGACAAAACCTCCGGCTTATTATAATGAAGCAACGCTGCTGACAGCGATGGAAAAAGGCGGCCTTGGAACGGTGGCAACCCGGGCGGATATCATTGACAAATTGTTTAATACATTTCTGATGGAGAAGAAAGACAAAGATATTTATGTCACTTCCAAAGGACGCCAGCTTTTGGAACTGGTGCCGGAGGATTTGAAGAAACCGGCTCTGACGGCGGACTGGGAAAAGAAGCTGACGGCAATCTCGGAAGGGCGGTTAAAGAAAGATGTTTTCATACGGGATATCCGGGGGTATACGCAGGAGATTGTTTCCGAAATCCGCACCGGTGATGGAAAATTCAGACATGAAAATCTGACAAACACAAAATGTCCCCAGTGCGGCAAGCGAATGTTGGCGGTGAAGGGCAAAAACAGCCGGATGCTTGTCTGCCAGGACAGGGAATGCGGCTATCGGGAAACGGTGGCCCGGACAACCAATGCCCGGTGTCCAAAGTGCCATAAGCGAATGGAAATGTATGGCAGGGGGGATGCACAAACCTTTATTTGTGCCTGCGGTTATAAAGAAAAGCTTTCTGTTTTCCAGGAACGCAGAAAAAAAGAAGGCGCCGGCGTGAGCAAAAGAGATGTTCAAAAATATTTGAATAAGCAGAGAAAAGAGGCGGAACAGCCGCTGAATAATGCCTTTGCCGAGGCTTTTGCAAAGTTGAATCTAAAGGAATAGACGCTAAAAAAGCAGGCGGATGGAGTCAACATTTTGTCAACTCCCTTCCCCTGCTTGTTTTATATGGATTTCTGTTATTTTGTCAGAAAATATTCATTCGCAGTTCCGATTGGCTTGCCTTCCGGCGTCATTACGATAAATTTATCCCATTCTGCGACCATATTTTTTAATTCCCCGGCTTCCGGCGCAGTGACCTGCCAGCAGACAATAAGCGGCTGCCCGGCAATGTCTATGGCCTTGCTCCAGATCATGATTAAATCTTTATCGGAATCATCAAGGCACATATCTCCTTCAAGCTTTAATGCTATTTTTTCATCGTCCATATTCTCATCCCCGAATTTCTTAATTTTATTTAATCATAACAGATAGACTGTTTTGAATCAATATGGAAACCTGTTTTTTAACGTCAATGCTCATGATTGACAAAAAATTGACTAAAATTGAAGAAAATGTAGTCAATTTGATTAAAAAAACATACAAAATACATGGTGTAGCGTTGACTAACTGTGATTTTTTTAATATACTGAATAAGTAAAACGACGCAATAAATTCGTCAGAAAGGGGCGTAACAATGAATAAAATCACGGATGAATTGTATGAAAGATTCAAAAAGAATCTTGAAAGCGTGAACGGAACATGTGTGCGCGCATCCAAGGCAGATCTTGGTAAGGCTGTTGCCGGAATTTTTACAGAGGCCGGCATTCCGGATACCTGTATCGTTGAAACTCCACTTATGAAAGAAGCGGGAGTTATCAATGCTCTTGAAGAGGCAGGTATTAAAGTGTACACAGATCACATTCGTCTCAACGCAGAGAAAGTAAAAGGCGGTGTTTCTGAGAGCCAGTTTGGTATTGCTGACCTCGGCACCATGGTTCAGGCGAGAGATGTTATTGATGAGAGACTTGTATCAACCATGTCAGAATATTATATCGGTATTTTGAAAGGTTCAACAATCGTGCCGGAATATGATGATATGTTTGATATTATCTCAGAATGGCCGGAGATGCCGAACTTTGTTGGTTTCGTTACCGGTCCAAGCCGTACGGCCGATATTGAGTGTGTCAGCACCGTTGGTGTGCATGGACCGCTCCAGCTTTCTATTGTTGTTGTAGATGATGAATGATGAGGTAAGGAGGGAATATAATGTCAAGTGAAGCATTAAAACAAGAAATTCGGGCTGCATTGGACAACACCACTCTTGCCAGAACACTCGGTACATTTTGTAAGACTTATCCGGCCAGAAGAGAGAAAGCTTACGAAGGTGTTGATTTTGAAGCCACACGTCAAAAGATTAGTGAAGTAAAACGTTATGCAGCAGATCATGTTGATGAAATGATTGCAGACTTCACGAAAAATTGTGAAGCAAGAGGCGGACATGTTATCGTTGCCAAAACAAAAGATGAGGCAATGGAAAAAATCCGTGAACTTGTTAAAGAAAAGAACGTAAAAACGATTGTTAAGTCGAAATCCATGGCTTCTGAGGAACTTCATTTTAATAAAGTTCTCACAGATGACGGCGTTCTTGTTCAGGAAACGGACCTTGGTGAGTTTATTATAGCTCTCGAGGGAAATACTCCGGTACATATGGTTATGCCGGCGCTTCATCTGAATAAAGAAGAAGTTGCCGATTTGTTTACAGATTATACAAAAGTTAAAAATGCACCGATCATCGCAGAAGAGGTTAAGACAGCTCGTAAAGTTATGAGAGAGAAATTCTGTACAGCCGATATGGGTGTTTCCGGTGCAAACGTAGCTGTTGCTGATACAGGTACTGTATTCACGATGTCCAACGAAGGTAATGGACGTATGGTTGGCGCTCTTCCGAAAATTCATCTTTACATTTTCGGTATTGAAAAATTCGTAAAATCCATGTCCGATGCACGCTGGATTTTCAAAGCGCTTCCGCGTAACGGCACAGCACAGAGAATCGCGTCCTATGTTTCCATGTACACAGGTGCAACAGAAGTTGTTACAGATAAAGAAAACGATACAAAAGAAAAGAAAGAATTTTACGCAGTTATTATTGATGACCCGGGTCGTCGCGCAATTCTTGAAGACCCTGATTTCAGAACAGTATTCGAATGTATCCGCTGCGGCGCCTGCCTCGATGTCTGTCCTGCCTTCGCATTAGTCGGCGGCCATGTATATGGCTCCAAGGTATATACCGGTGGTATCGGTATCATGCTTACCCACTTCCTTATTAACGAACAGCGTGCCAGCGAGATTCAGAATCTCTGTCTCCAGTGCGGAAGATGTAAGGAAGTCTGCGGCGGCGGTCTTAAGATTACAGATATGATTCGTAAGATTCGTGAAAAAGACGCAAAAGAACATCCAAATGCAATCAAGAAATTTGCTCTTGATGCAGTCAGCGACCGTAAGCTGTTCCACTCCATGCTCCGTGTTGCTTCTGTTGCTCAGGCACCGTTTACAAAGGGTCAGCCGATGATTCGTCATCTGCCGATGTTCCTTTCCGGCCTGACTGAAGGAAGAAGCTTCCCGAATATTGCACAGGTTCCTCTGCGTGATATCTTCTCAACGATTGAGCAGAACGTAGAGAATCCAAAGGGCAAGATTGCACTGTTTGCAGGCTGTCTGCTTGATTTCGTATATACGGATCTTGCACGCGATGTTGTTATCGATCTGAACTCCATCGGATATGTTGTTGAGATGCCTTTAGGCCAGGCTTGCTGCGGTTGTCCGGCATCGACAATGGGTGATGTTGAAAATGCAAGAAGAGAAGCAGAAATCAACATCGAAGGTATGGAAGCAGAGAAATATGATTATATTGTTTCCGCATGTCCATCCTGTACACATCAGCTCCGTGACTATCCAAGCTTCTTCGAGGAAGGCACAGAGATGCACAAGAGAGCAACAGAACTTGCAAATAAGACATTTGACTTCTGCAAACTGTTCTATGATCTTGGCGGATGTGAAGAATCCGGAGACGGAAAAGAAGTTAAAGTTACTTATCATGACAGCTGCCATCTGTGCAGAAGCCTGCGCGTAACTCAGGAACAGCGTGAACTTCTCAAGAACACCAAGGGTGTTGAATTTGTTGAGATGGAAGAGCATGATAACTGCTGTGGTTTCGGCGGTACATACAGCGTACTTTATCCGGATATCGCAACACCTATCCTTGAAAAGAAGATTGAAAACATCAAGGCTACAGGCGCAGACGTTGTCGCTGTTGACTGTCCAGGATGTATGATGCAGATTCGCGGCGGCTTAGATGCCCGTGGATTGGATATCAAGGTTAAACATACAGCAGAAATTATTGCTGAAAAGAGAGGTCTTAGATAAGACTTAAATCGACATTTTTATAAAATAGACTAAAGATGAACTGGAGATAAAAGAATGACAGAGCGGAATAATGCCTGTACGATGATGGAAGAGTCAGCGATGGAACGGGTAAATCACTATATACACAAAATCGCTGAGAACTCATTTGCCGGCACCAAAACAGGCGCCGTACTGGATGATGTGCTCGGTTCATCCGGGAAAATGATTCGCCCCAGACTTTTACTGCTGTGCAGCGCTTTTGGCCCCGCCTCTTTGGAGCGGGCCGAAAGACTCTGCATGTTGGCAGCGATGGTGGAACTCACTCATATGGCGTCGCTGATTCACGATGATATCATTGATGAAGCGCCTTTCCGGCGCGGCAAACCCTCGATTCAGGGTAAATACGGAAAAGATGCGGCAGTGTATGCCGGAGATTTTCTCATTGAGCGGGTTCATTACTGGCAGGTGAAAGAGCAACTTATTGATGCAGCAATGATTCTTTCAAAAACCGTTGAAGATATGTGTATCGGAGAGATAGGTCAGGCGGTGTGCAGATATGATGTGAATGTAACCGTGGATGCCTATCTGAAAAACATCAAAGGAAAGACGGCGTCTCTTTTCAGTACGGCCTGCGAATTAGGAGCGATTGAGGCGGGATGCAGCAGCGATGTCGCCGAAAAACTTAAATGTTTCGGAGAATATCTGGGCATCATGTTTCAGTTCCGTGACGACCTTCTGGATTTTACATCCAGCGAGGTGGCCGAGGGAAAGAAAACCCATAAGGATTTTCATGATGGCATATACACACTTCCGGTGCTTATGGCCCTCAAAGCAGCGGAGGGCAGGGAGGCGCTTCTCCCGATTATGAAAGAAAATGCAAAACGGAATCTGAGTGCGGAAGAGATAGAACAGATGGAGAAGGACGTGATCCGCTGCGGCGGTGTGGAGCGTACCGTGGAAGAAATCCACAGATATGCGGCTCTGGCCGGAGAGATACTGAATTCTCTGGAGGATATCCCGGAAGCACGGAAGATCAGAAGGATGTTGGATAAACTTGAGGAAATCTGAGCATTATAAACCACTGACACCGAAACTGGCACTGAATCTGGCGGCGCCGCGTTCGTGGGTGGCTTCCCTCTTTCCAGCGCTGTTTGCCGATTTTTATTGTTGGCAGCAGGGACTGGGGCTGACATGGGGTAAAGGCATCATGCTCCTTGTGGCATGTGTTCTTCTTCAAAGCGCTGTAAATGCCATGAATGATTATTTTGATTTCATAAAGGGAACGGACAGTGCAAGCGACCATGTGGAAGTCAATGATGCGGTTTTGATTTACGGAAATATTGCACCGAGGAGTGCATTGTTTCTGGGAATCGCCTATTTGGTCGCAGGAGCTGCTCTGGGGCTGATGGCCTGCAGAGGAAGCGGGATGGTTCCTGTTGTTATTGGGATTATCGGCGGCATAGTGATTTTGCTCTATTCCGGAGGGCCGATTCCGGTTTCCTATCTTCCGATAGGAGAGATTGTGTCGGGAGTCGTGATGGGCGGCCTTATCCCCCTGGGGATTGCGGGCTGCGCCGACGGAAAAATCCACTGGCAGATTCTACTCTATTCCCTTCCGATGATTCTGGGAATCGCATTGATCATGATGAGCAATAACGGCAGTGATATTGAAAAAGACAGGAAAGCCGGAAGGCGTACCTTTCCTGCATGTATCGGCAGGGCAAAGACAATGGAGTTGTACCGCTATCTTATTATAGCGTGGGTGTCGCTTGTGCTTGTGCTGCCGACGGCATTGCTTGGCCCGATTGGCCTTGTGAGCGTGATATGTGTGGCGCTTATCGGCAGAACAGCCGTCAGCGGACAACTGGCGCGCACGCTGGAACCGGAAGGGCGTATTGCTACAATGCAGGGCATTGCCATAAATAATATCATGCTGAACGGGGCTTATGTGGCTGCCTTTGCAGCAGGATTCATTCTGGAGGTTTTTCATGGCTGAACATTCGAAAGAACAGCGTGTTTACAGCGTATTTGAGAGCATTTCCGAGGGTTATGACCGTGCCAATAACAGAATCAGTCTGGGATTGCAGAATAGCTGGAAGAAAGCGCTCACAGACAGGCTGACTGCGGATACTCCGCGGGGAACCAACATATTGGATGTTTGCTGCGGAACCGGGGATATAGCACTGAAAATGGCGGATGCGAGGCGCGACCTTAAAGTGACGGGGATTGATTTTTCGCCGGCGATGCTTGAGGTGGCGGAGAGCAAGCGCTGCGGACGCAGGAATGTCCGTTTCACACAGGGTAATGCCATGAAATTACCTTATAGAGATGATAGTTTCACGGCGGCATGTATTTCCTTTGGACTTCGGAATACGGCGGATTATGAGCAGGTCCTGCGTGAGATGAAAAGGGTTGTCAGACCCGGTGGTTACATATATTGTCTAGATTCATTTGTCCCAGACAGTCCGGTTGTACGGCCTTTTTACAATATATATTTCCGCTTTATTATGCCGATGCTTGGCGGCGGACGGAAATATAAAAAAGAATACATGTGGCTGTATGAATCGACGCAAAAGTTTCTTCATCGGGGAGAACTTGAAAATTTATACCGCAGGCTCGGATTGAGAGCGGTAAATCATAAGAACAGGATGTGCGGCGCGTGTGTCCTGGTCTGGGGACAAAAATAAAATAAAAAAGTAAATATTGACCTTTGACTTTATACAATAAGGAGGATATAAATGAGCGAGAGAGAATTTGACGCCGACGTTATCATCGTGGGTGGCGGACTTGCCGGATGCTCTGCAGCGATTGTTCTTGCAAATGCAGGACTCTCTGTTATCGTTATTGAACGTGGAGACTATTGCGGCGCTAAGAATATGACAGGCGGACGTCTCTATGGGCACAGTCTTGAAAAGATTATTCCGAATTTCAAAGAAGAAGCCCCAATCGAGAGAATTATCAAACATGAAAAAGTTTCTCTCATGACAGCAGATGGCTCTCTGGATATCGGATATGGTTCAGCAAAATTAAGTTCGGAGCCGGGAAATGCTTCCTACACTGTACTTCGTGCAAAATTTGACCAGTGGCTGGCTGAAAAAGCTAAAGAAGCCGGTGCAGAAATTATCACAGGTATTCTTGTTGATAATCTTATCGTTGAAGACGGCAGAGTTGTAGGTATTGAATCTGACGGCGAAGAAATGTATGCAGAAGCTGTTATTCTTGCAGATGGTGTTAACTCACTGCTTGCACAGCAGATTGGCATGAAGAAAGAGCTTGAACCTGGACAGGTTGCAGTAGGCGCTAAAGAGACGATTAAACTCAGCGAAGAAATTATTAATGAACGTTTCGCTCTTAAACCTGGTGAAGGTACGGCATGGCTTTCCGCTGGTGACCCTACAGTCGGCGGGTTCGGCGGCGGCTTTATTTATACGAATAAAGACACAGTATCCGTAGGTGTTGTTGCAACATTAAGTGATATTGGACATTCGGATATATCTGTTCCTCAGATGCTTGACAGATTTAAAGAACATCCGGCAGTTGCTCCGTTTATCGAAGGCGGAGAAACGATTGAATATTCCGGACATCTTGTACCTGAAGAAGGAATTCATATGATTCCTGAACTTTACAGAGATGGTGTTCTTGTTACCGGTGATGCAGCCGGCATGTGCATTAACCTTGGCTTTACTGTAAGAGGTATGGATTTTGCAATTGAATCCGGCCGTATTGCAGCCGAGACATTAATTAAAGCGCATGAAATCGGTGATTTCAGCGCAGCAACACTTTCCACATATGAAAGAGCATTGAAAGAAAGCTTTGTTATGCTGGATATGGATGCCTGCAAGGGATTCCCGACACTGCTCACATGCAGAGGTATTTTTGAAGACCTTCCGGCTATGGCTGATGATATTGCAGCTAAGTTGTTTACAGTGGATGGTCAGCCGAGCAGCGGACTTGTAATGTATATTATTGAGTCTATTGCGAAGAAGACCAGCGCTAGAGAGCTCGTTGACATGATTACAAATATACTGGAGGCGTTCTAATATGAAGAAATTGAGTGTTGAAGCAAAATTAGGCCTTGACGTATTCCATACTGATGAAGAGAACTCTCATATCGATGTAGACCTTGAGTGTAAGGACGAAGAAGAAATCAGAAAACTCGTTCTGGCCTGCCCGGCAGAATGTTATAAGTACATTGATGGAAAGTTCAGCTTCTCATATCTTGGATGCCTTGAGTGCGGAACCTGCAGGGTTCTTTCCCATGACAAGATTGTTAAGAGTTGGAAACATCCACACGGTGAAATTGGTGTATCTTTCAGACAGGGTTGATAGACCGTAATAGAATGAGTCACATCAGAGTCAGACTTTGGTGTGACTCTTTTACTACATTGGAGGAATGTAAATGGGCAGAATTATTATTTTTACCGGTAAGGGCGGTGTGGGAAAAACCAGTGTGGCGGCAGCACATGCCATAGCGTCCGCCGATGAAGGTAAAAACACGCTGCTTGTCAGTGCAGATATGGCACACAATCTTGGAGATATTTTTGAGACAGAAGTTGGCGGGCATGTCAAACAGGTGAGGGAAAATCTGTCCCTGCTGGAGCTTGACCCGGATATGCTTATGAAAGAGGAATTTCCGAATTTCAATAAAGCGATTACATCTCTGATGGGGAGCTCCGGAGCCGCCCTTGGAAGTGTCGGGGATAATTTTATGATTCCCGGGTTTGAAAACCTGTTTTCCCTAATGAAGATTAAGGATATTTATGAGAGCGGCGAGTATGAGAGAATTTTTGTGGACTGTGCGCCGACGGGCGAGACATTATCCCTTTTGAAGCTCCCGGAGCTGCTCACATGGTATATGGAAAAGTTTTTCCCGGTTGGGAAGGTGATGGTGCGGGTATTGGCCCCGGTTTCAAAGGTAAAATACAAAGTTACCCTTCCAACCCGTAAAGCAATGAATGAAATTGAAGAAATGCACGGCCAAATGGTTTTGCTGCAGGAACTTCTGAAGGATTCGGACATTTGCAGTGTCCGTTTAGTGTGCGTGCCGGAAAAGATGGTTGTTGAGGAAACGAAACGGAATTTTATGTATTTGAATCTGTATGACTATCAGGTGGACGGCGTTTTTATAAATCGAATCCTGCCGGAAGAGACAGGCAGCGATTTTATGAATCACTGGCGGGATATTCAGAAAAAATATATTGATGAACTCGAAAGAGTATTTGCCGATGTGCCGGTGACAAAAATACCGTGGTATTCCAATGAAGTCCGCGGCAGAGAGGCCATCCGGCGGCTGGCCGGCGACGTTTTAAAGCTGCCGAATGTTTTTGATATAAATGTGCGGAGAGAAAAAGAGACCTATGATGTCATTGACGGGGGATATTGTCTGTCAATCCGGCTCCCGGGAGCTGAGACGGATAAATTGGCGGTCAATGTGCATGATATGGATGTAGATATAAAAGTAAATAATTATCATCGGTGTATTCCTCTTCCAAATACGCTGCGGGGGGCGCAGATTATGGATGTGCGTCTGACGGAGGACAGGCTTCAGATTAATCTGAAGCCGGCGGAGAGGACGGAGGAAGCCGGAAAGG
>URND01000033.1 GCA_900549105.1 uncultured Eubacteriales bacterium
ATTGGTTTTTATGACGGAATGGTTGGACCGGGAACAGGGACTTTTGCCATAATTGCTTTTTCAACTCTGATGAAGTACGATTTAAAAACAGCATCGGGAAATGCCAAAATTCTTAATCTGGCATCGAATTATGCGTCGCTCATCACTTATGCGCTCAGCGGCAATGTCCTTTGGACAGCGGCTGTCCCGGCGGCTGCATGCAATGTCCTTGGCAGCTATTTCGGCTCCGGGATGGCATTGAAGAAGGGCGCGGCTTTTATACGTCCAATGATTCTTGTTGTTATGATTCTTTTGATGATTAAGATTGTATCTGATATAGTTTTATGATAAAATAGTCAAATGATTGAAAACCTTTGAAGGGAGATGCCATGATGAAGTTATCACAAAAGCGGGCTGACCAGGTGACTGCATGTATTCAACTGTTATTGTGCGGTCTTATGGCGGCTTTTGCATTCGAACGAGAAATCCGTATTGGATACAAGGTGACTAATAAACTGAAAAAAAGACGACTTAAAAAAGAGAAGAGAAAGGGAACAGCAGTATGACAGATGCTTTGATTACCTGGTTTACGACCAACTTAAACGGAGTTGTATCTAAAGAAATGATAGTGTTTATTATTTCTATGGTGCCGATTTTGGAACTTCGAGGCGGTTTGGTTGCGGCGTCACTTCTGAAAATCCCGCTTTTTCAGGCGGTGGGATTGTGTGTGGCCGGAAATATTATTCCGGTACCCTTTATTTTGGCCTTTATCACACCGATTTTTAATTGGCTGAAAAAAACCCGGTGGCTGAAACCGAAGATTGAGAAACTGGAAGCAAAATCCATGGGAAAGAGTGATAAGATTCAAAAATATGAATTTATCGGCTTGCTGCTCTTTGTTGGGATTCCATTGCCGGGAACAGGCGCCTGGACCGGCTCATTAATTGCGTCATTATTGAATATAAAGTTCAAAAAAGCATTTCCGGCGGTAATACTTGGGATTTGCATGGCGACAGTGATTATGTGCATTATCACTTATTTTATCCCATGGCTGGTAACAAATGTATTTTAAAGTTTGTATATGCTCTGCCAGAAGGCAGAGCATTTGCTGTATTGTGAAAAGGGAAGTGAAGCAGGATGAATTATAACGATTTGATTTATGTTGTCCCGGCGGCCCTGCTGGCGATTACCGGGCATGAATTTGCCCACGGATATGTTTCATGGAAAATGGGGGATCCGACACCGAAGGAGGATGGCCGCTTATCGCTGAATCCTTTTCACCATCTGGATTTGATGGGAACCCTTTGCCTGATATTGTTTCATTTCGGATGGGCAAAACCGGTTCGAATTAATTCATGGTATTATAAGGAGCGGAAAAAGGGCATTTTATGTACAGCGCTGGCGGGCCCGGCGGCAAACTTTATCATGGCTTTTATCGGCCTGTTCGGCATGGGATTGATTTATAAATTTGACTCCGGCCATGCAGGAAACCTTGTTGTGTATGTCTTTAATTTTCTGAATTATTTTGTTGTGCTAAATATCGGCCTTGGCGTTTTTAATCTTATTCCGATTCCGCCGCTGGACGGCTCGAAGGCTTATGGAGTTCTCGTCCATAATGATGAAAGTTACATGGAAAAACATATCCATCGCAATGGCTATTTTGTGCTGGCGATTCTTGCAGTGACAGGGCTTTTATCTATTCCGATGAGTCTGGCCCAAAGGGTGGTTATCGATTTCCTGTATGGAATTGTACGTCTGATTTTAAGAATTTAGGGGAAAATGGCGGACATTTGAAAACATCGGAGGAATCGGACTAATAAGAGGACTTCCCTCAAATATTGATTATACTTTTTGAATATAATATAATTGTACTTGAAAAAATACAATTTTTCTCATTCATCAGAGAAGGTTCAAGGAGGAATATTATGGGAAAAAACAGAGAAATCGCAATGGAATATGTGAAGAAATTCCAGGAACTCATTGACGCATTTGATTCTGTGACATGTGCAGCCTGCGACTGTATGGGGAGGGTCAACGGCATGTATCCGACAATCCGTCCGGAGAGCAGACCTGTGCGGATGGCCGGATGTGCGCTGACAGCTAAAACTGTGGGCGGCGACATATCGGCAGTTATTTGCGCCATTGAAAACGCTCAAAAGGGAGATATCATTGTGGTTGACAGTCACGGCTATCTGAATTCGGCTTATTGGGGGGAAAATCTTTGTCTTTCAGCAATCAATAAGGGGGTTTCGGCGGCTATCATGGAGGGCGCCTGCAGAGACATTGAAGAAATCCGAAAGCTGGAATTCCCAATCTATTCGATTGGAACATGCTGCAATGTGGGGCAGATTAGTGGTTATGGCAGCATTAAAGTGCCGATATCCTGCGGCGGTGTTCAGGTGAATACATATGATGTTATTTTGATTGACGGCAATGGCATTGCGGTTATTCCGTATGAAGACCTTGAAGACGTTTATCAAAAAACAAAACAGATGATGGAAACAGAGACAAATGTATCGGATAAATTAAAAGCCGGGGAAACGATTGGTCATTTGATAGACATAGAGAAACTGATGAAGTCCACATTTAATTATCAGGAAAGGGCACTTGAGGAGTAGAATGAAATCTCTTACGGAATGTATAGCGGATGACATCATGTCGATGATTATTATTGAAGGCCGTTTTATGCCGGGAGAAAAAATATTAAATGAAAGCGATTTCGCAAAGGAGCTTTTTGTCAGCCGTTCCACTTTCCGGGAGGCCATTAAAATTCTGTCAGAACGGGGGGTTCTGAATGTCAGGCATGGAAGCGGAACTTATGTCTGCGAAGATGTACTCGAAAATAAAGAGAACAAATTTACAAGATATGAGAGCGGCATCGATGCTCTTGAATTAAATGAAATACGCCTGATGATTGAACCGGAAACGGCATATCTTGCGGCCCTGCGCGCATCAAATCATGAGTTGGAAAGAATCTCCTATTATGGTCAGCTTGTTGAGGAAAAGATAAAAGCGGGGATTCCGGACCGCAGAACAGAAGAGATACGATTTCATCTGTCCATTGCAAGGGCAGCCCACAACAGCTTTATGGACAGGCTGGCACCGACCATATTTGATGCCATTGACAAGTCCAGAAATGTATTTAATCTGGAGGAGGTCCGCCAGGGAACCATCCTTGACCACAGAATGATTGTCCAGTATTTGCGTGAAAGAAATGCGGATTTTGCAAGAACTGTGATGCGAAGCCATATGCTGAGAGGCATACAGGCTTTAAAAGAAGAAAAATAACTAAAAAGAAACAAGAAAAATGAAAGGCAGGACGGTTTTTCCTGCCTTTTCAGTTTATCAAGCTTCGCGCGATAAGGTATACCCATCCGGGCATCCCGTATGTCAGATGTTTCGCATGAATATGGTATTATAATCCTGTCTAAAAGGCCATTCTGTTTGTTAAATCAAAGGTTTTGCTCAAACCAATTATTCAAAACCGGACTTTGATAATTGAATAAAGGCTTTACATCTATTCAAAAAAGCCCTACAATAAAGATATGAAATCTTATGGGGGTGTGGTGAAAGTGAGTGATTATATGCCAAGTGATAAAGAGATGATTAATAATCTTATCGATTTGTATTCAATTTTGCAGCAAATAAAAAAAGAAAATGGTAATCATGAAAATAAGATATTGGATTATCAAATCAAAGTCACGATTGCCAAATTATCCTCAATGGGCATAAATGTTGAGGATATAACCTTAAATTAACAGAAATCAATAAAACAGAGGTGTAAAGTCTCTATTGAATGATTGAGGCGTTACACCTTAAATTATGCCCTAGGAAAGTAAATGTCCCTGTATAAAAATTAGAAAGAGGAAAATATGGAAAAAATATTATTTGAAACATTGAATGTATCTGAAGAAATTAAGCGGGCTATCCGCGACATGGGGTTTGAGGAGGCAACGCCGGTACAAAGTCAGAGTATCGGTCCGATGATGGCCGGGCGGGATATGGTATCCCAGGCGCCAACAGGAACAGGAAAAACCTGCGCTTTTGGTATTCCGTTGATTGAGGGAATTAATTCAACAGCCAGAAGTGTACAGGCGCTTATTTTGTGCCCGACCCGGGAGTTGGTCATTCAGACAACCGATGAGCTGATGAAACTTACAAAATATAAACATTCGATTCGGATTGTTCCGATTTACGGCGGTCAGAATATCGAGCGCCAGATTACGGCGTTAAAACGCAGGCCCCAGATTATCGTGGCGACGCCGGGGCGGCTGATGGACCATATGCGGCGCCATACGATTCGCCTGGGAGAACTTCAGTATATGGTTTTGGACGAAGCGGACGAGATGCTGAATATGGGCTTTCGGGAGGATATCGATACAATTTTGGAATCTGTTCCGGAGGAACGCCAGACCGTATTGTTTTCGGCAACCATGTCCAGAGAGATTCTGGCAATTACGAAAAAATATCTGACAAACCCGGTGCAGATTCAGATTGCAAAATCACAGATTACGGTACCGTCCATCCGGCAGTATTATCTGGAAGTAAGCCGGGAGAATAAAATTGATGTGCTGGCCCGGCTTATTGATGTGAATAATTATAAATTGTCCATGGTTTTTTGCAATACAAAGCGTCAGGTGGATGAACTGACCCATGAGATGATTGCCAGAGGCTATCAGGCGGAAGGGCTTCATGGGGATATGAAACAGTCCCAGAGAGACCGGGTGATGGACTCCTTTAAAAATGGAAGGGCGGAGATATTGATTGCGACGGATGTGGCTGCCAGAGGCATTGACGTTGAAAATGTGGAAGCCGTCTTTAATTTTGACCTTCCGGAAGATTTGGAATACTATGTTCACCGGATTGGCCGTACCGGAAGAGCCAACAGAGAGGGCGTTTCTTATTCTTTTGTCGGCCGGAGAGAAATGTACAAGCTTCGGGAGATTATGAGTTATACCCGGGCAAAGATAAAATATATGAAGATTCCGAAGGCGGCCGATATTGCCCAAATTCGCACCAGGCAGGCGATGAGGGATATACTGAAAATTATGGAGCGGGGGAATCTGGATGTTTACGCCCATTCCATTGAGAAATTTATGATGGAAGAAGAATTTCAGGATTATACGATTATGGATGTGGCAGCCGCCTTCCTCAGTCGTGAGATTCCGGCAGAAACCTTTAAGGAAATTGAGGAACGGCCGAAATTTCCGGAAGTATTTAAAAAGAAAAAAAGCTGGCCGGACAGAAATTACCGCAGGGAAGGTGAGAGAAAAGGGGCGAAACGGGGCAGGAGAAGACGTTAAATTACCCTGTTAATTAGAACCTAAATATGATATACTGTCTTAGAGTATGAATGAACGGGAGGATAAACCATGATTGATAAGCTGGTGGAAAAAATAAAAAAGACAGGGGCGCCGATTGAAGTCGGATTAGACCCGATGCTTGATTATGTTCCTGAATTTGTAAAGCAGAAGGCTTATGAGGAACAGGGTGAGACTTTAGAAGGGGCTGCGGAGGCTATCTGGCAGTTTAATAAGGCCATTATCGACGCCGTTTATGATTTGATTCCTGCGGTAAAACCTCAGATTGCCATGTATGAGCAGTTTGGTATTCCGGGAATCATGGCTTTTAAGAAAACATTGGATTACTGTCATGAAAAAGATTTGATTGTAATAGGCGATATCAAAAGAGGCGACATCGGTTCGACTTCCGGCGCCTATGCAACGGGCCATCTGGGAAAAGCCCGGGTGGGAAGCAAATCCTGGTATGGCTTTAATGAAGATTTTATCACGATCAACCCTTATATGGGAACGGACAGTGTACAGCCTTTTATCGATGTGGCTGTGCCGGAGAAAAAGGGAATGTTTATTTTGACAAAAACATCCAATCCTTCCAGCGGTGAGTTCCAGGACCGTCTGATTGACGGCCGGCCGCTTTACGAGTGGGTTGCTGAAAAGGTTGTTGAGTGGGGCAGCCAGCATATGGGCGAATGTGGTTACAGTTATGTGGGCGCTGTTGTCGGAGCAACCTATCCGGAGATGGGTAAAGTACTTCGGGGGATTATGAAGAAGAATTTTATTCTTGTGCCGGGATACGGGGCTCAGGGAGCAAAGGGCTCAGACCTTGTCAATTATTTTAATGAAGATGGTTTGGGAGCAATTGTTAATTCCTCCCGGGGTATTATCGCAGCGTATAAACAGCCGAAATATGAAAAATTTGGCCCGGAAGGCTTTGCGGACGCATCACGCCAGGCTGTTCTGGATATGATTGAAGATATCCAGGTGGGCGCAGGATTAAGATAGGAGATAGACGAAACATGCAGGAGAAAGAATGTAAAATCGTGAGAGTCATTTCTCAGAAACAACTGGCGCCGGATATCTACAGCCTTTGGCTGGATGTGGGAGAGATGGCAAAAGTTGCAAAACCAGGCCAATTTATATCTGTCTACAGCAAAGACGGAAGCCGTATGCTTCCACGGCCAATCAGCATTTGTGAAATCGCAAAGGCGACCAAGGCTATCCGCCTGGTTTACCGGGTTGTGGGCAAGGGAACAGAGGAATTCTCAAAGCTGGTTTCCGAGGATACGATTAAAATTATGGGACCGCTTGGCAATGGCTATACATTAAGTGATAAGAAAGCAATTCTTGTGGCCGGAGGTATCGGTATTCCGCCGATGCTCCAGCTCGCAAAGGAATTAAAAAAGGCAGAAAAGACGATTGTTCTCGGATATAAAGACAGCCGGACATTTCTCAAAGAAGAACTGGAAAGCTATGGACGGGTTGTCGTGGCAACAGAGGACGGCAGTGTCGGCATTAAGGGCAATGTTCTGGATGCCGTCCGCAGCGAGGGTATCGAAGGCGATATTATTTACAGCTGCGGTCCGACACCAATGCTGCGGGCTTTGAAAGCTTATGCGGAGGAAAAGGGAATAGAAGCCCAGATTTCTCTGGAAGAAAAAATGGCCTGCGGTATCGGGGCCTGTCTGGCCTGTGTCTGTCAGTCAAAGGATGTGGATGAACATTCCCATGTACACAATAAACGGATTTGTAAAGATGGGCCGGTTTTTGACGCGCGGGAGGTGGACCTGTAATGAATACAAAAGTAAATCTTGCCGGAGTGGAACTTAAAAACCCGGTGATGGAAGGTTCCGGCACCTTTGGTTCCGGCGCAGAATATGGTGAATTTGTAGATTTAAACAAACTGGGAGCGGTTGTCACAAAGGGTGTGGCCAATGTGCCGTGGCCGGGCAATCCAACGCCGCGTATTGCGGAGACAGCCAGCGGTATGCTCAATGCCATCGGACTTCAAAATCCGGGAATTGATGTGCTGATTCAGAGGGATATTCCGTTTTTAAAACAGTTTGATACAAAAATTATAGTCAATGTCTGCGGAAAGACGACGGAAGATTATCTGGAAGTTGTGGAGCGTCTTGGGGATGAACCTGTAGACCTGCTGGAAATCAATATATCCTGCCCGAATGTGAAGGAGGGCGGTATTGCATTCGGTCAGAATCCAAAGGCAGTAGAGGAGATTACGAAAGCTGTAAAAAAAGTGGCGAAACAGCCGGTAATTATGAAATTAAGCCCAAATGTCACCGATATTCGGGAAATGGCGAAGGCGGCGGAGGCCGGCGGAGCCGATGTCTTATCGCTGATCAATACGCTGACTGGCATGAAAATCGACATTTATAAGCAGGATTTTGCTCTGGCCAATAAAACGGGAGGCCTTTCAGGCCCGGCGATTAAACCGGTGGCAGTGCGCATGGTTTATGAGGTGGCGAATGCGGTGAATATACCGATTATCGGTATGGGCGGTATTCAGACCGGAGAGGACGCTATGGAATTTATTTTAGCCGGAGCTACGGCTGTGGCTGTGGGAACTGCCAACTTTAATAATCCGTTTGCCACAGAGCAGGTGGCGGCAGGAATTGAAACTTATATGAGCCAAATGGGCGTTGATGATATCAGAGATTTAATCGGAAAGGTAAAATAATTGTCAGGCATAGAGGAGGAAACAGTCATGGAACAATATAAGAAAGAGTTTATCGAATTCATGGTTGAGAGCGATGTGCTCAAATTCGGCGAATTTACATTAAAGAGCGGTAGAAAATCTCCGTTTTTTATGAATGCGGGAGCCTATGTGACAGGCACACAGCTCCGCCGTCTTGGAGAATACTATGCAAAGGCGATTCATGACAACTATGGTTTGGAGTTTGATGTTTTATTCGGGCCGGCTTATAAAGGAATTCCGCTGGGAGTTGCCACAACGATGGCTATCAGCGAGCTGTACGGAAAAGATATCCGTTACTGCTCCAACCGTAAAGAGGTGAAGGACCATGGAGATACGGGAATTCTCCTTGGCTCGAAGCTGAAAGACGGTGACAGGATTGTTATTATCGAGGATGTCACAACCTCCGGAAAATCCATCGAGGAGACATTCCCGATTATTAAAGCCCAGGCGGATGTGGAGATTAAAGGGCTGATAGTGTCTCTGAACCGTATGGAAGTCGGAAAAGGCGGTGAAAAGAGCGCCCTGGATGAAATTAAGGATTTATATGGATTTGAGACAAGCGCCATTGTGTCAATGGCCGAAGTTGTGGAATATCTGTATAATAAACCGTGTAACGGCAAAGTCATCATTGATGACACATTAAAAGAAGCAATTGACGCTTATTATGCACAGTACGGTGTCAAATAGAGGAGGAAGCTCTATGGATGAAAAGATTTACAAATTGATGGGACGTATCGGCGGTGCAAATATCGCAATGGGTGTTGTGTGTATCGCAGTCGGCCTGACAGTGGGCGTTATATCCATTGTCTGCGGCGGGCGGTTACTGAATGCTAAAAATCATCTGCTTTTCTAGAAGTTGATGTTTGAGAGCAAAAGCGAAAGGAAAAGGACGCATACAAGTCCTTTTCTTTCGCTTTAAAGTTTATAGATATAGAAGGTGTGGAATGAAAAAAATTCAATGGGGCACGGTGGTGTTTCTGATAATTTATCTGATGGTGCTGGCCTATGTCTGTTTTTTCAGCGAAGGCCGGACAGATGCGCAGAATACATATCGCTATAATCTTGTACCTTTTAAAGAGATTATGCGGTTTTATACATATAGAGAATTAGTGGGAGTAAAAGCTTTTATACTGAATTTATTCGGCAATGTTCTGGCTTTTATTCCTTTTGGCGTTATGGTGCCGATTGTCCGCAGAAAGAATCGAAACTTTTTCCGTGTTTTCAGCATGACATTTTTATTAAGCTTATTTATTGAGTGTATCCAGTTGATTTTCAGAGTGGGTTCCTTTGATGTGGATGATCTGATTTTAAATACGTGCGGCGGTATCATTGGCTACGCTGTTTTTTGGCTGATGAACCGGGTAAGGAGGCGTTGGTTTGTCAAATAAAGTATATAGTTTTACGAAGGTTGGGAAACGCCGGACAAAATCGGGGATTTATGCCCTTGCGGCGGGGATTGTTTCACTTTGCGTGCTGGCATCTTTTATCGGATTTGGTATTTATAAAAATGGACAAATGGGCGGAACCATCTGTCTGATTCCCTATGTGACAATGATTGGAAGTATTGTCGGGGTGCTGATTACCTCCAGGGACCGTTCCAGAACAGATGTGGCCGGGAAATATCTCCATGCCGGACATCGGGTATGCATGATTTCGGCGGTACTGCATGGCGGCATTTTTCTGATAGGCATTTTGAAGGTTATTTTATAGGAACGGAGAGTGAAAAGGGTGACAGAAGAAACATTTTTAATGGAGCGGTATTCCCTTGCTGCGGCACGGATTCGGGAGATTGGCGGAGAACTTGAACAGAAAAAACAGGATGGGACGGCTGTGCCGGATGAACTCCCGTGGATGGATTATTTCAACCTTTTAGCTGAATGGATGACGGCGTTGGATGATTTCAAAATATGGCAGACATCCCACGAATTTAACGAGTGGTCTTTAGAGGAATGGCAGGATTTTTATGAGAAAATGTATGCTCCGCTGCGCCGGGGCTATGAGGAAAGCTATGCCAATCCGGACAGGGCTGCCGAGATTTTTGGAGCTGAATACGGGCGGCTGCTGTCCTTTTTAGCCAGTGAAATTTATCAATCCTTCTCCCAATGGATGATGGGACATTTGGAAGCAATCGTTATTTTATGGGAACTATTTGTGGAAATTTATACAGCCTTTGTCTATGGGGAAGAAGAAGGGGAAAGACCAACTGCTGAGGCCATCGCCAGGGCTGTCTACTGGTATGTCAGTGATTATAGTGAAGAAATGGTGTCCTGGCGGATTCAGGAGCAGCAGGTGCCTGATTTTTCGCTGGTCAAATCCATTATTGTGACGGAAGATTTGTCCGATTTGAGATATCTGTACCGCTTCGGCGATTACATATCGGAAACGGAACTCGGTACTGCAAAACATATGAACCGGCTTTCCCAGGCGGATATTGACGCCATGGCGGATACCTTTGTGGAAGGCTATATCCGGGGATTTGAAATCAATCGGATATCTTTGGAAAATAAAAAATATGTCACTGTCCGGGGAAGTATCGGCTTTGAACGGGTGCTTCGCAGCGCCGTGGAAAAATTTCGAAAACATGGGCTGGAACCGGTCTTTTTCCCCGCATCGACCACGATTCTGAACCGCCGGCAGGTGCGGGTAGGGTATCAGGGAAAGAGCGTCAATCCCCAGTTCGATTTTGACCATTGCAAGGATAAGGCCCTTTATTATGACAGGGCTATGGCGAACCGCCATCTGGCGGCGCTGAAAAAAGCTTATGAGGCGTGCAGAGAGTGGATTTCGGCCAATGCAGGCCCGGCATGCTTCGAAACCTTTGGGGAAAGTCCCTTTACCCCGGTGATGAAAGAAAATGCCTGTCGGCTCAGCGGAAAACAGCAGAAGCTGGAAGTTGAATTTTCAAATCTTCAGGCCGGGCTGGCGGAACAATACATGAAAAGCTCGGAAATCAGTTATACGATCATAGCCTTTCCGACACCGGATATCGGCCCGGATTATGAGGCAATATTTGATGAAATTGTGAAAGTGAATACGCTGAATAATGACATCTATCGTGAAATTCAGCAGAAGATTATCGATGCTCTGGATTCGGGAGAATATGTTTATATTCGCGGGAAAGCGCCGAATAAAACAGTGATGAAGGTTCGGCTCCATCCGCTGAAAAATCCTGAAAAGGAAACCAATTTTGAAAACTGCTGTGCGGATGTGAATATTCCTGTCGGCGAAGTATTTACAAGCCCTATGCTGGAGGGAACGGAAGGGCTGCTCCATGCCACCAGTGTTTATCTGAATGGAATTCATTTTAAAGATTTGATGCTTCGGTTTGCCGGCGGCCGGATTGTGAGCTATGACTGCGGCAATTCGGAGGATGGGGAGAGCAACCGGCGTCTTATTAAAGATTATCTTTTGGCCGGACGGGAAAGTCTGCCTCTCGGAGAGTTTGCCATTGGAACGAATACGACGGCTTATGCGGCGGCGCAGAAATATGATATCACCGGGCGGCTGCCGATTCTCATTGTAGAAAAGATGGGACCTCATTTTGCCATCGGCGATACCTGTTATTCAAGGGCTGAGGACCATGCGGTATTTAACCCGGACGGCAAGGAAATCATTGCCAGGGAAAATGAAATTTCCGCCCGCAGAGGTGAAGAAGGATTTCAGGCTTACTTTAACTGTCATACGGATATTACCATCCCTTATGATGAAATCGAAGAGATATTCGCAGTGGATAAGAATGAAAATATGTTTCCGATTATTCGGGATGGACGGTTTGTTTTAGAGGGTACAGAGGATTTAAATATCCCTTTTAATAATAAGTATTGATAAGTATAAATACATTGACGGATAAAAGCCGGACGGGTACAATGAAAATAGTTTAGGAGGCTGTAGAGTATGTATCGAATAGGAATTATTGGCGGCGGCCAGCTTGGAAAGATGATGATTTTAGACGCAAAACGTCTGGATACTTATTTTGTTATTCTGGATCCGACACCAAAGTGTCCGGCGGACAGCATTGCGGATGAGCATATTGTGGCGGAATTTGATGACGTCAGGGCCTTCCATGAGCTGGCTGAAAGAGTAGATGTGGTAACCTATGAATTTGAACATATTAATGCAGAGGCATTGCAGGAACTGGAGGCGGAAGGGCATAAAGTCTATCCGTCCAGCGAGACGCTGCTCCACATTCAAAATAAATATCATCAGAAGGAGTGGCTTAAAAAGCACGGCCTGCCTGTGCCGGATTTTAAGAAGGTGGAAACGCCGGAGGATATCCGGGAGGCAGGAAAAGTTTTTGGCTATCCGATGATGTTAAAAACCTGTACCGGCGGTTATGACGGCAAGGGAAATGCACCGGTAGACACGGAGGCGGATGTTGAAAGCGCCTTTGAGGCATTGGGTGCGGGAAGTCTGCCGCTGATGGTCGAAGCCTTCTGCCCTTTTGAGAAAGAAGTGTCTGTTCTTGTCTGCCGCAGTGTCAATGGAGATATTAAGGTTTTCCCGGTAGCGGAAAATGTTCATAAAGACAGTATTCTGGATGAAACGACAGTTCCGGCAAATATCAGTGATGAATGTACAAAAAAGGCGATGGATATTGCCAGAGAGGCTGTCCAGGCGTTCAATGCCTGCGGGATGCTTTGTATCGAATTGTTTGTAACGGGGGACGGCCGGGTGCTTGTCAATGAGCTGGCGCCGAGACCTCATAATTCAGGCCATTATACCATCGAAGGCTGTGTGACTTCCCAGTATGAAAATCATATCCGGGGAATTCTCGGACTGCCTTTGGGAAGTACGGAACTTCTCCGGCCGACAGTTATGAAAAACATTATCGGTCAATACTCTGTGGATAAGGCGGAGGTTAAGGGGCTGGAAGAAGCCTATGCGATTGGCGAAGTCAAAGTACATATTTATGGTAAGGAAAAAGTATCTAAAGGCCGGAAGATGGGTCATATTACGGTGACAGCGCCGACAGTGGAAGAGGCGCTTTCGAAGGCCCGTCTGGCCCATTCAAAAATATCATTTTAAAAACAGGAGGAAAGTACCATGGACATAAAAGTCGGAATTATTATGGGAAGCGATTCAGATCTGCCGGTGATGTCTAAAGCGGCGGAGATACTGGATGAGCTGAAGGTTGCCTATGAGCTGACCATCGTGTCGGCCCATCGGACGCCGGACCGTTTATGCGAATATGCAAAAACAGCAGAAGAGAGAGGAATCAAAGTCATTATTGCCGGGGCCGGCGGCGCTGCCCACCTTCCGGGGATGACTGCGGCCATGACGGTTCTTCCGGTGATTGGCGTGCCGGTGCAGACAAAGGCTCTTGGCGGTGTGGATTCCCTGTATTCTATTGTTCAGATGCCTCCGGGAATTCCGGTAGCAACTGTGGCAATTAACGGAGCCCAGAATGCGGGCCTTTTGGCGGCAAAGATTTTGGCGACAACGGATGCTGAACTTTCCGGTCGTTTAAAAGATTATGCGGAAGGATTGAATCAGACAGTTCTTAAAAAGGCAGAAAAATTAGAGAATATTAAATATGAAGAATATCTGAAACAGATGTAATGGGAGGGAGTTTTATGAGCCGCAGCGGATTATTTGCAATGTACAACAATAATATCGATGCCTTCAGCACCGCAGCGTCAATTTATTATGGACTCTTTTCCATGCAGCATCGGGGAATGGATGCGTCGGGGATTTGTATCAATCAGAACGGCCAGTTTAAATATAAAAAAGAAGACGGTATGGTGATTGATATTTTTGATGAAAATCTTCTAAGCCGTATGGAGGGGCATGCCGGAATCGGACATGTGCTGTATTCAAAGCGCAGTGATGTCCGCGAATATGCCCAGCCCATTGTCATTCGATATACCAGCGGCCAGATGGCCCTGGCTTTAAACGGCGGGCTGTTAAATACAGAAGATTTGATAAAGGAGTTGGAACTCCAGGGCGCAGTTTTTCAGACATCCGATGATGCAGAGATTATTTCTGTACTTATTTCCAGGGCGCGCAACCGTTTTGAGACCATTGAGGAAGCGATTGCCGATGTTATGCCGAAACTTCACGGCGCTTATACCCTGCTGGTGATGACGCCGCGAAAGATTATCGGTGTCAGGGACCCGCTGGGAATCAAACCTCTGGTACTTGGAAAAAAGAGAAATTCCCTTTATTTTTCATCGGAAACATGTATTTATAATGAACTGGATGTCGAAGTCATCCGGGAGGTTATGCCGGGGGAGATTGTGACGATTAACCAGGATGGCATTAAATCTTTCCAGCGGATTCATGAAGAGAAAAAGGCATTGTGTGCCTATGAATATATTTATCACTCCAGGCCGGACAGTGTGCTTCAGAATGTGGAGGTTTTTGAGGCGCGGGAGGCTATGGGACGGATTCTTGCGCGGGAGGCCCCGGCCGATGCAGACGTGATTGTCTGGGTGCCAAATTCGGGTCTTGCTGCGGCATCCGGGTATGCGAAAGAATTAAAGCTCCCTCTGGAGGATGCTTTTATAAAAAATAAATTCCACTGCAATAAATTTGTTCAGCCGACGGAAGATATGATTCGCCGCGGAGTGACGATGAAGCTGTCGGTGATTAAAAGCCGTGTCCGGGGAAAGCGAGTTGTGGTTGTGGACGATTCCATGGTTCGCGGGACAACAGGGCGGCTGTTGGTGGATTTGCTTCGGGATGCGGGAGCAAAGGAAGTTCACATACGGATTGCTGCTCCGGAAGTAAAGTATGAATGTTATTTTGGCGGCAATGAACTGGACAGGACTTCTTTGATTTCCAGTCATCAGACAAGAGAGCAGATTAAGGATATGATTGGCGCTGATTCGCTGGCTTTCCTATCCGTTGAGGGATTGAAGGAAGCCTGCAGAGGTACAGAAGATACATTATGTATGGCATGCTTTACCGGTGTATATCCGGTGAAATAAATAGGAGGATGAATTATGGATTACAAAAATGCAGGTGTTGATATTGAAGCGGGATACGAATCTGTTAAATTGATGAAAAAATTTGTGCAGAAAACCATGCGGCCGGAAGTGCTGACAGATATCGGCGGATTTTCAGGCGCCTTTGCCCTGGATAAGTTTAAAAATATGGAAGAGCCGACCCTGGTCTCAGGAACAGATGGTGTCGGCACAAAGTTAAAACTTGCCTTTATTATGGATAAGCATGACACGATTGGCATTGACTGTGTGGCTATGTGTGTGAACGATATCGCCTGCGCCGGCGGTGAACCATTATTTTTCCTGGATTATATTGCCTGCGGTAAGAACTATCCGGAAAAAATTGCAACGATTGTCAGCGGTGTGGCTGAAGGCTGTGTTCAGTCCGAGGCGGCATTGATTGGCGGCGAGACGGCAGAGATGCCGGGCTTCTATCCGGAAGATGAATATGACCTTGCCGGATTTGCCGTAGGTATTGTTGACAAAAAAGACTTGATTACAGGCAAAGAATTAAAGGGCGGAGAGACATTGATCGGTATTGCATCCTCCGGTGTTCACAGTAATGGTTTTTCCCTTGTTCGTAAGATTTTTGAAATGACAGAGGAATCATTGAATACTTATTATGACTGTCTCGGAAAAACTCTCGGCGAAGCCCTTCTTGCTCCGACAAAAATTTATGTAAAGGCATTAAAGAGCCTGAAAAACGGCGGTGTGAAAGTAAAAGCCTGCAGCCATATTACCGGCGGCGGTTTCTATGAAAATATTCCGAGAATGCTTCCGGAAGGCGTACGGGCGGTTGTACATAAAGATTCTTATGAAGTGCCGGCTATTTTCAAACTGATGGCTGAAAAAGGCGATGTTGAAGAAAAAGTGATGTATAACACATACAATATGGGTATCGGCATGGTGATTGCCGTGGATCCTGCGGATAAAGATAAAGCGCTGACGCTGCTCGCTGAGGCCGGTGAGACAGCCTATGTGATTGGTGAAACAGTGGAAGGTGAAACAGGTGTGACATTATGTTAAAAATTGCGGTACTTGTATCCGGCGGCGGAACGAATCTTCAGGCCATTATTGACCGAATTGAAGATGGAACGATAAAGAATACGGAAATTGCCATGGTTATTTCCAATAATAAAAATGCAAAAGCGCTCCAGAGAGCTGAAAAACATCATATTCCTTTTATGTGCATATCGCCGAAGGATTTTGAGAGCAGAGAAATATTTAATCAGACTCTTTTAAAGACATTGATGGATTTAAAGGTGGATTTGATTGTTCTGGCCGGATTTATGGTCGTTATCCCGCCGGAAATGATACAAAATTTCAGAAATCGGATTATCAATGTGCATCCGTCCCTCATTCCGTCTTTCTGCGGCACCGGTTATTATGGACTGCGTGTCCACGAAGCGGCTCTGGCCAGAGGTGTGAAAGTGAGCGGTGCAACAGTACATTTTGTGGATGAGGGAACGGATACGGGCCCGATTATTTTGCAGAAGGCTGTGGAAGTAAAGAGCGGAGATACTCCGGAGATTTTACAGCGTCGGATTATGGAGCAGGCCGAGTGGCAGATTATGCCGAAGGCGATTGATTTGATTGCAGCAGGTAAAGTTAAGGTTGAAGACGGACATGTCATCATAGAGGAGGAAACAGCATGAAAGTTCTGATTGTAGGAAGCGGCGGCAGAGAACATGCTATTGCGTGGAAAGTGGCTCAGAGCAAACGGGTTGAAAAGATTTACTGTGCACCGGGAAATGCAGGAATTGAGGAATATGCTGAATGTGTAGATATCGGAGCTATGGAGTTTGATAAGCTGACTCGGTTTGCGGAAGAAAAGAAAATTGATTTAACTGTTGTCGGAATGGATGACCCGCTGGTTGGCGGCATTGTCAATGCCTTTGAAGAAAAGGGACTTCGGGTGTTTGGACCGAGACAGCTTGCGGCTATGATTGAAGGCTCAAAAGCTTTTTCAAAGGATTTGATGAAAAAATATCATATTCCGACGGCAGCTTATGAGAATTTTGACAATCCGCAGAAGGCCCTGGAATATCTGGAAACGGCAAAAATGCCGATTGTGCTGAAAGCTGACGGCCTGGCGCTCGGAAAAGGCGTTTTAATCTGCAATACACTGGAAGAAGCCAGAGAGGGCGTAAAGACCATTATGGAAGATAAGCAGTTTGGCTCCGCCGGAAACCGCATGGTTATTGAAGAGTTTATGACAGGCCGGGAAGTTTCTGTGCTTTGCTTCTGCGATGGCACCCATGTGGCGCCGATGACATCTGCCCAGGATCATAAGCGGGCAAAAGATGGCGACCAGGGTCTGAATACCGGCGGAATGGGAACTTTCTCTCCAAGTCCCTTCTATACACCGGAAATTGCCGCTTTTTGTGAGGAAAAAATTTATAAGCCAACAATGGCAGCCATGAAAGCAGAAGGACGGGATTTTGTCGGTATTCTCTTTGTCGGTTTAATGCTGACGGAGGATGGCCCTAAGGTTCTTGAGTATAACGCCCGTTTTGGCGACCCGGAAGCCCAGGTTGTACTGCCGAGAATGAAGACAGATATTGTGGATGTCTTTGAGGCATGTATCGACGGCAGGCTGGATGAAATCCAGTTGGAATTCGAAGACAATGCGGCGGTCTGCGTTGTTTTGGCTTCCGACGGCTATCCGGTCAAATATGACAAAGGGTTTGTTATTGACGGTTTGGATACTTTTAAAGAACATGAAGGATACTACTGCTTCCATGCGGGAACAAAACGGACAGATGCAGGCATTGTCACAAACGGCGGCCGTGTTCTCGGGGTGACGGCAAAAGGCGCCGACTTAAAAGAAGCCCGGGCCAATGCCTATAAAGCCACCGAATGGGTAGGATTTGACAATAAATACATGCGCCATGATATTGGAAAAGCTATTGATGAAGTATAAAACTTCGTGTAGAATAAAGGTACTTTATCGCGCGAAGCTTGACGAAGCGCGCCCATGCGAAGCATCTGACATAGGGGATGCCCGAATGGGTATAAGAAAAAGAGTCGGTAAACTTATCGGCTCTTTTTTTAAGAATGAATTTGGATGGCGGCAGCCGAATAGGGCTATTCAAAAGAGGAGGAAAGTTTTGTGAAAGAACTTTTTGAACGGATAAAATTATTTGTATTGGATATGGACGGCACATTTTATCTTGGAGATCATCGAATTGACGGCGCTTTGGAATTTATTCAGCGTGTCCGGGAGACCGGAAGAGATTTCGTTTTTTTTACGAATAACTCATCAAAAAACGGAGCAATGTATGTGGAAAAACTAAGGCGGATGGGCTATCCGGCCACGGAAAAGGATATAATGACTTCCGGGGATGTCACCGTTGAATTTTTAAAGGCCAATTATTCGGATAAAAAGGTTTATCTGGCCGGCACACCGGCGTTGGAGGCGCTTTTTCAATCGGCGGGAATCTGCCTGGTGCAGGAACAACCGGATATTGTGGTCGTGGGCTTTGATATGACGCTGACTTATGAAAAGTTGGAAAGGGTTTGTACTTATATTCGGGATGGAGCTATTTTCCTTGCAACCCATAAGGATATCAATTGTCCGACAGAGAATGGATTCATCCCGGACTGCGGAGCAATGTGCGCGGCCATTTCCCTTTCCACCGGTGTGCAGCCGAGATATCTTGGGAAACCCTGCGGGGAAACCGTGGATATGGTTTTGCGTAAAACCGGATATAAAAAAGAAGAAATAGCTTTTGTCGGCGACAGGCTTTATACGGATGTGGCGACCGGGGTCAATAACGGCGCTGCCGGAATTCTTGTTCTCAGCGGAGAAACTCAAAAAGAAGATATTGAAAAGTCGGATGTGAAGCCGGATGCCGTGTTCGATTCGCTGAAAGAAATGATTGACTTTTTATAAGGATTGACATTGCCTGAAACTTGTTATATTATATATATAACAGATGTAACGATTCAAATGATAGAATTCAGGTGATGAGATGATTATTAAAATTGATTTTAACAGTGATGAAGCGATATATATCCAGCTTCGTAATCAGATTGTCATGGGTATTGCCACATCCCAGTTGACGGTCGGGGATTCTTTGCCTTCGGTGCGTCAACTGGCGGATAATATTGGAATTAATATGCACACGGTAAATAAAGCCTATTCGGTTTTAAGACAGGAGGGCTATATTAAGCTGGACCGCAGAAAAGGAGCGGTGATTGCCATTGATTATGACCAGGTGCTGGCTTCACGCCAGATTATGGCGATGCTCCAGTCCGTGCTGGCCGAAGCAATCTGTAAAAACATCGGCCGCGAAGAGGTTCACGATATGGTGGACGATATTTATGATTCTTTTACCTGCAGAGGCAGGAGAGAATATGATGAGACTTGATTTGCCGAAAGTATCGGGCGAGCACCGGATTCGGCGATAGACAAACAGGAGGTTGATTATGCAGTATCGTTTGACAAGACAGGCGGAAAGGGCAGTGACATTTGCCAGAGATATAGCGGAAGAACTGCATCACAGTTATGTTGGAACCGAACATTTGATGCTGGGGATGATACGTTCGGCGGATGGACTTGCGTCAAAAATACTGATTCAGAATGATATCACAGAAGAGCAGATGCTGCGTCTTATCAAACAATTGATAAATGACGGAGATGTGGTTGCCGGAGAGGTGACAGATTATACACCGAGGGCCCGGCGGGTATTGGAGTGCAGCAGCAGAGAGGCGGCTCGGTTCAATCAAAAGCAGATTGGAACGGAGCACCTTCTGATTGCCTTGCTGAAAGAAAAGGATTGTATAGCGCTGCGCCTGATAAACACCCTTGGCGTAAGTATACAGAAGGTATATTCCGAACTGCTGGCAGCGATGGGGATAAACGGGGCGGAAGCAAAAGCCCTGCTGTCCGAGAAAAAGGGCGGACCAAAAGAAAAAAATTCCGCCCTGGAAGCATACAGCATGGATTTGACCCAGATGGCCAGAGAAGGCCGGCTGGACCCGGTGATTGGAAGAGAGCAGGAGATACAGCGTGTTGTTCAGATTCTGAGCCGGCGGACAAAAAACAATCCCTGCCTGATTGGAGAACCCGGTGTGGGAAAGACAGCGGTTGTTGAAGGTCTTGCAGCACGGATTGCCGAAGGGGCTGTCCCGGATACGATTCGGGATAAACGGCTGATGACGTTGGATTTGTCCGGCATGGTGGCCGGTTCTAAATATCGGGGAGAATTTGAAGAGCGAATTAAGCGTTTGATTGCTGAAGTGAAAAATGACGGCCAGGTGCTGCTCTTTATCGATGAAATTCATACAATTATCGGGGCCGGAGGCGCAGAAGGAGCCCTGGATGCTTCAAATATATTGAAACCATCTTTAGCAAGAGGTGAGATTCAGGTTATTGGCGCCACAACTATTGAAGAATACCGAAAATATATCGAGAAAGATGCGGCATTGGAACGCCGTTTCCAGCCGGTTATGACGAATGAACCGGGAGAAGCAGAGAGCATAGAAATCCTAAAGGGCTTACGCCCGGCCTATGAGAAACATCATCAGGTTGATATATCCGATGAGGCCATTGAGGCGGCGGTAAAGATGTCTGTGCGTTATATTAACGACCGTTTTCTGCCGGATAAGGCCATAGACCTTATTGATGAAGCGTCGGCCAAGGTAAAATTGGCCTCAATGAGTCTGACGGGTGAGCTTCAGAAGCTGACAAAACAGATGTCTGAGTTGGATGAAAAGAAAGAGGAAGCTATTATCGCAGGAGATATGATATTGGCATCCGAAATCGGTAAAGACCAGAAATTGCTTTCCGCAGAGATTGCCTCGGCACAGCGCAATGTGGAGCGGCGAAACAAGCGGAGGGTTACTGTGTCGGAACGCGATATTGCAGATGTGGTATCCAGTTGGACAAAAATTCCGGTAAAACAGTTGGAAGAAAAGGAATCGGAGCGGCTGATGCGCCTGGAATCCACCCTGCACCGCAGAGTTGTCGGTCAGGATGAAGCGGTCACTGCCGTGGCAAAGGCCATTCGGCGGGGACGTGTCGGCTTGAAGGACCCGAAACGCCCGATTGGTTCATTCCTTTTCCTCGGGCCTACGGGGGTTGGAAAGACTGAATTATCCAAAGCCCTGGCGGAGGCCATGTTTGGTTCGGAGAATAATATTATCCGGATGGATATGTCCGAATATATGGAAAAGCACAGCGTATCCAAGTTGATTGGTTCACCGCCGGGATATGTGGGCTATGATGAAGGCGGACAGCTCAGTGAAAAAGTGCGCCGGAATCCATATTCGATTTTGCTTTTTGATGAAATTGAGAAGGCCCATCCCGATGTGTTCAATATTCTCCTCCAGGTTTTGGATGACGGACATATCACCGATTCCCAGGGGCGGCGGGTAGACTTTAAAAATACAGTGATTATTATGACCTCCAACGCGGGGGCATCGAGCATTATTGCTCCGAAAAAGCTGGGCTTTCTGTCAGATAATGATGAAAAAGCCGATTATACCCGGATGAAAACGGCGGTTATGGAGGAAGTGAAACATATTTTCAAGCCGGAATTTCTGAATCGAATTGATGACATTATTGTTTTCCATTCTCTGACTCAGGAGCATATCCGAAAGATTGTGGGAATTATGATGAATGAGATTTCGGACAGGGCGCGGGAGCAGATGGGAATTGAACTTCACGCTTCCGATGGGGTACTCCGCATGCTGTCCGAGGCCGGCTTTGACCCGGTATATGGCGCCAGACCTCTCCGAAGAGCTATTCAGAATAAGGTTGAGGACCTTTTGGCGGAAGAGATTCTCAGCGGAAAAATTCATCGGGGAAATCAGGTTCGGCTGACACTCACAGGTAAAGAGATTAAAATTTCTATAAACTCGTCAAATGTTCTGGCATAAATCAGAAAAATAAGATATAATGAGCATAAGTTGATGAGATTTTTCGGTCTTGTTGATGAGGCAAAGACATACTGTTAGATAAAGCAGTGTTCTATTTTAGGAGGATAAAATACCATGGCAGTAATTAGTGAATTGATTCAGGCAGAATCGGACGGAACATTAAGTTTTGGTGATTATACTTTAGAACAGAAATCCAAAGTATCCGGGTTTGAGTTTCAGGGAGATAGCTATAAAGTAAAAACTTTTAAGGAGATTACGAAACTGGAAAAAAATGAATCTTTTATTTATGAGTCTGTACCGGGTACAACCGTACATCATATGAAAGTGACGGATAAAGAGATAGAGTTCCAGGTGGAAGGTGAAGAACAGGCTCAGCTTACTTTGGAATTGGAAGCAGAGAATGAATACGAAGTGATGATTGATGGTTTCCATATGGGAATTATGAAAACAAACCTTGGCGGCAAACTGGTCATCAGTGTTGAGTTCAGTGGTAAACCTCAGACAGTTGTCGTAAAGAAGATGTAACTGAAATATCAAATGGGCTGTTACCGTGGTGACAGCTCATTTTTTATGGAAAGGGAAGCGTTATGGCGAAAGGAAAAACAGTCTTTTATTGTCAGTCCTGCGGATACGAGTCGGCCAAATGGATGGGCCAGTGTCCGGGATGCAGAGAGTGGAATACATTTGTGGAGGAGCCGGTCATTGCATCGGGCAGTTCCCATCGAAGATTAACAGCAGCACGGCGGGAGGAACCAACACTGCTCTCAAAAGTGAGCAGAGAGAATAATTGTCGGATATCTACAGAAATTCAGGAATTTGACAGGGTTCTCGGCGGCGGTATCGTATCCGGCTCAATGGTGCTGGTCGGCGGGGACCCGGGAATTGGAAAGTCCACATTATTGCTTCAGATGTGCTTGCTTTTGGTTTCAAAGAATCATAAAGTGCTGTATATTTCAGGGGAGGAGTCTCTGCAGCAGATAAAGATACGGGCGGACAGACTGGGAGATTATTCCGGGGATTTAATGATGCTGTGTGAAACGGATCTGGAAGCCATTCAGGAGGTCATCGAGCGGATTAAGCCGGAGCTGGTTATTATTGATTCCATTCAGACAATGTGCAAAAGCGATGTCAGTTCCGCTCCGGGAAGCGTCAGCCAGGTCAGAGAATCTACCGGTGTTTTTATGAAAATAGCCAAAACCCTGGGAGTTACAGTATTTATTGTCGGCCATGTGACAAAGGAAGGCGTTGTGGCCGGACCGAGAGTGCTTGAACACATGGTAGATACGGTTTTATATTTTGAAGGGGAGCGCCATGCCGCCTATCGGATACTTCGCAGTGTCAAAAATCGTTTTGGCTCTACAAATGAGATTGGTGTGTTTGAAATGGGGCAGAGCGGTTTGAAGGAGGTTTTGAACCCTTCCCAGTATCTTCTGGATGGACGTCCTGAGGGGGCGTCTGGCTCAGTTGTGGCCTGTCTGATGGAAGGGACCCGGCCGGTGATGGTTGAGGTTCAGGCCCTTGTATGCCGTACCAATTTTAATATGCCCCGGAGAACGGCTGCGGGAATGGATTATAACCGGGTAAATCTCTTAATGGCTGTCATTGAAAAGCGGCTCGGCTTGTCTCTGGCTAATTGGGATGCCTATATTAATATTGCCGGAGGGATGAAATTGAATGCCCCGGCATTGGATTTGGCTGTGGTTACTGCAATTATCTCAAGCTATAAAGATTTGCCGATAGATGAAAAGACAGTAATATTTGGCGAAGTCGGCTTGTCCGGCGAAGTGCGCGGCGTCAGCATGGCGGTTCAATGTGTTCAGGAGGCTAAAAAGCTTGGCTTTGAAAAATGTATACTCCCGAAGGTAAATGCGGCAGGAATCGATAAAGGCGGTATTGAACTTATCGGCGTGGCGAACCTCAGAGAATTAGTGAGTAAGTTCATCTGATTGCACGCATGTTGAAACAAAATAGATATAATTAAGACAAATTAGACACAATTATTGGAAAAAACGGTAGGATTATCTGAATTATTGTTTTTTGTAAAAAAACTAAAAAAACTTGTTGACAAAGTCATTGGAAGATGATAGTATATAAAAGCACTCAGGAAACCGAGTCGAAACAAGAAAGATTCAAAAAAATAAATCAAAAAACTTGTTGACAAAGTCGAATGAGGGTGATAAAATATAAAACGTTGACGGCAAAGAGCCGGAGACGATGAACATTGACAATTAAACAATAAAACAATCCCGAAAAGTTGACTGTGAACACTTGATGAGTTCGGATGAACGAATCTAGTGTGAACGTCGTTACCTGTCCACTTAACGAGGTATCCTCGAGTTTAGTGGCAGCGTAACTACTTTGAGAAATAAAAACGAACGAGTCGAAAGACTCCAAACAGTAAAAAACGGGAAGATAACAGCTAGTTGTCATTCTGTTAGGATTATACT
>URND01000034.1 GCA_900549105.1 uncultured Eubacteriales bacterium
CGCCAGCCACAGTGGAAACAGTGGCAGAGGATACAGAAGCTTTGGAGACAACAAATGAGTAATAAGCGCAGAAAATCCAAAAGAGGAAAGAATATGCCTTCGGGATTTCGTAAAATTGCCGCCATTCTTGCTCTGATCGGAGCGCTGGCGGCGGGATATGGCTCTTATCAGGGGTTATATCCGAGTGTATTTGCGGCATCGCAGCAAGTCGAAAGTCTGGAAGAAATTCCTGAATATGATGGACATCCGTATGTCATTGTTAATGAAAATGAACCGTCTTTCAGCGAAGAAGATAAAAACGGTCCGGCTTATGAATATTACAGTGAGTTGGACGCTTTGGGAAGATGCGGGTTCGCGGAGGCAAAAATCAGCCGGGAACTTATGCCGGCGGGGGCCCATCGGCTCGGTAAAACCTTCCGGATGGCAGACGGTGAAGTATGACGGTGTTGACGGAAAATATCTGTATAATCGCTGTCATTTGATTGGCTATCAGCTTACCGGGGAAAATGCGAATGAAAAAAATCTGATTACCGGCACACGTTATCTGAATATGGAAGGAATGTTGCCCTGGGAAAATGAAGTGGCAGAGTATATTGAGCGGACCGGCGATACGGTGATGTACCGGGTGACGCCTGTTTTTGAGGGGGCGAATCTGGTTGCAAGCGGCGTCCAGATGGAAGCGGAATCGGTCGGCAGTGATGATATACGATTTAATGTGTATGTATTTAATGTACAGCCGGGAATAGAGATTGATTATACGACGGGAGAAAGTAGAGAAAGTAAATGAGGGCAAGACGTTGGCTTGGAAGAATTTTGATTCTTCTGATGTTTATTATACCTATAGAAGCTTATGCAGAAATTGCGGGGCCGGAGGCTTTTGACGGACTGAGTTGGGAACTGGTTCATGAGGAAGAGCTTCACGGCGGGGTTATCCAGTCGATGTGCGTGACGGATAACTATATCATCTGTATTGAGAATATGGCGGATAATGCGGAAACATTCGATATCGTTTCCGCTTATTATCGTTATGATAAAGATGCTGACGGGAATCCGGTGGAGCAGTATTCTCTGGCGAATCGTGTTCAGGAGCGGGAGTGGGAGCATGGAAATGGCATGACCTATAATCGCAGGACAAATGAAATTTATGTTTCCCTGTACACGAACACCATTGAAGAGAACAGAGGCTGCCTTTATGTTATGGACCCGGATACTTTGGGATATAAACGAACAATTAAAGTGGCCGACGACTATAATATTCTTGGCATTGATTACATAGAGGAAACGGATCAGTATGTCATTCAAACCAACGTGGATGCGGGGTACAGCTTTAAAATTCTTGACAGGAATTTTCAGGTTGTTGATGATTTAGGGGAATTTAAAGATTCGACTGTTGGCGTCAACTTCCAGGATTGTATTGTGAGCGGAGATTATATCATTACATTTCCGCTGACTTTGGATATGGGGATTGGTGATTATTTCAGCGTTTATTCCATAAAAGGGCGGTGCATGGTGAATGAAACCCTCCTGGATTTCGGCCTGGAGGAAGGCATATCGGATGAGCCGGAATCCCTGTGTGAAATCGGAACCGGGGAATTTTTGGCGGTAGTCAACATTTATACGGGAAATGCCAATCATGTCGCTCGTTTTTATAAAACCAGAGTGCCATATTATCATTATGTTACGGTGGAAAGTGAGAACGGGCAGGTCAGCGGAACAAAGCTGCAGGTTCTCCGGGGAGAAAATTGCTCAGTTGATTTCACGCCGGATGAGGGGTATGAACTCTCAGAGCTGACGCTGGACGGCGTTCCTCAGGAGATGGCGGAAGACGCTGGAAGCTTTTCCTTAAATAATGTCCAGGCAGACCACACGGTGAAAGTCATTTTTACGAAAATACCTTTCCCTGTTGTTAAAGCAGTGATTATCGTGGTGGCTACGGTGGCGGCGATTCTTGTAGTATTTCTGATTTTCCATCGGATTGAGCAGAATTTAAAACGCAAACGCCGGAGAGAAATGCTGGCAAAACGCCGGGAGCGGAACCGTCGGCGCGAGAAGCTGCTTGAAAAAGAGATGGACCAGTTGGAAGCATTGGAAGAACTTATTGACAGGCCGGCCTACCCAAGCCGGAGGCCGGAAAGGAAGCGGCCGGATAAAAGGCGGAAGAGATAAGTAGTATGCATCGAGCGCCGTGAGGAGGAAAGAGCTTGCAGGAAAGTCGATTGTTTAAAATAGTGTATTACCTCCTTGAAAGAGGTCATGCTACGGCAGCGGAACTGGCAGAAAAGTTTGAGGTATCGGTTCGGACGATTTATCGGGATGCGGATGCGCTGAGTGGGGCGGGAATCCCGATATACGCGGAAAAGGGCCGGAAAGGCGGACTATATTTACTGCCGGATTTTGTGATGGACAGGGTTGTTTTGTCCGAGGAGGAAAAACAGAAAATATTGGATGGGCTTCAAACTATGTCGGTTGTGGATGATGTCCGTGAAAGAGAGATACTTTTTTCAAAACTGTCAGCTATTTTTAAGACGAAGGAGCAGAATTGGTGCGAAGTGGATTTTTCCCGTTGGGGAGATAAGGGCCGGGATAACGAGATATTTGGAATGTTGAAACAGGCGGTCATTGACCGCCGGATAGTACGGATAATTTATATGAATTCCTTGGGGGAGCAAAGTGTCCGCCGGGTTCAGCCCCTAAAGCTGCTCTATAAGTCGAGGGCATGGTATCTCAAAGCATTTTGTATGGAAAAGCAGAATCTTCGCCTTTTTAAACTGAATCGGATTGTGGAGTTAGAAGTGACGGAGAAGACTTTTGAATTCTGTGATTTTTCTGCACCTCCCGCGTCAGCAATTTATGTGGGGGAGCCTCCGACAACGGCATATCGGCAGATTCAGATGAGGTTTTCAGAAAGGATGGCCTATCGAGTTTATGATGAGTTTGAACCGGAGGACATCTGTCGTCAAAGCAATGGAGATTTTCTGGTGTCCGCTGAAATGCCGGAGGACGAATGGCTTATTGGCTTTCTGCTCTCATTTGGCGCGGAGGTTGAAGTGATAGGGCCCAAATATTTGAGAGAGATTTTAGCCGGACGGGCCCGGGAAATTCTGGAGAAAAATAAAATATGACAGGAGATGTCAGCATTTCTTTGATAAAATGTAGTTAATACAGAAAAAGGAGAAATGTTATGGGAAGACCAACAACAAAAACAGATTTAATCAGTGCGGCAAGTATTAAGTATGAAAAACTTCAAATGGTGATTCAGTCAATGACAAAAGAAGAACTGGAGCAGCCTTTTGATTTTGAGTCAGATGTAAAAAAGAAGGAGGCCCACTGGAAACGGGATAAAAACCTTCGGGATGTTCTTGTCCATTTGTATGAGTGGCACCAGCTTTTGCTTCAATGGGCGGAGGCCAATGGAAAGGGTGCGGCAAAACCATTTCTGCCGGAGCCCTACAATTGGCTGACCTATGGCGCAATGAATATGGGGTTTTGGGAAAAACATCAGAGTACGACTTTAGAGGAAGCCAAAAAACTCCTTGCCAAATCTCACCGGGATGTGATGGCTTTGGCGGAGACATTTTCTAATGAGGAGTTATTCTCAAAAGGTGTCTATCCATGGGTGGGAGGTTCAACCCTGGGTTCCTATTTTGTCAGCACAACTTCCAGCCATTATGAATGGGCAATGAAGAAGATAAAAGCTCATCAGAAAAACTGCAGAAAATAAAAAAAGAGCGTATTTACAGAAATTCTGTAAATACGCTTTCATGCAGTTGATGGGAGTTGAACCCACACGAGTATTACCTCACTAGAACCTGAATCTAGCGCGTCTGCCATTCCGCCACAACTGCATTCGCTACATTATTATGTTTGCGACTTTTTTATATTATCAAATAATTGAGAAATAATCAAGTATTTTTTATAAAAAACTTTTGACCATTTTTAACATTTTTCCGGTTCCGGATAGGTTTCGCCGAAAAGTTCTACAGTCATAGACTGGATTTTCTGAGGAACTTTTGGAGCATCCATACGGTTTGTTGCCACAGTGGCAATTTTGTCAACCACATTCATTCCCTCGATAATTTTACCAAAAGCAGCGTAAGCGCCGTCAAGGTGCGGAGCAGCCTGGTGCATAATGAAGAACTGGGAGCCTGCGGAATTCGGCATCATTGTGCGGGCCATGGATAATACGCCCGGGTCGTGCTTCAGGTTGTTTGCAAAACCATTCTGAGCAAATTCGCCGCGGATGGAGTAGCCAGGGCCGCCCATACCAGTTCCGTCCGGGCATCCGCCCTGAATCATGAAGCCTTTAATGACACGGTGAAAAATAAGACCGTTATAGAAGCCTTTCTGTACGAGGGAGATAAAGTTGTTTACTGTATTCGGAGCGATTTCCGGATAAAGTTCAGCCTTCATCACATCGCCGTTTTCCATAGTAATTGTAACAATAGGATTTGCCATGATAAATCCACCTTTCTTTTATAATTTCCACTCCATATTGTAGCCGAAATTCCATAGGAAGTAAAGGCTTTTCATTGAATAAACCTATAAAATGTTCTATAATATGAACATATCAGATTCTTGGGAGGAGACTTAAAAATGGCCATTCTTGCAGTAAAAATCGATAATTGGGCAACACTTCGGATGAATGAGTTTTTTGACTATGCAGGGCACTGCTGGGCGCTCAGCCGCAGCAGGGAGAAGGAAGACGCGGTGGGAGCCGAACTGGAAGATTTTTATGAGGCGACGGTGCGGAGCGGCCATATTGAAGGGATTCCGGTGGTGTTTATTTATGAAAACCAGGTGGTTGGCTGGTATAGGTCGGCCATTGTTTACCGTTATATCCGGCATCCGGCCCTGTTTCTGGAGGGAAATGTCTGTGCGGATACCCGGGATGTCCGGCTGCTGAAACAGCCGACGGCCATTGAGGGGATGGAGTTTTCGCGGAATAAAAATTATCTGGTGATTGAAACCGGGGATGTGCGGTATTTGCCTTTGAAAACCTTAATCAGTGAAGACAGGGGGCCTTTTGACGTTGCGGATTATGCCAAAACGGCAATAGACAGCCGGGCAAGGAACATCGGGCGAAAGGACAGGATGAAAGTCCTCCTGCAGAAATGCGAAACCTTTGCTGAAGAGATTATGGAGGACCGGTGTCAGGGAATAGGGACAGTGAAGGGTTTAGCGGAGCTGGCCCTGGAAGTCACCCGGATGGCGGCAGATAATGTGAACGGTTGGTACTATCTGGCGATGGCTTACTATCAGCTTGGCATTGTGAGAAAAGGATTAAAGGCTATTGATAAGGCGATTCGGCTGGAGCCGGACGGGGATGACCTGCTGGTGCTGAAAGGCAATCTTTTGGTGAGCAACGGTTGTTTTGAAGAGGCGCTGCGATGCTATGAGGAAGCCTGCGCCATAAATCCGGAGGACAGTTATTTTATAACCGCCGGAAGGGCCTGCGCCTGTATGGGCAATCCGGTGGCGGCAGACGGTTATTATCGGAAGGTAAAGAATCCGGAAGTTTTGAAGGCTTTTGAAATTCGGTTGGGCAAAAAGAAATTTATATAGAGAAGAGACAGGGGGCAGTGACATGGAAAAGTATGTGATGGCATTAGACCAGGGGACAACCAGTTCCCGGTGTATTTTGTTTAATAAGGCCGGAGAGATTGTCAGTGTGGCGCAGCAGGAGTTTTCACAGATATATCCGAAAGCCGGATGGGTGGAGCACGACCCGCTGGAGATATGGACAACTCAGATGAGCGTGGCTATTGCGGCGATGGGGAAAGCCGGCGTGACTGCGGAGAATATTGCGGGGATTGGAATTACTAATCAGAGAGAAACGACGGTTGTATGGGATAAGAACACGGGGCTGCCGGTGTACAATGCGATTGTCTGGCAGTGCCGCAGAACATCGGGGTACATAGATTCATTAAAAACAAAGGGGTATGACCAGGATATTTTGGAAAAAACCGGTTTGATTGCGGACGCCTATTTTTCAGGAAGCAAGATTAAATGGATTCTGGAAAATGTAGAGGGCGCCAGAGAAGCGGCAGAAAAGGGTGATTTGCTTTTTGGGACGATTGATACGTGGTTAATCTGGAAGCTGACCGCCGGAGAAGTTTTTGTGACGGATTATACAAATGCTTCCCGGACAATGCTTTATAATATTCACGATTTGTGTTGGGATGATGAGATTCTGTCGGTGATGAATATTCCAAAAAGTATGCTGCCGGAGGTAAAACCATCCAGTTGTGTTTACGGCTATACCAATGAGGGGATTCTCGGAGGAAAGATTCCGATTAGCGGCATTGCCGGAGACCAGCAGGCGGCTTTGTTCGGACAGTGCTGCTTTGAGCCGGGGGAAGCGAAAAACACCTATGGTACGGGCTGTTTTCTTCTTATGAATACGGGAAAAGAAGCGGTGACTTCAAAGAGAGGTTTGCTGACAACGATAGCGGCCAGCGCTGACGGAAGTGTAAATTATGCGCTGGAGGGAAGTATTTTCATGGCCGGGGCGGCGATTCAGTGGCTTCGGGATGAAATGCGGATGATTAAATCGGCAAAGGATTCGGAGGAATATGCTCTGGCAGTTGAGGATTCCAACGGCGTTTATGTTGTTCCGGCCTTTACGGGGCTTGGGGCGCCTTATTGGGACCAGTATGCCCGGGGAACTGTTGTCGGCCTGACCCGGGGTGTAAAAAAAGAGCATTTTATCCGGGCTACGCTGGAATCGCTGGCTTATCAGACTTACGATGTGCTGAAGGCGATGGAAGCGGATTCGGGAATTACCCTGTCTGCGCTGAAAGTGGATGGCGGCGCCTGCGCCAATAACTTTTTAATGCAGTTTCAGGCGGATGTGCTGAATACGGTGGTCCACCGGCCGGAGTGTGTGGAAACGACCGCCCTGGGAGCGGCCTATCTGGCCGGCATTGCCGTGGGATACTGGAAGGATACAAATGATGTAAAAGAAAATTGGAAGCTCGCCGGGACTTTTACCCCGGATATGGAGGAAAGCCGCAGAGAAACAGCGATTTCCGGATGGCATGAGGCGGTAAAACGCTCCTGCGGATGGGCGAAATGAGAAGGGGGAGATTTGTAATGACGTTAAAAGAGATGATTCAGCAGTCCGATAATATTGTATTTTTCGGCGGGGCCGGAGTGTCCACGGAAAGCGGCATACCGGATTTTCGAAGCGAAACGGGAATTTATAATACGATTAAACGGTATAACCGGTCGCCGGAAGAAATATTATCCCATTCCTTTTTTGTAGCCCACCCGGATATATTTTATGATTTTTATAAAAGTACGATGCTGTATCTGGATGCAAAACCAAATGCCGCCCATCTGGCGCTGGCAAAACTGGAAGCCATGGGCAAGCTGAAAGCGGTCGTTACTCAGAATATCGACGGCCTTCATCAAATGGCAGGAAGTAAACGGGTTTACGAAGTTCATGGCACAGTGCACAGAAATTACTGTATGCGCTGCCATGAATTTTATGATACGGAATATATTTTAAAGGCAGATGGAATTCCGAGATGTAAAAAATGCGGCGGCATTGTCAAGCCGGATGTGGTTTTATATGAAGAGGGTTTGGATGAAATGACAATCACCGCCAGTATCCATGCGATTCAGAAAGCGGATGTATTGATTATCGGCGGAACTTCTTTAAATGTTTATCCGGCGGCAGGTTTTATCCAGTATTACAGAGGCAATAAGCTGGTGCTGATTAATAAGAGTGAAACGCCGTATGACAGGAAAGCAAACTTATTAATCCATGACAGTATTGGAAAAGTGTTGGGAGAGGTGCTTAGTGATTAAAAAACAGAATTTTTATTTTAAATCAAGCAATAAAGAAACAAGGGTTCACGGTATATGCTGGATTCCTGAGGATGTGAAGGTGCGGGCAGTGCTTCAGATTGTCCATGGCATGGTGGAGTATGTGGACAGGTATGACGATTTCGCACGATTTTTGGGCGCACAGGGAATTGTTGTTGTCGGCGATGACCATCTGGGGCACGGGGATTCGGTGGCTTCCCAGGAAGATTGGGGTTATCTGGGAGACAATGGTTTTGAGTGTATTGTCAATGATGTCCGCAAGATACAGAAGCAGTTTAAGAAACGTTTTCCGGGAGTTCCCTATTATATTCTCGGCCATAGCATGGGTTCCTTCTTAACAAGGTATTTTCTTATTAAATATGGCAGAGAAGTGGATGGGGCAATCATTATGGGAACCGGTTACTACTCTGTTCCGATTGCCGTTTTCGGAAAAGTATTGACACAGGCAGTGGCGGCAGTGAAAGGCTGGAGGTATCGAAGCGCATTGGTAAATAAATTGGCTTTCGGCTCTTATAATAAGGGATTTGCCCCGGCGAGAACGGATTTTGACTGGCTTAGCCGGGATGAGGCAACGGTTGACGCCTATGTTGGGGAGCCAAGGTGTCAGTTTATTTTCACGCAGAATGCTTATCATGAAATGTTTAAGGGATTAGAATTTATCGCTAAAAAATCAAATCTCAAAAAAATGCCGAAGCGGCTTCCGGTTCTTTTTGTTTCCGGCGGCGAGGACCCGGTGGGAAACAGCGGACAGGGGGTTCAGAAGGTTTATGACATGTTTGTGCTGGCGGGAATGGATAATATGGACATTACTTTTTATGAAGGCGCAAGGCATGAAATTCTGAATGAAACAAACCGGCAGGAGGTTTATGACGACCTGTATGACTGGCTGAATAAGGAAATTTCGCTAAAACGTTGAAAATACATGGGAATTAGTGTAAAATAAGATGGATATAGAGCGAAGAAAAAAGTCAGTTAGTATACAGGAGGATAGAAGATGGGCTTATTTGGCAAAAAGAAGGATTTTTGGGATGAAGTCGACGATTCATCTGTCAAAGAGTCTGGATATCAGACCTTATCGGAGGAAGAGGAGGCAGATATTCAGAGAGAACTGGATGACTTTGAGGAGGATGGCTGGCATCCGACCCGAAGCACACCGCTGAAAGCAGCAGCCCGGATTTTCTTATTCATAGCCGCGGCTGTGATGATTATTTCGGGTTACACGGTATATACATATTTCAGCAATGGCGGCAGCATGTCGGCAGAGCCGGATTATTACAACAGCAGTTATTTTGGTGAAGAATATCAGAAAAATGTTGTTCAATTACTTCATATGATTCAGGCGATTGAAAACCGGGGTGCAATATCCGAAGATGGACTGGCCCAGGCCAATCAGGATTTGATTAAAAATTATATGGGTGAGAATGGCAGCTTCTCTTTTGCCGTATATGATGCGGAGGACAACGAGGTTATTCTCAGCGGTGAAGATGCGGTAAAGCGGATTGAGGCCAGCAATTACTTTGTCAAGCTGGATTCCACAGGGGGACAGTTTGATGTAAGTACAGGGATAAGCAACGCTGCGCTTGAAGAATCTGTCTGGAAGGAAGAACTGACAGCCTGCAGCGGAGCCTACACCATTTATATGGCTGTGGATAATGAGCTTACATCCACAACGGATGGTTTTTACAAAAGCTATGAGGAATTTAAATCTTTAAATTCCGTTTTCGGAATTGCTAAAATTGCTGTTATCGCAGCGGCAGTTATTTTCCTGATTCTGCTGATTTTCTCTATTATTGCAACGGGAAATGTGAGCGGTTATCCGGAAATCAAATTAACCTGGTTCGATAAGATATTTACAGAAATTTCAATTATTCTTATTATTGCGTTTGGCGGCGGAAGTATTTACGGCGCCTGGTATTTACTGGGGTCAACCTTCAGTTTCCGGCTGATTGGCGCGGGCGCTGCGCTGGTACTTGCCTATGTTTTCATTGTTCGGGGATATTTCAGTATTGTTCGCCGGATAAAGGCGGGAACCTTTATCAACAATATGTTGATTTATCGAATTTTTGAAGTGCTTGGAAATCTTCCGGTTGTACCGAGAATTTTATTGATTATTTTAGTGCTTGTCCTTTTAAACGGCGGGCTGGTACTTGCCTTGTTTAAGCTGGATGCCTATGAATTGTTTGGTATTCCTGTGGTGTATGTACTCGTGCCGATTGTATTTGTTCTGGAGAACATTTGCTTTATCAGTTGGGTTATCCGCAAAGGAAACGCAGAGTATGATGACGATGAGGATGAAGAGGACGAGGAAGAGGAAGCTGATGAGGAAGAAAAGGCGGAAGAGATTCCGGCGCCGGCCAGAGTCGGCGGAGATACACGTCCGGCTACGGAACTGGAGGCTGATTTGGCGAAGGCTGCCGCACTGGCAAAGGCTTCTCAAACGCCGGCGCCATCGGATGACTGGGAGCATATGGACCTTGGAGCTTCCGTGGATATGGCGATTAACGCGGAAAAGGCTTCCGGGGCAGAACCGGAGGTGAAAGAACCGGAAAATGACCGTACAGTTATGCTTCCGAAGGATGAGATTGAAAGCCTTCTCGGCGGAGCTTCGATGGTCAGAGATTCGGCAACGTCCTTTGATTTTATCCAATTAAATAAGGATATACGAAAACTTCATCGGGGAATTTTGAAGGAAAATGGCATTGCGGTGACGCTCAGAGCTCCGGATAAGCCGATTGTCCTCGAGATGAATAAAGAAGATATGTGGAAAGCCATTTCGATGATTTATGATAACCTGGAGCAGTATGCAGAGCCGGATTCGAGAGTATATGCGGAAATGTATACCCAGGAAGGAAAGTTGATTTACATTGTTAAAAATGCGGTGAAGGCCGAGGCTGCGGAGGCCGCTAAAGCAATTACGGCTCCTGGAAGTGAATTAACCGGCGGTTTAAAGACAGCAAAACAAATTATCGAAAAGAATCATGGAAAATTTGTTGTGGCAATGGACGGCAATATTTTCAAAACAGGTATTCTGATTAATATGGTACAGGAATAGTAAGAAGGGCGCTGGTTTGAATCATTTCAGAGGAAGGATTCGGACAGCGCCTTTGTTTTTATCGGGGTGAAAGGGGAAAAGGATGATATTACATTATACATGTCCGGACTGCGGTGCAGAAATGATTTATGATATTAAACGGAGAAAACTGCACTGTAATCATTGTTCAAAAGAGATGGAATTGAGTCAGATATCCTCATCGGGCATGACCGGGGTGTCGGCGGAAGAGGCTTCGACCAAAACAGATGGGAAAATATTGGCGGGCCAGGAATATCATTGTCCGAACTGCGGCGGCCTGATGGTTACGAAGGATAAAGAGACATCGGCAAATTGTGCCTATTGCGGTGCGCCGATGATTCTGGCGGACCGCCTGAGCGGGAAGCGCCGCCCGGTAAAGCTTCTTCCTTTTCAGTTGGACCGTCAGGATGCGGAAAAGGCTTTCCGAAAATGGTGCCGGAACGGGCGGTTTGCGCCAAGAGGATTTACTTCCGCTGAAAATATTCAAAGATTAAGGGGAATGTATATTCCATACTGGCTATTTCAATTTGATACCCGGGTGGATATATCGGCGCAGGCGACCCGGGTGCGGGCTTTTCGCCAGGGAGATTATCAGATAACAGAGACAGAATTTTATGACATTCAGCGTGCTTACAAACTGCAGTATAAAGATATCCCGCTGGATGCATCGCAACAGTTGGAGGACGGCGAAATGGCCAAATTGGAACCCTTTAATTTCAGCGAGTTAAGGACCTTTGAGATGCCTTATCTGGCCGGATTTGATTCATCCAGTTACGATTTTGATGAAACCGAACTGGCGCCGTCGGCAAAGGAGCGGGTGTGGAAATATGCCAGGGATTATGCTCAGGGAGCGGTTTCGGGTTATTCAACGGTCCACTTAAATGGACACACGGTTAATTTTGAGAGGGAAGAAGAGGCTTTTATTTTTGTTCCAATCTGGTTTGTGGATTATAATTATCGCGGCAAAGTTTATAAATTTATGATGAACGGGCAGAATGGCCGTATTGCGGGAACGCCGCCAACCAGCCGGGGCAGGGTAGCTGCCTGGTGGGCAGGAATTTCTGCGGTTCTGTTTGTTATATCTTTGATTGGTTCGCTTATTTAAAATTCAGGGTTTGGAGGAAAACGGCATGAGAAAAATATATACTTGTTTTATAATGGTATTCATGTGGTCTTTGGCCCTTTTTGGATTGGTGAATGTGCGGGCAATGGCAGAGGAGGCGGACACGGGAATTTTTGACGATGCCAATCTTTTGACGGCGGCGGAGGAATCAGAACTCTCCACATTGATGCGGGCTGTCGAGGCGGAGCATCAGATTCATCTGCTGATCGTCACAACTGAGGACACCCAGGAAAAAGCGGCGCGGGACTATGCGGATGATTTCTTTGAGGAGCATAACGGCGACGGCGCCTCCGGGGCCGGTCTGCTTCTTCTCATTGATATGCAGCATAGAGAATTATATATTTCAACCAGCGGCGAGGAGATTATACATACATTTACGGATGCCCGTCTGGACAATATTTTGGATGATGTATATGACGAGGTGGTCAATAATAATTTTTATGAGGGCTGCCAGCAGTTTTTAAATGGCGTTGGAAGCAGTCTTGGAATAAATCTGTCGGAAACGGCTTCCGGCGAAACCGGCGGCGATTATGTACCGGGAGCAGAATCCGCAGAAGGAGCTGCGGAAGCAGAGGGTGCGAAGGGGCCGTTTGTGCAGAAGCATGTTTTTGATAATGCGGCATTATTCGACGGCGATGAAGTTGAAAAACTGGAGAAGAGAATCGGGGAGCTGGAAACAAAGGCCGGTTTTCTTGTATTGATTACGACAACAAACAGCAGCGGAGGAAAAACCAGCCGGGATTACGCAGAGGATTTCTTTAAAACCCATAATGACAGCGGGCGGATAGGTGACGGAATTGTTTATCTGATTAATATGGAAGCGCGGGAAATCTATGTCTATGCGGCCGGAAATTCGGTGATAGAGTCCTTTTCTGAGGCGAATATCGATAAGATGCTGGACCGCATTTATAAAAAGGTCGGCGACGGCAAATATTATAAGAGCTGCGGCGTTTTTCTGGATAATGTGGCCCGGTATGGCGTTAAGGGCGGCAGTAAATTAACGCCTTTACGGGTTATTTGCCAGTTGTTTGTCTGCATGATTATCGCTGCGGTGATTGTATTTTTTATGGCCCGCAACCGGGGCGGGAAAGTGGTTGCCGGAGTGAATAATTATTTTGTGGCCAGCGGCGCCAATGAGATTTTGCACCGGGATAAATTTGTAAATCGGACGGTAAGCCGGCAGAAAATCAAACGGGATGAGGGCGGTAAAGGCAGTCGAAGCGGCGGCAGTTCTGTTCATCGGAGCAGCAGCGGGACGATGCACGGAGGCGCCGGGAGAAGTTTCGGCGGCGGCGGAAGCAGAGGCGGCGGCCGAAAGTTTTGATAATAATTTTCTCTTTGCAGGAAAATGTTTTAATTTGAGCAGTAATGAGTTATACTATGAAGTAACACAAAAATAATAGGAGGGAATCAGGATGAATATAACAAACGACATTAAGTATGTGGGCGTAAATGACCATGATATTGATTTGTTTGAAAGTCAGTATGTGGTTGAAAACGGAATGGCCTATAATTCTTATGTGATTATGGATAAAAAAATAGCGGTTCTGGATTCGGTGGACGCGCATTTTACCCATGAGTGGCTGGATAATATTCAGAATGTAACAGGCAGAAAGGCGCCGGATTATTTGATCGTGCAGCATATGGAGCCGGACCATTCGGCAAATATTGCAAATTTTATGAAGCTTTATCCGGATGCAAAGGTTGTGTCCAGTGTTAAGTCTTTTGCGATGATGGAACAGTTTTTTGGAACAAATTTTGCAGACAGACAGATTATCGTTAAAGAGGGGGATACCCTTTCCCTTGGAAAGCATGAGCTTTCCTTTGTGGCAGCGCCGATGGTACACTGGCCGGAAGTTATGATGACTTATGATGCCTGTGATAAAGTATTTTTCTCCGCCGATGCCTTTGGCAAATTTGGAGCGCTGGATGCGGAGGAAGACTGGGCCTGCGAAGCACGCCGGTATTACTTTGGAATTGTGGGCAAATATGGAACTCAGGTTCAGAACCTGCTCAAGAAAGCGGCGAAGCTGGATATTCAGACAATCTGTCCGCTGCATGGACCGGTGCTTTCTGAAAATCTTGAATATTATCTGAAGCTTTATAATACATGGTCTTCCTATGGCATTGAGACAGAGGGCATCCTGATTGCCTATACCTCAGTTTATGGAAATACGAGAAAGGCTGTGGAACTTCTGGCGGACAAGCTTCGGGCAAAGGGCTGTCCGAAGGTTGTTGTGAATGATTTGGCCCGCTGCGACATGGCTGAAGCTGTGGAAGATGCATTCAGGTACGGCAAGATTGTTCTTGCAACAACAACATATAATGCAGATATTTTCCCGTTTATGAAGGAATTTATTGGACATTTGCTGGAGAGAAATTTCCAGAATCGGAAAATCGGTATTATTGAAAATGGTTCCTGGGCGCCGATGGCTGCCAAAATTATTAAAAAAATGCTGGAAGGATGTAAAAATACAACCTTCACAAACGCAACCGTTTCTATGAAATCCGCTTTGAATGAAGAGAGCAGCGCCCAACTGGAGGCTCTGGCGGAGGAACTTTGCAAAGATTATCTGGCACAGAAAGATGAAACGGCCAATAAAAATGATATGACGGCGCTGTTTAAGATTGGTTATGGCCTGTATGTCGTCACATCCAATGATGGCGAAAAGGATAATGGACTTATTGTAAACACCGTATCCCAGGTTACGGATAATCCAAACCGGGTGGCTGTCTGCATTAACAAGGCAAATTACTCCCATCACATTATTAAGCAGACCGGCATTATGAACGTGAACTGTTTATCTACAGAGGCGCCTTTCCAGGTATTCCAGAATTTTGGTTTTCAGAGCGGCCGGACGGCAGATAAGTTTGCGGATATTGAGGTGCTTCGCTCAGATAATGGGTTGGCATTTTTGCCGAGATATATTAATGCCTTTATGTCCCTGAAGGTGGAACGGTATGTGGATTTTGATACCCACGGAATGTTTATCTGTACGGTGACAGAAGCCCGCGTTATTTCTGATGTGGAAACCATGACTTATAATTATTATCAGAGTCATGTTAAACCAAAGCCGGAAACAGAGGGCAAGAAAGGCTTTGTCTGCAAGATATGCGGTTACATTTATGAAGGCGACGTCCTTCCGGATGATTTCATCTGTCCGCTGTGTAAGCATGGAGCGGCAGATTTTGAGCCGATTGGATAAAACAAAAAATTAAAAAAGGCTGTGGAGAATTGCTGGGGTGTCAGCAGAGTTCTTCACAGCCTTTAGCGTTTTTAGGATTTAATTGTCTTTAAAGTTATGCACGTGGTCAAGCAGTTCGTTTTTCAGTTTCCAAAGCGGTTCAGACAGGTCCACATAAACCTCCTGCGGGTTGACCAGCCGCCGGGATTCATCCCAGAGTGTGTTTAATTCAGCCGTGCAGTAATCCCGGATGTCCATGACTGCCGGAGATGTGTAGACGCATTTGCCATCTTTAAAAACCGGAACAAGCAGTTCCCGGACAGTATAGGTTCCGCCGTGGAGACGGGTTTTTTTCCAGGTTGAAATCGGGTCAAAAATCATCAGCGAATTTTGTGCGTCATAATGTTCGTCAGCCAGGGCAATTAAGTCGGCGCGAATCTTTCCGGTTTTTTTATCGTAAAGACGGAAAATTGTTTTATTGCCAGGGTTGGTGACTTTTTCAATGTTTTCGGAAACCTTAATTTTCGGAATGAAGTTTCCGTTTTCATCGGCGACGGCGGCCAGCTTGTAAACACCGCCGAAAGCCGGGCAGTCTTTGGATGTAATCAGATTCGTTCCAACGCCCCAGGAAGTGATTTTTGCCCCCTGAGTGTGAAGGCTGTCAATCAAATGTTCATCCAAATCACTGGATGCAGAAATAATAGCATCCGTGTGTCCCGCTTCATCGAGCATTTTCCGGGCTTGTTTGGACAGATAAGCTAAATCACCGCTGTCCAGCCGAATACCATAAAGTTTAGACTGGATACCCTGAGCTTTCATTTCATCGAAAACCTGAATGGCATGCGGGACGCCGGATTTTAAAGTATCATAAGTGTCTACCAGGAGCAGACAGTTATCCGGATAGAGGCTGGCATAATTGCGGAAAGCCTCAAGTTCTGTCTGAAAACTCATAATCCAGCTATGGGCATGGGTTCCTTTCACAGGAATATCAAACATCTGTCCGGCCAGCACATTGGATGTTCCGACACAGCCGCCGATAACCGCAGCGCGGGCGCCGTAGGTTCCGGCATCCGGGCCCTGAGCCCGGCGGAGTCCGAATTCCATGACACCGCCGCCGGCTGCGTAGACAACGCGGGCAGCCTTTGTACAGATCAGACTTTGGTGGTTGATGATATTTAAGATGGCCGTTTCCACAATCTGGGCTTCCATAATCGGAGCAATAACCTTCAAAAGCGGCTCTTTTGGAAATACGACCGTGCCTTCAGGAATGGCGTATATATCCCCGGTAAAACGGAAATCTTTTAAGTATTCGAGAAAGTCTTCATGGAAAAATCCGGTGGAACGCAGGTAGTCAATATCTGCGTCATCAAAATGAAGTCCCTCGATATATTCGATAACCTGTGCCAGCCCTGCTGTGATGGAATAGGCGGCGCCCTCCGGGTTAGAGCGGTAAAAGACATCAAAAATGACTCTTTCAGTCGTCTGATTTTTAAAGTATCCCTGCATCATTGTTAACTCGTATAAATCTGTTAAAAGTGTTAAATGAGATGTATTCATAATAAAAATTACCTTTCCAATATATAGTTTTACCAAATTATACCGCGCTATAAGAAAAAAAGCAAATTTTTTAGAAATGTGTTGACAAACCGGAAAATGATTGTTATATTACATATAGAACAAACATAGCAATAATCATTGTGCCTGAAAAGGAGGTATGTTTTATGGATTTTAATAAATATACGCAGAAATCTTTAGAGGCCGTCCAGTCCTGCCAGAGTCTGGCTGTGGAATACGGAAATCAGGAGATAGACCAGATTCATTTGCTTTATGCCCTGCTGAACAAGGAAGACAGCCTGATTGTTAAACTGATGGATAAGATGAACATCAATACAGCGGGTTTTGTTTTCCAGGTGGAAAAGGCGCTGGCCGGACACGTAAAGGTCCAGGGCGGGCAGCAGTATATGAGCCAGGATTTGAGCCGGACATTTACTCAGGCGGCCCAGGAAGCGAAACAGATGGGAGATGAATATGTTTCCGTTGAGCATTTGTTTTTGGCTTTGCTTGAAACGGCAAATAAAGAACTGAAAACCTTATTTAAAAATTTTCAGATTCAGAGAGATGGATTTTTAAGAGCGCTGATGGAGGTTCGCGGAAATCAGAGAGTGACCAGCGATAATCCGGAAGATACTTATGACAGCCTGAGTAAGTATGGGGAGAATCTTGTGGAAAAGGCCAGAAATCAGAAGCTGGACCCGGTAATTGGCCGGGACAGTGAGATTCGGAATATCATTCGTATTCTCTCGCGTAAAACAAAAAATAATCCGGTGCTGATTGGTGAGCCGGGCGTTGGTAAGACTGCCGTTATCGAGGGGCTGGCCCAGCGTATTGTTCGGGGGGATGTCCCGGATGGATTGAAGGATAAGCAGATTTTTTCATTGGATATGGGCGCCCTTGTCGCCGGAGCAAAATATCGGGGTGAATTTGAGGAACGTTTAAAAGCGGTACTTGAAGAAGTTCGAAAGAGTGAAGGCAAGATTATCCTTTTTGTGGATGAACTTCATTTGATCGTAGGCGCCGGAAAAACCGATGGCGCGATGGATGCGGGCAATATGCTGAAACCGATGCTGGCCCGTGGTGAACTGCATTGTATCGGCGCCACCACATTGGATGAATACCGCCAGTATATTGAAAAGGATAAGGCGCTGGAGCGGCGTTTTCAGCCGGTGATGGTGGATGAACCGACAGTGGAAGATACCATTTCAATCTTAAGAGGCTTGAAAGAGCGCTACGAAGTTTTCCATGGCGTAAAGATTACCGATGGCTCCCTTGTGGCTGCGGCAATATTGTCGAACCGATATATATCTGACCGTTTTCTGCCGGATAAAGCCATCGATTTGGTGGATGAAGCCTGTGCTTTAATTAAGACGGAGCTGGATTCCATGCCGGCGGAGCTGGATGAAGTTTCCAGAAAGATTATGCAGCTTGAAATTGAGGAGGCGGCCCTTAAAAAAGAGGATGACCATTTGAGCCAGGAACGTCTGGCGGCCATTCAGAAAGAGATTGCCCAGTTCCGTGAGGATTTCCAGATGAAGAAAGCCCAATGGGAAGCAGACAAAAAGGATGTGGACCAGGTTCGAATTCTGAGAGAACAGATTGAAAATGTCAATAAAGAGATTGAAAAGGCTCAGCGGGAATATGATTTGAACCGTGCAGCGGAACTTCAATATGGTAAATTGCCGGAACTTCGTCGTCAGCTTGAGGAACAGGAGCAGAAGATTCACGGCGCAGAAGGTTCTCTTGTCCGGGAACAGGTGACAGAAGATGAAATCGGCCGGATCGTGTCCCGATGGACAGGGATTCCGGTGGCGAAATTAACGGAAAGTGAACGTCAGAAAACATTGAATCTGGATAAAGAGCTTCATAAGCGGGTTATCGGCCAGAATGAAGGTATTGATAAAGTGACAGAAGCTATTATCCGTTCCAGGGCAGGCATTAAGGATGAGACAAAACCGATTGGTTCCTTTATGTTCCTCGGCCCAACCGGTGTCGGCAAGACGGAGCTTGCCAAAGCGCTGGCAGAGAGCTTGTTTGATGATGAATCCAATATTGTCCGTATTGATATGAGTGAATATATGGAGAAATTCTCCGTGTCCCGTTTAATCGGAGCGCCTCCGGGATATGTGGGTTATGAGGAGGGCGGCCAGTTGACGGAGGCTGTGCGCCGGAAACCTTACTCGGTTGTTTTGTTTGACGAGATTGAAAAAGCCCACCCAGATGTATTCAATGTGCTTCTGCAAGTGTTGGATGATGGCCGGATTACTGATTCCCAGGGCCGCACAGTGGACTTTAAAAATACCATTTTAATTATGACATCCAACATTGGTTCCGAATACCTGCTTAACGGAATCAATGCGAACGGGGATATTGAAGCATCGGCAGAAGAAATGGTGATGAATGAACTTCGTGCTCATTTCCGTCCGGAGTTCCTGAATCGACTCGATGAGATTATTATGTTTAAACCGCTCAGCAAAGAGGATATCCACAGTATTATTGATATATTGATGAAAAATCTCAATAAGCGGCTGGTAAACCGGGAGATTTCCATTGAATTGGATGCTGAGGCGAAGGATTATATTATTGAACAGGGTTATGACCCGGTTTATGGCGCGCGTCCTTTGAAACGATTCCTTCAGAAGCATGTGGAAACACTGGCCGGACGTTTAATCCTTTCCGATGCGGTTTTGCCGGGCGATGTGATTCAAATCCACTATGATGGCGAAAAACTGACAGCGGCAGTGAAAGGCAGAGGTTAATATTTCAGAAAAAGGTCTGTGACTTTGGGTCATGGACCTTTTTTAGGTGAGGGCCAGAGATGGTGAGATATGTCGAAAATCATCAATGAATAATAATTGAAGTGCAGAAATTTATCGTGATAAAATAGGCGTAGGATTCTTTTATTTTTCTGAAAGCTTTATTCAAAGCGGTTACCCCAAATGTAAAAGGAAAAAACAAAAATGAAGGGAGATATGCCTATGACAAAAGGGTTAAGAGAACAGTTCCCGATGCTTCGGAGCAGGGAAGAGGTATTGAAAGAAATCAATGCACAGGGGAGTCTGAAAAAGATATTTCAGTCATGGAAGGAGAAAGAACAAAAAGAGTTTCTGGATATCTGTACAGGGGTTCGCGGGGTTAAGATGCTTTATGACGGATTTTTCAAAGAAGTTATGAATCCGGAATATACGCCGCAGAGATTGAATGATTTTCTTTCTCTGGTATTAGAAAAGCCGGTGCGGGTAACGAAGGTTCTGCCAAATGATTCCACACGGCTTACCGATGAGAGCTCTTTACTAATCATGGATATCGTTGTAGAGTTTGAAGATGGAGGTATTGGAAATGTCGAGGTACAGAAACTCGGCTACAAATTTCCGGGGCAGCGCAGCGCTTGCTATTCGGCCGACTTGCTGCTGCGTCAATATAAGCGGCTCAGAGATGAAAAGAAGAAAAAATTCAGTTATCTGGATATTCAGACGGTGTATACAATTATTTTGTTTGAAAAAAGTCCTAAAGAATTTAAGGAATATCCCGATGTGTATCTTCATGTTCTGCAGCACAAATCCAATTCAGGAATTCAGATTGATATACCTCAGAAATTTGTCTACATCCCCCTTGACATCTTTAGAGAAAAACAGCACAATGAAGGTGAGAACATACATAACAGGCTTGAGGCATGGCTTACATTCTTCTGCAGAGATGAACCGGAGATGATTTTAAAACTTATTGAACAGTATCCGGAATTCCGAAGCCTTTCCGAAGATATTTATGAGCTTTGCCGGAATGTGGAGGAAGTGATGCAGTTGTTTTCGAAAGAATTGCTGGAAATGGACCGTAATACGGTAAAGCTTATGATTGATGAGATGCAGGAGGAACTCCAGAAGCAGGGTCAGACAATTGAAGAGCAGGGTCAGACAATTGAAGAACAGGGCCGAACAATTGAGGAGCAGAGCGGCATTATTCAGGAGAAGGACAAGGCACTGGAATTATCCGCACAGCGTATTGCTGAGTTAGAAAGAGAACTTTCGGAGAAATAGGATAAGGAATATACAAAAGATATGTTGTATTTGGGATTGGCGATTATAGCCAGTGCGTTGGTTTCAATGGTTATGCGCCTTAGCGAAGGTAAAATTAAGAATAATATGGGAATGTTTGTGGTGAATTACGCTGTTTGTTCGTTTCTTTCCCTGTTGTTTATGGAGCGTCCGGGTTTCGGGAAGGCGGAGGCCGGGGCGGGAGTTGCTGTTGGCCTTGGATTGTTTTCGGGTATTTTGTTTTTGACCAGTTTTGTCCTTTTGCAGCAGAATATCAGGAAAAATGGCGTAGTCTTAGCTGCCACATTTATGAAGCTGGGGGTGTTGATTCCGACACTTATGGCTATCATTATTTTTCGCGAGCAGCCCGGGTTTCTTCAGGTATCAGGCATCGGACTGGCGATTGCTGCTATTATCATAATTCAATTTGAGAAGGAAAACGTGGAGACATCTAAGTATCAGTTTCTGCTGATTGTCCTGCTATTGGTCAGCGGCTTTACTGACTCGATGGCAAATATTTATGATAAGCTGGGCAGGATAGAATTAAAAGACCACTATCTGCTTTTTACTTTTCTGGCGGCTGGTGTGTGTGCATTTCTGCTCTGGCTCAAAGAAGGCCGGAAGCTTTGTGTATGGGATGTTTTGGCAGGCGCCTGCATCGGTATTCCGAATTATTTTTCTTCTCGTTTTCTGCTGCTGGCTCTTCATCATCTGCCCGCAGTCATTGTGTATCCAGCGTATAGTGTAATGACTATTGTGGTCATAAGCATTGTGGGTGCAGTATTGTTTAAGGAGAAGCTGAGCAGAAGAAAGCTCGCTGCAATCGCCTTGATTTTTCTTGCACTGATATTGCTGAATTTATAATATAAGCTTAATTCACATATGAGTTTTAGCAGAGCTGTTAGCTGCAGGCAGGGTCAGGGCGATGGTTGTTCCCGCCGGACTGCTGTTCAAAACCTCAACGCGGCCTTCATGGTGTTCGGCGATGGCCTTTACCAGGGCAAGCCCAAGTCCGGCGCCCCCCATAGCGCGGCTTCTCGATTTGTCTGCACGGAAGAATGGATTAAAAATCTTCTCAAAATTATCTTCCGAGATGCCAATACCGGTGTCTGAAACGGTGAGCACGGCTTCGGCTTCGGCACAGCGAATTTGGACGGTCACTGAACCGTGAGTCTGATTGTATTTGATGGCATTTTCAATAAGGTTATAGACAGCGCGATAAATCAGAAGGTAACTGCCCTTAATGGCACAATCCCCTTCACTTTGAATGAGTTTTACCTGCTTTTTTTCGGCAATAGCATCCAAATCGCATAAAACTTCTTCAGTCAATTCAAAAAGGGAGATAGTATCCGTTTTTTGAATGGTTTGAAGGTTTGACATTTCCAAAAGTATTTCTACCAAATGGGACAACCGGTTTGTCTGTTCCTGCACCATAGACAGCATCCGGGTGTATTCCGTCACATCTCTCGTATCCTTTTTTTGAAAAACGTCAAGATTGGTTTGAATAACCGCCAGCGGGGTTCGCAGTTCGTGAGCGGCGTTTGCGGCAAATTGCTGTTGAACTGTAAAAGATTCGTCAAGCCGCGCCAGCATTTCATTAAAAGAGCGGGTCAGCGCCGCAATTTCATCGTCGGCTTCCGGCACTTCCAGAGGATTGGAGAGGTTCTCAGCCTGAATTTTTTTGACTCGGCCGCTGAGTTTTCTGACAGGTGATAAGGCGCGGGCAGAAAGAAAATAAGTGACAAAGCTGCTTATAAGAATGATGCCGATGGTTGCAGCGGCGCTTTGTATATAAAAAATAGTTTTTGCATGCTGAACTTGTTCGCTGAATTCGGGCGTCAGTAATTCTTCGGGGTCAAAATCAAAATTCAGTGTACTTCCCTGGCCGGATTCGGATGGGACGGCGTAAATTTGCAGCGTATCCATACTGCTGATGGCGGAGTGGCCGATAAAAATATTCAGTAAAATACAGGTGATGCTGACAAGGCCGGTGATGGCCAGAGTCAGCCGCCATTGCATCGATAATTTTTTCATGGTTATTCCTCCTTAAAAATGTATCCCTGCCCAATTTGATTGTGTATTGGGTCAAAACCGAGGGCGGCGCGCAGTTTTTTTCGGAGAGAAGAAATGTGTACCCGGATGGAATTGCTGAAACTATTGACACTGCCATCCCAGATATGCTCAATCATCTCCTCAGGACTGATGATACGACCTGGGTGGAGCAGAAAATATTCCAGCAGACTTGTTTCCTTTCGGGTTAATGCGAGAGGAATACCACTGACACTGGCCTTTCGTGTTTTTGTATCAAAGGAAAGCGCTCCGCTGGACAGGCAAATGTCCCGCTGGATAAAGTTTCGGCGGGTCAGGCTTCGGATACGGGCTTCCAGTTCTTCAAAATGAAAAGGTTTTGTGAGATAATCATTTGCTCCCAGGTCCAGCCCTTCCACCTTATCCCGTATCTGCCCTCTGGCGGATAAAATTAAAACGGGGGTGGAGCTGTTTGAAATGCGGAACTGGCGCAGAATTTCCAGCCCGTCCACACCGGGAAGGTTTAAATCTAAAAGAATCAAATCATAAACTTCGGTCAGGCATAATTCCAGGGCCTGTTCCCCATCGAAACACATATCGGTTTCATAACCGTCCATGCGGAGACCGTCGGCAAGGGATTTGCAGAGGGCTATTTCATCTTCTATGATTAAAATGTGCATATAAAATCCTCCTTTTTGTTATTATAGCATTTTCAGTATAAAATCTGTATAAAATAAAAATTTGATTTTTCCTGTTTTCTTAACAGAGATTTTATAGTGTGCATGTTAGAATGATGCCATCGATATGAAAGGAGCTGAATTTAATATGAAAATCAGGTGTGAAAAAATAGCGGCAGTGATGATGGCGGCAGCTTTGAGCATTTCTCTGCTCGG
>URND01000035.1 GCA_900549105.1 uncultured Eubacteriales bacterium
CTCTTCATCCATCATGGACCGCACCGTCACTTCCACATCCCGGCCATCCGGCTTCATAACCTCAATCTTTTCTCCAACCGAAAACTTATTTCTCTGCTCCAGCCCATAAAAGCCATCCTCCCGGCGGTCACCAATCAGCCCCAGATAGGTATAGGCTTTAATATAGGTATTATTGTCATAAATCTGAGTATCATGGTCCGGCTTTCCAAAGAAAAATCCTGTTGTGAACTGACGGTAGGTGCATTTGGCAATCTCTTCTTTATAGAAATCCATCCGGCTCCGATAAAGGGCCTCATCCTTCAGATAATCATCGATGGCCTGCCGGTAAGTCCGGGTCACCACAGCCACATAAAGGGCCGTTTTCATCCGTCCTTCAATCTTGAAACTGTCAATTCCCGCTTCCACCAGCTCCGGGATATGCTCAATCATACACAAATCTTTGGAATTAAAAATATAGGTTCCCCGCTCATTTTCATAAACCGGCAGATATTCGCCGGGACGGGTCTCCTCCATGATGGCATATTTCCATCGGCACGGGTGAGTGCAGGCGCCCTGATTCGCATCCCTGCCGGTAAAATAGCTGCTCAAAAGGCAGCGCCCCGAATAAGAAATGCACATGGCGCCATGGATGAAAGTCTCAATCTCCAAATCCTCCGGAATATTCGCCCGAAGCTCCCGGAGTTCATCCATCGACAATTCTCTGGCAGAGACAACCCGCTTTGCGCCAAGGCTGTGCCAGAACCGGTAAGTCCGATAGTTGGTATTATTCGCCTGGGTACTAATATGAATTTCAATCTCCGGACAGATTTCCTTTGCAATCTGGAAAACTCCCGGGTCTGATATGATGAGGGCATCCGGCCCTATTTCCTTTAATTCATGAAAATAAGCCTCCACGCCGTCCAAATCTCCGTTATGCGCCAAAATATTCGCCGTCACATAAACCTTCGCCCCATGGGCATGGGCAAAGCCAATTCCCTCTCTCATGTCCTCCATGGAGAAATTTTTTGATTTTGCCCGGAGGCTGAATACTTCTCCTCCGATATATACGGCATCCGCGCCAAATACGACCGCCGTCTTTAAAACCTCCAGACTGCTGGCCGGAATCAATAATTCTGGTTTTTTCATGTTTCTACTCCTCTATCTGCTGCAGCTCTGCGCCGATGCGCCTTCAAACCTTTACGCTGACAGTCATCCCATCGCCAATCGGCAAAACGATAGTTTCCAATCCGTCCATATGTTTCAATGTCCACAGATATTCCCGCATCCGGCTGTGAATCGTTCGATTCCGGCGCACTACCGCATACCGGGATTCCACCACATCTCCATCCTGCAGGACATTGTCCGACACGAGAATACCTCCCAGCGCCAGAAGTCTTAAAACCTCCGGCAAAAAATGGATATACTGTCCCTTCGCCGCATCCATAAAGATAAAATCATAGGACCCCTCAAGCCCTTTCAGCACATCTGCGGCATCCCCTTCCAGCAGGCTAATCTTCTTCTCCATTCCGGCCCGGCGGAAGTTTTCCCGGGCTATGGGAATCCGCTTTTCATATTTTTCAATAGTCGTTATATGACTGCTCTCCGGGAGGCACTCTCCCATCAAAACAGCGGAAAAGCCTATGGCTGTCCCAACTTCCAGAACCGCCCCAGGCTTCTTTATTTTCAACAATACTCTCAGAAGATTCCGACTCTCCTTGCGGATAATCGGCACATAATCTCTGACAGCCTCCTGTTCAATTGTTCGGACCAGGGGACTCTCATCCTTATCCAGAGAAAGGATATAGTCCAGCATTCTCTCATCTACTATCACTGACTGTTCTCCCCTTCACCCGTATCTTCCGCATTTTCACCGCTGCCCTCTGTATTCTCCCCGGTTTCCCCGCCGGTCTGAGATTCCAGCTCCTCCGCAGTCGGCTGCTGTACAACCGAATTCTTTGCATCTCCCATCAAGGTAATCATATCATCGGCAGACATATTGGCCTTCACCACATAAACGCCCGGCATGAGATTTGCTTTACTCAATCTGGACTTTAAGATAAATGCCCACTCGCTGTTGATCACACCCGCATCTTTCAGCTTTTTAGCTACCACCTTGCTTCCGTCGCCGCTCTGAATCTCAATCCGAACTTCTTCGTCATTATATTCAGATACCACCGGTTCTCCGAAAACTTCATATGAAAATTCATAAGCAAATGCTCCGGCACGAAAGAGAATGAAAATGGCTACCACATAGATAATAATATTTACACCAAGTCCTAAAATGGCAGAAATGACTTTCTTCATATCTGTGTCCTCCTCTAGCTATCCAAAAACGAAATATCAAAATCCAGGCTGTTATAAATCTGCTCCGTCACCCGGTTCATCATCATAGCCAGACTTTGTTCCGCTGTCAGAAACTCTATCACATCTGAATTCTGCAGAATATCTTTGTATTCTTCATTCAGCGCCTCCAGCCGCCGCATATCCTCCGGCTCTGACGGCCCATTTTGTATCATAAAACATGCTTTTCGAAACTCACCCACTCTTCGGTTCAGCGCCTCATCTCTGACAATTTTCATCTGAAGACGACGGTATTGATTATACACATTGCTGCGCTTAATTTCCCGAATAAGCTGCCGGGTCTGATATTCTACATTTTTCATTATCTACCAGGCCTTTCTCCTGCATATTTATAATGGTAATGTTAACCATTAGCATTAACATTACCATTATAAAGAATTCTCTTCAATTTATCAAGTCTAAACATCGACTTCCATAATAATTGGAAGAATCATCGGATTTCTCTTTGTCTGCTTCCATACATAATCACTGAGAGTATCCCGGATGACGCTCTTAATCTTACTCCAGTCGCTGACCCGTCCATCCAGACATTTCTGCACGGCCGCATCAACCACCTTGCGCGCATCTTCCATAAGCATCTCTGACTCCCGGACATAAACAAAACCTCTGGATACAATATCCGGTCCGGCCAGCAGCCGATTGTCATATCTTGAAAGTGTAAGGACAACAATGAGCAGACCGTTCTGAGACAACATCTGGCGGTCGCGCAGCACAATATTTCCCACATCGCCGACGCCAAGTCCATCGACCATAATTCCGCCGTGAGGCACCTGGCCGATAACCTTCGCCTTTTCATCCTTTAATTCCAGCACATTGCCGGAGGAAAGAATCAGTACATGGTCCTTCGGAATTCCCATCTTTTCCGCCAGTTTGGCGTGGGCTTTCAAATGGCGGTATTCGCCATGCACCGGAATGGCAAATTTCGGATGGGTCAGCGCATAAATAAGCTTAATCTCCTCCGCACAAGCATGACCGGAAACATGGGTATCCTGGAAGATAACCTCCGCCCCCTTGCGGAACAATTCATTAATAATATTGGATACGGCCTTTTCATTTCCCGGAATCGGGTTGGAGCTGAAGACAATCGTATCTCCCGGCTTAATCGACACCCGGCGGTGGGTATTATTAGCCATGCGTGAAAGGGCCGCCATCGTCTCGCCCTGACTTCCGGTTGTGATCAGTACAAGCTGTTCATCCGGATAATTCCGCATATGGTCGATATCAATCAACGTTTCACTCGGAATCTGAATATACCCCAATTCCGATGCAATGGAAATAATATTAACCATGCTCCGGCCTTCCACAATAACTTTCCGCCCGAACTTATAGGCCGAATTGATAATCTGCTGCACCCTGTCCACATTTGAGGCAAAGGTCGCCACAATAATCCGTCCGCTTCGATGCTCGTCAAAAATATGGTCAATAGACTGGCCAACCGTCCGCTCCGAATTGGTAAATCCCGGCCGTTCCGCATTTGTACTGTCCATCATAACGGCCAGCACGCCCTTTTTGCCCAGTTCGGCAAACCGCTGCAAATCAATACTCTCGCCAAACACCGGCGTATAATCAATCTTAAAATCACCGGTATGGACGATAACGCCCTCCGGCGTGTAAATCGCCAGCGCCGTCGCATCGGCAATACTGTGGTTTGTCTTTATAAATTCAATCCGAAAACATCCCAGATTGATGGACTGGCCATGTTTAATCACTTTGCGCCGCGTTGTTTTCAGCAAATTGTGTTCTTTTAATTTATGCTCGATAATTCCCATGGTAAGCTTCGTCGCATAAACCGGAACATTCACCTTTTTCAATACATAAGGCAGCGCCCCGATATGGTCCTCATGGCCATGGGTAATGACAAAGCCCTTCACCTTTTCAATATTATTTTCGAGATAGGTGACATCCGGGATAACCAAATCAATTCCCAGCATATCATCTGCCGGGAATGAAAGTCCGCAATCCACTACAATAATACTGTCGCCATACTCAAAAGCGGTAATATTCATTCCAATACTTTCCAATCCGCCCAACGGAATGATTTTTACGCCTTCGTTTTCTTTCTTTACTACTTTTGTTTTCAATATAAAACCTCCGATATCATACACAAAGGATGATAGATACTCACGACAAATACGATACGCTTAATAAAGCCTATCGTCCTCTGACCGTTTTTTTAGAATTTATCCGTTCACATTTCAATATCAATATCATCCAAAATCTCTGAAAATACCCGGGATATGGCTTCCAGCTCACCATCGTCCTCTATCTCGCTGTAAATCACATCCTCAGCATCTTCATTATTCACAGTTTCTTTTAAAATTAGAGCTTCTGCCTCGTCGTCCATTGAATCCGCCACTAATATATAATTAACGTCATTAATACGCGTCTGCCCAATGACGTAAAATTCTACTTCATCCGTATCTGTATAAAATATAATTTTTTCCGGTTTCTCCGCCACTTAAATCACCCGATTTTTCTGTTCATTGGCCATCCGATCCATATATGCCTGCAAAATAAAGGCAGCCGCCATCTTGTCCACATAATCCTTGCGGTTCTCCCTGCGGACTCCGCCCTCCATAAGAATCCGTTCTGCAGAGATGGTACTCAGCCGCTCATCCTGCAAAATCACCGGCAGACCCGTCCGGCGCTCCAGCATCTCCTTAAAAGATTCTGTTTTCGCACAGCGTTCTCCCACATCATTATTCATATGCTTTGGATATCCAAGAACAATCCTTTCCACATTGTAAATCTTTACAAGTTCTTCAATCCTGGCCAGTGTTTTCCGCAACTTATTTTCATCTTTTCTGGAAATTGTTTCCAACGCCTGAGCCGTCCATCCTAATTCATCGCTGACTGCTACGCCCACAGTCTTTGAACCATAATCCAATCCTAATATACGCATGGCTTTATTTGAGATTTACATCAATATAACTCTTCAGCAGTTCTTCCAGCAGCTCGTCCCGCTCCACCTTCATAATCAGATAGCGAGCATTCTTATAGCTTGTCACATATGTTGGGTCTCCAGACATAATATACCCAACAATCTGACTGACCGGATTATATCCCTTCTCTGTCAAAGCAATATAAACCGCCTCCAAAATATCTTTTACAGTTATCTCAGCATTATTACTCACTTTAAAATATTGTGTATTTGCCATGTTTTCCATAAAATCACTTCCTTACACTTACTCACTATATTAATATAAATCATAAAATAATTCAATCAATTATTTCACAAAACACAAAATCTTCATTCTTTACGCCAGTCATTCGACAGCGCACGACATCTTTTGACTGGATTTTGTCAGATTTTATCCCACATTTTATATATTCCCGGCTTTGGCCCGTCCACACCGTTTCGCCATCCACGTCCACCGCTTCCTCGATAAGAACTTCCAGCACCTTATCCCGGCAGCTTTCCCGGTAATCCTGCGTCATTTTCTCTGCCAGCCGGAGAAGCCGCCCGCTCCTCTCGGTTTTAATCCGCTCATCCACCGGATTCGGCATGACCGCCGCCCGGGTGCCCTTTCTCGGAGAATATTTGAATATGTGCATCTCGGCAAAATGAATCTGCTCAAGGAAAGCCTCTGTCCGGGCGAATTCCTCCTCCGTCTCTCCCGGAAATCCGACAATAACATCCGTCGTAAAAGCCGGCCTGTCAAAATACTTTTTAAGCAGCTCGCACCGGGCAGCATATTCCTCCGGCGTATAATGACGGTTCATCCGCCGCAGCGTTTCCTCGCATCCGCTCTGCAGAGATAAATGAAAATGAGGACAAATCTGAGGCAGCTTTGCCAGCCTCCGAACAAAATCCTCCGTAATAATCCCCGGTTCCAATGAGCCGAAACGAATCCGCTCAATACCTCCAATAACTGCAAGTTTTTCGACCAAAGAAATCAAATCGACCTCATTATCGAAATCTCTGCCATAAGATGAAATATGAATTCCGGTCAAAACAATCTCTTTATATCCGGCCAATGCCAGCGCCGAAACTTCAGAGATAATATCTTCCGGCCTGCGGCTCCGCACCCTACCTCTCGCATAGGGAATAATACAATAGGAACAAAACTGATTACAGCCATCCTGAATCTTAATGTAAGCCCGGGTATGCTCCGAAACCCTTGTGATGGATAAAGTCTCATACTCACAGGGCTGATTAATATCCAGCCAGTTGGAAGAAACTGCCTGCGGCTCCGCGGCCGCTCCGGCTCCACCCGCCTGCTGTGCCCTGCCCCTCCTGGCCTCCCGCTCTGCGGCAAAATTCTCCACCAGGGACAGAATCTGCCCTTTACAGTTATTTCCGACAATTAAGTCAATGGCTTCGTCCGCTTCTGCCGCTTCCTTTGCCGCCTGAACATAGCATCCGGCAGCCACAATAACAGCCTCCGGATTTTTCTTTCTGGCCCGATGAAGCATCTGCCTGGATTTTCTGTCGGCCATATTTGTCACCGTGCATGTGTTAATGACATATATATCTGCCTTCTCGTGAAAATCACGGATTTTATACCCGCCCTTCTGGAAAATTTCTTCCATGGCATCGGTTTCATATTGATTTACTTTACATCCAAGCGTACAAAAAGCGACACTTTTCATCCTGTTTCCTCCAGTTTTGTTATTTTCTGACAATTGCGAATATAATTCACTCTTTTTCGTCATTTATTAAAATAATTGTTTTGTATCGGTTAATTTTTGATTAAATTGCCAAATTGTGTTGACTTTTTGGCCGAAAAATTGTAATATATAATTATAAAAATTATAAGCTAGCATTGTATTTCAGGGAGGGTTTTCCAATGCACACAGTTCAAATTAATCTTAATTCCGTTGATAAAGTAAAGGCATTTGTACATTCCGTTAACACATTTAATACTGAGTTTGACCTTGTGTCGGGCCGGTCTGTGATTGACGCCAAATCCATTATGGGGATATTTAGTCTGGACTTATCCAGGCCGATTAGCCTGACCATTTATAATGATGATGACGCCGAAATTATGGAAAGCTTAAAGCCATTCCTTGTTCAATAGATAATGTATGAGGGGCTGTCGCATACTGGTATATGCCGGTGATGCGAGGCCCCTTTTTTTATTTGAAAATTCTTATATATCGGATTCGCAGACAATCACTTCACGGCTGCGAACCGCTTCTTCCATCATCCCATCAATCACATCCGCCAAATGATGTTCGGAGCGTTCAATCACCCGAATACTCGGCTTTGTGACCGGATGTTTCGCAACAAAAATGGTACAGCAATCTTCATACGGCTGAATCGATGTCTCAAAAGCGCCGATTTTCTCAGATATCTCAACAATATCATTTTTATCAAATCCAATCACCGGCCGAAATACCGGCATGGTACACACAGCATTCGTTGCAGCCAGACTCTGGATTGTCTGACTGGCTACCTGTCCGATACTCTCACCGGTAATCAGGCCAAGGGCGCCGTCCTCCTTTGCAATCCGCTCCGCAATCCGCATCATATACCGGCGCATGATTATCGTCAGCTCATCATGAGGGCATTTCTCATAAATAGCAAGCTGGATATCTGTAAAATTAATAATATTCAGCCGAATCGGACCTGCATATCTGGCCACAATACGGGCCAAATCCACAACCTTCTGCTTCGCCCTCTCGCTCGTATAAGGCGGCGCATGGAAATAGGTCGCATCAATAACCACGCCCCGTTTTGCAATCATATATCCGGCCACAGGGCTATCGATACCGCCGGACAGAAGAAGCATGGCCCTGCCATTGGTTCCCACCGGCATACCGCCCGGCCCCTTGATACTTTTCGAATAAATATAGGTCTTTTCGCGCACCTCAATATTGAGCATCACATCCGGCTTATGGACATCCACCGACATCTCCGGGAAACGCTCCAAAAGATATTCGCCGATATCCGCATTAATCTCCATGGATTTTTTCGGATAACGCTTGTCAGCCCGCCTGGAATCCACTTTAAAGGTAAAATGCTTGTCTTCATAGGCCTCATCTATGTAGTCCCCCACCACTTTTGTTAAATTATCCCAGGATGGATCGTCGCAAATCACCACCGGGCATATTGCCACGATACCGAAAACCCGCGTCAGAGCCGCCGCCACTTCATCATAATCATAATCGCCGAGCATGTGAACGTAAATCCGCCCCTGCTGCTTCGTCACATCAAAGGCCGCCGCATCCTTTAAAGCATATTTAATCTGCTTAATCAGCGCATCCTCAAAAAGATAACGGTTTTTCCCTTTAATGCCAATCTCACCATATTTTATTAAAAAGGCTTTAAACATTACTTTCTTCCTCCCCGTGTGAATCTGCGCAGCATCGGAAGCAGAGCCTCCAAAACTTCGCAGCAGGTATTTAATTCTTCCTCTGTAGTATCATAACACAGACTGAACCGTATTGTCGCGTCCAAATATTTTTTTTCTGTGCCAACAGCTTTTAAAGTACCGCTGATGGCCGGATGGTTCGACGAACAGGCCGAACCGGAAGACACATAAATCCCCCGCTCCTCCAGTGCATGAAGAAGCACCTCCGCGCGAATATTTTCAAAACTCACACTCACCACATGGGGCGCCGGTCCCTGATGCAGATTCACATCCGACACCGGATGGGCAAATCCATTGATCTTAACCCCGTCCATCTGCTCCAGACGGCTCACAAACTGTTCTCTCAAAGCATATAAATTTCTCTGCTTATCTTTATAATTTTCAAATACCCGGCACACAGCCTCGCCAAGGCCTGTGATTCCGGGAACATTTTCTGTGCCGGAACGCATATCCTTCTGCTGCCCGCCGCCCAAAATCAAAGGCTGAACCTTCACTTTGTTTTTAATATATAAAAATCCAATGCCCTTCGGACCATGCAATTTATGTCCGCTGACCGACATTAAATCAATCCGAAGCTTTGACGGATACAGTTCGATTTTTCCAAATCCCTGAATGGCATCCACATGGAAGAGAATTTCCGGGCTTTTTTTCTTGATCACGGCGCCGATTTCATCCAATGGCTGAATCGTACCGATTTCATTATTGACCGCCATAACGGACACCAGAATCGTATCCTCTCTGAGGGCCGCCTCCAAAGCTTCCAGCGAAACGACGCCATGATGGTCCACCGGAAGATAAGTCACTTCAAAGCCCTGTTCCTCCAGCCAGATGAAGGGATTATATACCGAAGCATGTTCAATGGACGTGGTGATCAAATGCTTTCCCCGCCGTTTATTTGCCATGGCCGCACCGATAATCGCCATATTATTGGACTCGGTACCGCCGGAGGTAAATACAATCTCCTTTTCATCCGCCTTCATCACCGAAGCAATGTTTTTTCTTGCTTCCTTCACATACTGCTCCGCAGTAAAGCCCTTCATATGCAATGAGGACGGATTGCCATAATCCTTTGACATCACCTCAACCATCTTCTCACACACGGAAGGATAAACCTTTGTCGTCGCAGCATTATCCAGATATATTTCTTTTGTAACGGCACTGTGGCCCAAATTGATTTCCATACTATTCCTCTTCAAATTCAAACATCAATATCGACAACATGGTCAGCCCTGCCGTCTCCGTTCTTAAAATGCGCCTGCCAAGGGTCACCGGCACGGCTCCGGCCGCCATGGCTGCTTCCACCTCAGCCTCGTCAAAACCGCCTTCCGGGCCGATAAAAATTCCGACAGATTTTTTGCCTTTCAACCCGGCAATAATCTCTCTTGTTTTTTTAATGCCCTCCGCCTTTTCATAGGGAATCAAAATTCCGTCCAGGCTTTTGGCATAAGCCAGGGCTTCCGCCAGGCCCATCACCGGTTTTACCGCCGGAATCATCCCCCGGCCGGACTGCTTCGCTCCGCTTTCGGCAATCTGCTGCCACCGGGCAATTTTCTTCGCTTCTTTTTTCGCATCCAATTTCACGATAGCCCGGTTCGTCCGCACAGGAATTATCTCATATGCCCCGAGTTCTACGGCCTTCTGGATAATAAGTTCCATTTTTTCACCCTTTGGAAGTCCCTGAAAAAGATAAAGCCTTACCGGAAGCTCCACATAGGATTTCCATGAATTCTCAATGGAGAGACAGATTTCATCCCGCTCCATCGACTGAATCCGGCAAAAATAGTCGGTTCCCTGACCATCGCTTAATGACAATTCGTCCCCCGGACGCATCCGGAGGACATTTCTGATATGATTCACATCATTTCCCTGAATGATAATACTGTCTTCCCCCACCTGGGACGGATTTACAAAAAATCTCGGCATATGATTTCTCCTGTCTAGGCCTTCGCCGTAAAGGATACCCATCCGCCGGAATGGGTCACTTCCATAATCTCAAATCCGTTTTCTGTCAGGGCTTTTCTTACATCTTCTTCCCGTTCATCAATAATACCGGAAGTTATAAAAAGCGCGCCCGGTTTCATCATTTCTTTCACCACGCCGCTCAGCGGAATGATAATCTCGGCAAAAATATTCGCCAGCACCATGTCAAATTTATGTTCGCCCACTGTATGACGGAAATCTTCATCGGAAATAACATCTCCTGTAAGTACCGTATAGACGTCACTCTGAATACCGTTTACTCCGGCATTTTCCAGAGCGGCCTCCACCGCATGCACATCCACATCTGTGGCGGACGCCTCTTTTGCCCCAAGAAGAAGGGCAATAATGGATAAAATACCGCTGCCGCAGCCCACATCCAAAACGCTCTGGCCCGGCTGCATGTACTTCTTTAACTGGGTAATGCACAGGCGGGTTGTATGATGTGTCCCCGTTCCAAAGGCGGTTCCCGGGTCCAATTCCACAACCAGCGTGTCCTCCGGCACATCCTCCACTGTCTCCCAGGTCGGCTTGATAATAATATGTTCATCCACCTTAAAAGGTTTCCAGTATTTTTTCCAGTTATTCATCCAGTCAATATCTTCTGTCTGGGATTTCTCGATAGTCGCCTCCCCGATATCCACAAAGTCAGCCAGTTCCCTGACTGCGGCCAGCACCTCTTCCAAAGTGGAATCATGGTCTTTTTCCGGCTCAATATAGAAGGAAACATAGGCTTTGCCGTCGTCCTCCTCTAAATCCGGGAGTAAATCGATAAACATCCGTTTTTTATCTTCCTCGGAAAGGGGTACTTTATCTTCAATTTCAATTCCTTCAATGCCCATCTCGGCCAATGTATAGCTGATTAAATCCACCGCCTCTGTGGTGGTTGCCAGGCGATATTTATTCCATTTCATAGTAATTATATCCTCGTTTTATTCATCCAAATCGTCAAAGGCTTCTTTGACTTTGTCCATAAAGCTCTTCTTCTTTTTACCTTCTTTGCCCTTTGGCTCCTCGGATTTTTCCGATTTATTTTCCTGTGGGCGGATTCCTTTTAAAGAATCATCAAACTTCCGAAGCAATTCTTTCTGCTCGTTATTCAGTTTCTCAGGAACCTGTACCACCAGTGTCACATAGTGGTCGCCGCGGATATTCTTATTCCGAATCGTTGGAACCCCTTTGCCTTTCAGGCGAATCCGTGTATCCGTCTGGGTTCCCGCTTTAATTGTCTGGGTGACATCGCCATCCACCGTCTTAATCGTGATTTCTCCGCCCAATGCCGCCTGAACAAAGGAAATCGGCATGGTGGAATAAATATCATATTCCTGGCGGCGGAAAATCGGATGACGGTCCACAGTGACATTGACAAGTAAATCGCCGCGGGCGCCACCATTGGTTCCAGGCTCTCCCTTGCCCCGGATACGCACGCTCTGACCGCTGTCAATACCCGCCGGAATCGACACTTCAATCGTCTTTTTATTCCGAATATAACCGGTTCCGCCGCAGTCCGGGCATTTATCCTTAATAATCTTACCGCTTCCATGACAGTCCGGACAGGTCTGAACATTTCGAACCATACCGAACAGAGACTGCTGCGTATAGACAACCTGTCCTTTGCCGCCGCACTTGCTGCAGGTCTGCGGCTGAGTTCCCGGTTTTGCGCCGGTTCCATGACAATGCGGACACTCGTCTTTTAAATTCATCTCAAACTTCTTATTAACGCCAAATACGGCTTCCATAAAGGATATCCGCACATTGATTCTCACATTGGCGCCCTGCATCGGGCCATTATAAGCGCCGCCCCGGCTGCTCCGGCCGCCGCCGAAGAAATCACCGAAAATATCGCCGAAAATGTCGCCCATATCCGCGGCGTTAAAATCAAATCCGCCGAATCCGCCGGCGCCGCCGCCCTGCTCAAAGGCTGCATGACCAAACTGGTCATACTGGCGTCTCTTCTCCGCATCACTCAATACCGCATAGGCTTCCGATGCCTCTTTAAATTTTGCTTCTGCTTCTTTATCTCCAGGGTTTGTATCCGGATGGTACTTCTTAGCCAGCTTACGATAAGCCTTCTTTAACTCATCCTCTGTGGCCGACTTTGATACACCCAAAACCTCATAGTAATCTCTCTTCGTCTCTGCCATATCCAATCACCTTCTTTTATAACGTAGCGAAAGAGGACGCCCCGGCACCGGCATTTTTGCCGGTGTCGAAACAGCCTCTTTATCTATCTTTGGTTATACCCAACTCTGTCTATATTACACTTCTTTATAGTCTGCGTCAACCACATCGTCAGCCTGATAGCTGCCGTTTGCACCCTGAGAAGGATTTGGTCCTGCATTCTGTCCTGCGGCTGCGCCGGCTGCTTCATACATCTTAGTAAATACGCCCTGTGCCGATTCCATCAATTTTTCTTTGGCAGCTTTGATTTCATCTACATCCGCATCGGACATGTTGTCAATATTTGTTCTCTCAAGAAGAGCTTTCATGTTATCGATTTCAGCCTGAACTTTTGCTTTGTCATCTGCGCTGACTTTGTCTCCAACCTCTTTCAAAGCTTTTTCTGTCTGGAATACCATAGCGTCCGCATCGTTTCTTGCTTCGATACCCTCTTTACGTTTCTTATCCTGAGCTTCGAATTCAGCCGCTTCTTTGACAGCCTTATCAATCTCTGCATCGGACATGTTGGAACCGGCTGTGATTGTGATATGCTGTTCTTTTCCTGTTCCTAAATCCTTAGCGGATACATTAACAATACCGTTGGCATCGATATCGAAAGTAACTTCAATCTGAGGGATTCCACGCGGAGCCGGTGCGATTCCGTCTAACTGGAAGCGGCCAAGGCTCTTATTATCTTTAGCAAACTGACGCTCGCCCTGCACAACGTTGATATCTACGGCTGTCTGATTATCTGCTGCTGTGGAGAAAATCTGGCTCTTCTTTGTTGGAATAGTTGTATTTCTGTCAATCAAGTGGGTTGCGATTCCGCCCATTGTTTCGATGGACAATGTCAATGGTGTAACATCAAGAAGAAGGATATCTCCTGCTCCGGCATCGCCGGCCAGTTTACCGCCCTGAATGGAAGCGCCGATGGCAACACATTCATCCGGATTCAGGTTCTTGCTCGGCTCTTTGCCTGTCAACTGTTTAACTTTATCCTGAACAGCCGGGATACGTGTGGAACCGCCAACGAGGAGGACTTTGCTCAGCTCGGAAGCTGTGATGCCGGCATCTCTCAGGGCATTCTGAACCGGAATAATTGTTCTTTCAACCAAATCTGCTGTCAGCTCGTCAAATTTAGCACGAGTCAGATTCATTTCAAAATGTTTTGCACCTTCTGCTGTTGCTGTGATGAAAGGCAGGTTGATGTTTGTGTTGGCTGCGCTGGAAAGTTCTTTCTTTGCTTTTTCAGCAGCTTCTTTCAGACGCTGCATAGCCATCTTATCGCCGGAAAGGTCAACGCCCTCATTGCGCTTAAATTCATCAATCATGTACTGAGTCAGCTTGCTGTCAAAGTCATCGCCGCCCAGGTGGTTATCGCCGGATGTTGCCAGTACTTCGATAACGCCGTCGCCGATTTCAATAACGGAAACATCAAATGTACCGCCGCCCAAATCGTAAACCATGATTTTCTGTTCATTTTCATTATCAAGGCCGTAAGCCAAAGCTGCTGCTGTAGGCTCGTTAATGATACGTTTTACATCAAGGCCCGCAATCTTGCCGGCATCCTTTGTTGCCTGTCTCTGAGCATCATTAAAGTAAGCCGGAACAGTGATAACTGCCTCTGTTACTTTTTCACCAAGATAGCTTTCTGCATCAGCCTTCATCTTCTGAAGAATCATTGCGGAAATTTCCTGTGGGGAATATTTCTTATCATCAATAGCTACTCTGTAATCAGAACCCATATGTCTCTTAATGGAAGCGATTGTTTTGTCTGCATTCGTTACAGCCTGACGCTTTGCCGGCTCACCGATGAGACGCTCTCCTGTCTTTGTAAATGCTACAACAGATGGTGTTGTTCTTGCGCCTTCTGTGTTGGCGATAACTACCGGTTTACCACCTTCCATAACTGCTACACATGAATTTGTTGTTCCTAAGTCAATACCAATAATCTTACTCATAATTATTTCCTCCTAAATATCTGCTAATATCTAAATTGTTGTTAATAAACTTTTTTATTCAGCAACCATCACCATGCTGTGACGGACTACTTTATCTTTATATAAATAACCCCGCTGTAATTCCTGGGTTATAATACCTGATTCATATTCCTCGCTTGGCGCCTGCATCACGGCATTGTGGAAATCCGGATTGAATTCCACGCCAACTGCTTCAATAACTGTAACGCCCAAACCTTCAAGGGTTGTCATCAATTGCTTATAAACAAGTTCAATGCCCTGAGCAAAGGATGTATTCTTTTCTTCTTCAGTCATCGCTGCAAGTCCCCGCTCGAAATTATCAACGACAGGGAGCAGTTTTTCAATCACATCGGCAGCGCCGATACCGTACATCTGCTGTTTTTCCTTTTCCGTGCGTTTGCGGAAATTATCGAATTCAGCCATCTGGCGTATCAGGCGGTCATTTAATTCGGCAATTTTCTCATCTTTTTTATCTTTTTTTTCTTTATGGAAAAAGCCTTTTTTCTTTTCTTCCTTCTGTTCGTTTTCTTTTTCAGGCGTTTCTTCCTCGCCGTCTGCCTCTGCTTTTTCTTCGGATGTTTCACCCTCCGTTTTATTATCTTCTGCAGTTTCTTCCTCCGCGGCTTCTTCTGCGGCTGTTTCTATATTTTCTTCCTGAATTTCTTCATTCATCTTTTCCTGTTCTGACACTTCACATCACCTCTTACTTTTTCTTAAATATATCATCCAGCTGGTTCATCATCGTTTGAAGATTACCAACAACTTTTTTATAATCCATCCGATAATACCGATTGTCCCCTGAACCCCTTCTTCCAGCTCATAGGTGGCCGTGACAATACTGCAATCCTTCATCGTGCTTACCGGAGATTCGGAACCGATATATATCTGAATCGGATTTTTATTTTCCTCACCGGAATCCTCCTGGTCAACAATCAATTCGCTCAGCGCTTTCTTCTCTTCCATCGTATAGAGCAGCTCGCTGGCCTTTTCCCTGTCGCCCAATTCCGGATATTTCAGAAGATTTGTCGCACCGCTTGTATAGATTTCCAAATCGTCCTCTTCCTGAATCACCACGGCAATCGCATCGATGATGTGCCCGATAATCTGGCCGTATCCTTCGGCCTGGACTTTCATGCGCTGAATCAGCTCCATGTTGATTTCCTGAAGATTTAACCCCTGAAGAAATGTATTGATTAAAATATTCAGCTTGGCGACTTCATCCTCGCTGACCCGCTCATCCACTTCAATCAGCCGGTTCTTGATCAGATTGCCTTCCAGCATAACGACAACAAGCAGTTGATTTTCTTCCACCCGGGAAAGCTGAATAAATTTCAGTTTATTCCGTTTATACTGGGGCGCTGAAATCATCGTCGCATAATTCGTATTCACCGCCAGAAGCTTTGCCACATTTTTCAGCAGGTGGTCCAGCTTATCCGCCTTCTCGATAAGAACATCTTTCATCTCATCGACTTCGGCAATCTTTTCCTTCATCAGATTATCCACATAAAAGCGGTAACCCTTATCTGAAGGAATACGCCCGGCGGAGGTATGGGGCTGTACGATGTATCCCAAATCTTCCAAATCGGACATTTCATTTCGAATCGTTGCTGAACTCAGATTCAAATCCGTATACTTCGAAATGGTCCGGGAGCCTACCGGTTCGCCGGTAATCAAATATGTTTGAATAATACTGTTTAAGATTTTTATCTTTCTTTCATCCAGTTCCACCAGACCACTCCTTTCCGTTTTATTAGCACTCAATTAGCTAGAGTGCTAATATCTATTCACTAAGATAGCACTATCATTATCATTTGTCAATAGTTTCAAAAATTATTTTTAAAATTATTCCTATATATGCTATACTCTTTTTGTGAAAGAATTTCTTCCATATAATAAATAAACTTTTAATCAGGAGTGTGAATAAAATGTCTATCGAACGCGCAAAAGCTTACTTTAAAAATTTGGGCATGGAAAATCGGATTCTGGAATTTGATGTTTCCAGCGCCACGGTGGAGCTGGCCGCCCAGGCCCTTTCCTGCGAACCGGCCCGCATCGCCAAATCCCTGTCATTTAAAATTGATGAACGAACACTGTTGATTCTGGCAGCCGGAGACGCCAAAGTTGACAACAAAAAATATAAAGCGGCCTTTGGCGCAAAGGCAAAGATGCTGTCGCCGGATGAAGTCGTGGAGCGCATCGGACATGCCGTCGGCGGCGTCTGCCCTTTCGGCATTAACGAGGGCGTCGAAGTCTATCTGGATGAATCCATGAAACGTTTTGACTACATGTATCCGGCGGCCGGAAGCAGCAACAGCGCCATCAAGCTGACCATCCCGGAACTGGAGCAGTATTCCGGCTATAAATCCTGGGTGGATGTGTGTAAAATTCAATAAGAGTCATTTGACAAATATCGGCCAGCCGCTATACTTAATATTAGAGGGAGGGGATATATTTGAAATATCGTATTAAAGAAAAAGCGCTGAGTCTTCACGGGGCCTATCAGATTTTCGATGAAAACGATAATGAATGCTTTCATGTAAAACAGAATGCGGTTTCGCTTACAAACAAAACGCACCTTTATAACATGAATAACAAAGAAATCGCTTTCATCCACAGAAAAGTGATGTCCATGCACTCAGTGCACTATCTCGAAATGGCAGATGGAACCCAGGGAGAAATCAGTGAAAAGAAACTGTTCCAACTGCATGATAATTATGAAGTCGAAGGCTTTGGCTGGCAGATTACCGGTGATATTTTTGGCCATGAGTTTCAGATTGTTGACGCCGGCGATCAGATAATTGCCGAATCAAGAGAAGCATGGTTTTCCATCGGTGATTTGTTCACAGTTGACATCTATGATGAGACCCAAACCGAAAAGGTACTGGCTGTCCTTGTCACATTATCTTTAATTCACCGTGACAGAGAAGCTGCCATGCACAACACTTCATCAAACTAAGGAGAAAAAATTATGAAAAAACCAAATACACTTTTAAAAGTCGTAAGTATTCTTTACATTGTTTTTAACATCATCGGCGGAATTTTGGTCATTGCCGGTTCTCTGGGACTTGGCGCTCTGATCGGCGGGGCTGCGGGCAGCGTTGGCGCCGGGGTGGCTCTGGCTTCTTTCTTTATGATTTTCAGTCTGATAAGCGTCGTTCTCGGACTCGTCGCCGGATTTGCCGGGCTGAAAGCTGAAAATCTTGGACTTTGCAAAATATTAGGTATTATCCTGATTGTTTTAGCCGCTATTTCCACCATCAGCAATCTGGCCGACGGAGAAAGCATTATTTCATCCCTTATCGGCCTGATACTTCCTGTGCTGTACACCGTTGGTGTTTTCAAAGAAATTAATTCATAAATCACTCAAAAGGCGTTGGTTCAAAATGGACCGGCGCCTTTTTTCGACATATGTATTATTTGTATTCATTTGACATTTCCTTGTGATATAAATAAAATAAGACTATATTAATACTTAGGTGATACTTATGAAAATAGCTATCTGTGATGATGATTACTCAACCTGCAGTTTTATAGAAGAAACGGTGATACAATACGCCCGGAATAATGGCATCCCTATAGAAACCGATATTTTTCAGACGGCCAAAAGTCTTTATCAAAATTTCGAAAATTCCACGGATTTACTTTTTCTGGACATTCAATTGCCTGATGCCTCCGGAATCAAAATCGGACATTTTTTGCGAAAATGTGCAATGAACTACAACCTTCAGATTGTATTTATCTCCGGAAATCCCGGATATGCCCTTGAATTATTCAAAATACGTCCAATGGATTTTTTAGTCAAACCTTTATCTGATAAAGATATTATTGATATATTAAATGAATATACACAAAAAGTGATGCCCGCATCTCAGGGCTTTTTATACAAATTCAAAACAACGACAAGAAAAGTTTCCTATCAGGATATTCTTTATTTTTCGAGTGAAAGCCGAAAGGTTCTTATTCACCTAAAAAATGGTGAAACCATCACCCTTTATAAAAAGCTTTCAGAAATTGAAATGGAACTTCCAAATGAAGTTTTTTGGAGAATACATAAATCATATATCATAAACTCACGTTATCTGATTTCATGCCGGCATAACCAATTGCTGATGAGCAATAATGAGACTCTTCCAATCAGCAGAAATTACAAAAATGAGATATATTTTAAAATTACTCACCAGTAGATAAGGAGACAAAATGAATACCCTGATTTTTCTCATAGCCAACGCCTTTCTTGCGTACATTATATGGCGTTTCGCCTACAAAATATTTTTACATTATCCTTCCGCCAAACCGGTGCTGTATATGACAATTTGTTATTATCTGCTGAACAGCCTGTGTACGATTGTTTTGAATAATCCTACCCTCAATCTGCTTTCATCCCTGATTGGATTAGTTTTAATAACACTTCCCAGTACGGATCAAATATTGAAAAAAATATTCTTTATTATTCTTGTGACAAGTATCGGGTTTTTATGGGATGTTTTGGTGTTTGCCTTTATGAATAAGCAGGATGAGTTGAATGTAGTTCGTATAATTGCCAACTTATCACTGTTTGTTGTGGAACTTATCTTCGAAACCATTTTTACTCATCTAGAAAACAGTGCTATTGAAAAAAGAGAGTGGTATATGCTTTGTACAGTTCCTATCGGTACTATCTTCATGCTCTATGCCCTGTACATAAACGATAATACTTCTATGGAACTCTATGCCATATGCTCCGGCATAGGATTGATGGCAAATATAATTATTTTTCAATTTTATGACAATTTATGTGAATATTACCACTCTCTGCTCACAACACAGCAGGCTCAAACCCAGCTCAAACTCTATGAAGAACAGATTCGCCGCATGAAAAACTCTGAAGAAAAAATGAACTCATTCCGTCATGACCTTAATAATCATCTGGCTGCCATCCAATCTATGGCCAGGGCCAATAAAAGCAGCGAACTTTTAGCCTTTATGGAACAATTTCACATTGACTATCCTGAAGATGACTTTATATACACACGTAATAGAGAATTCAATCTATTACTTAATTATCTCATTAATAAAGCCAAAACCGAACACATCCATCCGGACATCGATGTGGATATTCCCGCAACACTTAGTTGCAACATGTATGACATGAATATCCTGCTGAGCAACCTGTTTGATAATGCCATCGAAGCTTCATCTGCTTCCAGCAATAAAACTCTGATTTTTCGGATAAAGTACGCTAAAGACATTCTGAATATCGAAATTTCCAACAGCTTTTCCGGCGAAATTCGAAAGCGAGGTAAAAACTATCAGACAACCAAAGACGACAAAAAACTTCACGGCTATGGATTGAAAAATGTAACACATATTGTTGAAAAATATCATGGAACGATGAATATACGAAATGAAAATCAAATATTTTCTGTTTCCGTTTACTTATGCCTTACCTAATTGAATTACTCCAACAGAAAGGCCATCCTGCATGCCGGAACAGCTTTTTTGTTAAAAATGACATGAAGTTTACCGTTTTTTACATTGTCATAATAATCTCCTTAAAGATGGTATAATGATTATACAAATTGAAGGGAGGTAGTTATTATGAAAATGAATTTCACCAAATTTAAAGCTTTGACGACATTATCGTCATTAGCACTTATCTTTTCCACTGTCGCTGCGAACTCAGCTTGTTTCTTCTTTCTATACCAGCCAGAAGAACCCAAAGGCTTGAAAAAATTAAAGAAATTTTAACGACAGATGATTTCAAGATTTCTTACCGAATATTTGATTGACGCTAAACTTATAAGAGAAGATGATGCAGCAATTATTCAATACGGGATATACGGCCTGATATCCACAGCTTTCAATATTGCAACTATTTTAGTTATCGGAGCGTGCTGTAATTGTATTGTAGAAAGTATCCTGTTTACCATTATATTTTATTTTCTACGGATTTATGCCGGAGGATATCACGCTGCCACACCAGGTAAATGTTATTTTTTCTCAGTATTGATAGCCTTTTTTAATTTTGGAATCATACACAAATTATCTTTAGGGTTCATTACTTTAACATTGATTCTTATACCAGCATCAATCATCATTTTTTTCATGGCACCGATAGACAGTAATAATAAACCTTTGGAACAACTTGAAAAGGAAATATATAGAAAAAAGACACGTATAATTATAGTCATATCAATATTCCTGTATTTTATATTTTTCTTTTTGAAATATCATCCGATATGTTGGTCCATAAGCATTGTCTGTGCAAACGCAAGCATTTTACTTGCAATAGGTGCTATGAGAAACAACCAATAACCTATTATAAATAAGGAGGTTTATCATGAAAAAAATTGTTAGTTTGTTGTTAATTGCTACATTTATTTTGTCTTGTAGTTTATCTGCCTTCGCATTAGACACTACAAATTCTTCCTCGGCTATTAATGAAAAATTTGACTTGGTAGAAACTATTACTGAAATATCCTCTTCACTTGGTTCAAGCCCAAATAGTCTCTACACAGCCTCTAATATTGCTATTCTTGAAAACAATGACAAATATCAAGAAGTACAAGTCATTGAAGGTAGCAAAGTAAATACTTTGTCTTACGATATTGTCAATGATAAATTATATGTAGATGGAAATTTAATTACCGTAATAGAGGTAATGGCTCCCCTTACAGATAATTTAAGTCCAACCGCATTAGGCAATGCATTTGACCATTCCTACACACAAATAAACTATGGAAAAGCAATCGTTAATTTTACTAGTGCTGGCCTTGCTGCTGTAATTGTAAAAGTATTGGGAACAGATGGTACAGTTGCTGCAAACCTTGCAAGAGCAATTTTACAAACAGCTGGTCAAAGCAGCTATTTATATTGCAGTGCAACATATTGCCATTCCTACAAGCGTTTAGATGATAGTTACTACTTCTATAATAAATATTGGGATATGTATTGGGATTCTTCATATTCTGATTTCTGCACTAGCTACTATCAAACCATTTACCAGTAAAAGATTTTCTCAATAGGAAAACAGATAATATGCTTATTACTTCTTTAAAATGGCTCTTGGGATTTATAGTTTTATACATTATCATACAGCCTATATATGAACTGAAAATCAAAGGCAAAAAAAGACTTTATACTATAAGTCCTGCCAAAAAGGAAATATACACTAAACTATTACTTAGTGTCCTTTTAATTATAATAAATATACTAAACATACAAAACTATGAATCTCTTATCTTTGTTGACATATTGCTTATCTATTTTGCTATAACAAATTTTATTCCAACAATGATATTTGAATCCGGTATATTTTTTAATTACAAATTTTATCCATATCACCAGATTATATCTGTCAATTTTTCAAATAGCCAAATAGCTATACGAGTAAAAACCGGTAAATATGGTAAAGATACCTATTTAATTTCTTGCAGCGAACAAGATATTTCAAATGTTAAAAAAATATTATTTGAAAAGGAAGTAACTATTTTATAAAACTTTCACCCATGCGTTCATCCCGCATGGGTGAATTTTTTCAGGCTCAGCAGCGCGCCCAGGCATAAAGCCAATGCAATCATATCGTATTTTATCTGCATAAATTTCATTTCCTGCTGCATGGCGGTCTTTTCCATATCGGCGGCATTGACCACCTGAAGTCCAAGGGCGGCCAGCCGCTTGCCGTTCATTCCATCCAAATCTTTTCGTTTCATCAATATCCGCACAGGCCCTTTTCCTTCGGACAGCCGAACACTGTCGGAGGTGCAAAAAGCCATCGGCGTATCATTGGGAAGTTTTTCTGAGAGAACTCGGATTTTCGCTGTTCCGGCTTCCTCCTCCTCTCCAAGTATATACTCCGCCTGATAATCTTCTTCAATCTCTGATTTTTGTACGGCCTGCAAAAGCTGTTCACCGGCGGTTTCATTCAGATAAATGGTCTTCATTGCGCTCTCCTCCGGAATTCCATAGGCGAAAATCAGATAGTCTTCCGAAAGTTCCAGACATTCCACCGTCATCTCGCCCTCCTGGGCCTTCAATGCCAGTTGGGATGTTCTCTGCCGGCTTATGGCGCCCGTATCCTGAATGGATTCGATGCCGTTCATCTGATAGGATGTCAGTTCATCCGCAGCGCCGTTTTTTACAACATATTCCGCCGGACTTTTCACCATGCTGTACACCTCTGTTCCGCCATGAATGGCATCCGCTAAAAAGAAAATCCCCGCCAGAAAAAACAGGCACATTACTTTTACCCGGTCATCTTGTTTTCTTAGCTTCCAGAATCTGCGCCACCATCTCATTTAATCTCTTCCTCCGCTTCTTCCTTCCGGTTTCGCTTTATGCTTTTGAGAATAACGGTTACAACAAAAACTGCCAAAATACCGGCAATCACCGCCATCACTGTCCACCATTGGCCGGTATCATCGGTTTCCGTTTCTTCCTTATTTGAAAAGGGCGTTTTTATTGTCGTTGAGATATTCATTTTTTTCTCATATTCTTTTCCGTTTTCATCTTCATAATAACAGGTAACAGCGCCTTCCGTTCTGCCATAGAGGTTTGCGCCGGACAGTCCTGAAATATTAACTTTTGTACTTCCGGAAGCCGTTTTTCCCGCCTCGACATTGCCGATAAAAAGCGTCCCTTCCGGCACAAGGCCGTCCGCCTCAATAACCGCCCGGACATTATAAACCGTTCCCCGGCCGAGATTCATCGCCTGCATCTGAACATTCACCACGTCGCCCACCTGGACTTCCCCATCCAGCACCGGGGCGTCAAATTCCATCTTTACCGCCTGGGCAACCATCATTCTAATTTTACCGCTGGCGGACTGGGAAGCCGCTTTAGAATCTGCATAGTCCATACTCACCGTTAAGCCATAGGCTCC
>URND01000036.1 GCA_900549105.1 uncultured Eubacteriales bacterium
CAGCCTGTGTTGTCCTGGGCATCAGCGGTGAGATAGCCGCCGGACAGTGCCGGGGGACAGGCAGTTTCCAGACTGCTTTTCAGGATGCCCTCTTTTGTATGACGGATGAGGACATCCGCAGGAGGATTCGTATAGACTTTTGCGGTCAATAGCGCGGGGAGGAATAGATTATGGACAGGGAGCAGAAGTTTAAATATATGACTGAGGAGCCGATACCGCGCCTTGTGTGTTCTCTGGCTGTGCCGACGATCATCAGTATGCTGATAACGTCCTTTTATAATATGGTAGATACCTTTTTCGTGGGGCGGATCAACACATCGGCAACGGCGGCAGTGGGCGTTGTTTTTTCATTGATGGCTATTATCCAGGCAATCGGATTTTTCTTTGGCCATGGTTCGGGAAACTATATATCCCGCCAGCTTGGGGCGCAGAATACGGAGGAGGCGTCGGAAATGGCCTCCATCGGTTTTTTTTCAGCATTGATTGCCGGAGCGGTTCTGGCGGTTCTGGGTTTGATTTTTATTGAGCCTCTGGCAATGCTTTTGGGCTCCACAGAAACAATTTTGCCCTATGCGGTTGATTATCTCAAGTATATATTAATCGGAGCGCCTTATATGACGGCTTCCCTTGTTTTAAATAATCAGCTTCGTTTTCAGGGCAATGCCATGTACGGCATGGTTGGAATTGTGGTGGGAGCGGTGGTGAATATTGTCCTTGACCCGGTGCTCATATTTATGTGCGGTATGGGCATCAGCGGCGCGGCTTTGGCGACCATTATCAGCCAGTTTATCAGTTTTGTTATATTGCTGTGGGTGAGCCAGAGAGGCCCCGGAATTCATATAAGCTTGCAAAAAGTTCGTTTCAGCGCCGATTTCTTAAAGGAGATTGTGAGAGGCGGTTTTCCGTCGCTTTGCAGGCAGGGACTTGGCAGCGTGGCGACGATTGCTTTGAATATGGCGGCCGGAGTTTATGGTGATGCGGCGATTGCGGGTATGAGTATTGTCTCGAGAATTACTATGTTCGCCTATTCGGCTTTAATCGGTTTTGGGCAGGGATTTCAGCCAGTCTGTGGTTTTAATTATGGAGCAAAGCTTTATGACCGTGTGCGGGAAGCTTTTTATTTCTGTCTGAAAACAGCCGCCGGGTTTTTGATTCTGCTTTCGGTTGCCGGATATATTGGAGCGCCTCAGCTTGTCGAACTTTTTCGAAAGGGCGACCCGGAGGTGACGGCCGTTGGTATTGCGGCGCTTCGTTTTTCCTGTATCAGTTTTTCGCTGAGCGGTGGAATTGTTATGAGCAATATGTTTCTTCAGTCGATTGGGATGGCCGTGAGGGCTTCTGTTGTGGCGGCGGCAAGACAGGGATTATTTTTCCTGCCTTTGATTTTTATACTTCCTTCGATTATGGGGCTTAAGGGCGTGGAAATGTGCCAGATGGTGAGCGATATTCTGACCTTTTTACTGGCAATGCCTTTGTCTGTTTCTGTTTTGAGAAAAATGGGGACAGAATCTGACTGAAAAGAAAAAAGGGAGCATATATATAAGTAAAATCTGAAGCCGGAGGCGGCGGATGGAGTTTATTGAAAATGGAATAAGAACGCTGAATGACTTTTTGTGGGGCTGGCCGCTCATTGGCCTCCTTTTTGGGACGCATCTGTTTTTAACAGTGCGTACAAAAGTGATTCAGCGTTTTGTGTTTCGGGGAATCCGATGGTCGTTAAAGAGTGAGGAGGGCTGTGAGGGAGAGGTCAGCCCTTTCGGCGCGTTGACGACAGCGCTGGCTTCCACCTTTGGCACAGGTAATATTATCGGTGTGGGGACGGCGATTGCCCTGGGCGGGCCGGGAGCTGTGTTTTGGTGCTGGCTGACGGGAATCTTTGGAATGGCGACAACCTATGGCGAGGCTTTGCTGGCAGTCAAGTTCAGAACCCGGACAGAGGATGGAAGGATGCAGGGCGGAGCGATGTATGTTTTGGACCGGGGACTCCACATGCGCTGGCTGGCCCTTTTGTTTGCCCTTTTTGGAGCTATGGCATCCTTTGGTATTGGCTGCGCTGTTCAGGTCAACGCCATTGCGGCGGTTTGCAAAGAGAGTCTGAATATTTCTCCGGGAGTCGTAGGACTTGTGTCTGCGGTACTGGCCGGACTTGTGATTTTCGGCGGGATTCAGTCCATTGCCGGAGTATGCCAGCGGCTGGTGCCTTTTATGAGTTTGTTTTATATCGGGGGCTGTGGTGCAATTCTTATTGCCAATTGGGATTTTATAATTCCTGCGTTGCAGACGATTGTAACAATGGCGTTTTCTCCGGGGGCAGCCGCCGGAGGACTTGCGGGCGGAGGTATTCAGATGGCTATGCGCTATGGTATTGCCCGGGGACTGTTTTCCAATGAAGCCGGGATGGGTTCTGCGCCGATTGCGGCGGCGGCCGCAAAGACGAGCAGTCCGGTGCGGCAGGCATTGATTTCATCCACGGCAACCTTTTGGGATACGGTGGTTGTCTGTGCCATTACCGGCCTTGTGCTGGTGAGCAGTATTATGAAAAATCCGGCCATTGATATGGCGATGGCCGGGGACGGCGGCCTGCTTACGACACTGGCCTTTGCCCAGATTCCCATTGTCGGGCCGGGAATCCTTGTCGTGGGCATTATTACCTTTGCCTTTTCTACGATTCTTGGGTGGGCCTATTATGGAGAGCGGTGTGTCGAATATCTGGCGGGACGGCGCGGACTGATTTTTTATCGCCTGCTTTATATTTTGACGGCGGCGGCAGCCCCTGTCATTCAATTGGGAGTTGTGTGGATGACTGCCGATGTTTTAAATGGGCTGATGGTTTTGCCGAATCTGATTTCATTGCTGTGCCTGTCGGATGTTGTTGCCGGTGAAACGCAAAAATATTTAAATTAAAAAACTATTGACTCTCACGGTGCGTCATAGGATAGGATAAAGCTCGAAAGGACAAAGAAACCTTTCGGAATTCAGGGATGGGAGGATGAAGGATGAGAACGGTAAAAGAAGTATCTGAATTAACGGGAATCAGCGTGCGCACGCTTCACTATTATGATGAGATTGGTTTGTTTGAGCCGACGATTGTGAGTGAAGCGGGATACCGGCTTTATGACGATAAAGCATTGGAAAGGTTACAGCAGATATTATTTTTTCGGGAATTTGACATGCCGTTAAAGGAAATCAAAAGCATCATGGAGGATCCCAACCTGGATAAAAATCAGCTTCTTTGCAGCCAGAAACAGGTATTGATTTTGAAAAAAGAACGGCTGGAGCGGCTGATAGCCAGTATTGACGATATTTTGAAGGGAGAGAACAGGATGGATTTTGAGATTTTCAGTAAAACAGATGTGGAACAGTTATATGAGGCCCTTGTTGATCATATGTCGGAGGAAAATAAAGCGGTTTTCATTGAAAAGTATGGAAGTATGGAGCAGTATAAGAAACATTTCATGGAAAGCGCTTCCGGCGAAAAGGCCCAGAAAAACTATGCAAAGCTGGTGGAATGGTACGGGGATAAGGACAGCGTTTTAGCAGCAGGGACGAACCCTGCGAATTCGCAGATTATGGATGCCTGGTCCAAACGTTCCGATGCCGCTTTTCGGAAGTTGGCGGCTGTGCGTGGAGCGGATGTTCAGAGCTTTGAGGTCAAAGAAATTGTCGGAGAATTGGATTTTGTATTCAAGCAGTTGTATCAAATGAAAGATGTTTCGAAGATGATGCTGGAAATGGTCGGATTGTATAAAAATGACGTGGACTTTCAGAAAAAGAATGATGCAATTTATGGAGAAGGTTCAACAAAGTTTATGGGCGAAGCTTTAGAGGCGTTTTATGATATGTAATCATGTCAAATGTTGGATATTCTTTTGAATGATGTAAACGAATAAAAGGCAGGTAAAAAGAGAAAAACTCTTCTTTTCAGAAACCGTTTCAAGGTTTACGAAAAGAAGAGTTTTTTAGTGACATTTTAACTTTACGGGAGCTTTCTTGTGTGCTATAATTAAAAAATACGAAAATATAGTTAAAAAAGTGGGCGATGCAGATGAGTTTTACTTCTGAAAAAAGAGAACGGATAAAAAGATATATATTGGAAAAAATTGACGAAGGCCAAACGGATATGGCAAAAAGGGCTGCAGAAGCTTTTAATGTCTCGCTTAATACGATTTATAGATATATCAGGGAGTTGGAGAAAGCAGAAATAATTCGTAAAGATGGAAGAACCTATAATTTTGTAGAAAATATAGAGGTTTTTACTTTAACAAGGTCAAACGGCCAGTTATCGGAAGAGGATGTCATTTATGAGAAGTATGTGAAAAAATATATTGAAAAATTACCGGATAATGTGAAACAAATATGGCAATATTCTTTTATGGAAATGATGAATAATGCCATTGACCATTCGCAGGCAGAGCGGGTATTTATATTAATTGCTCAAAATTATATGAACACAATTATTGTAATTAATGATGAGGGCGTTGGAATATTCAAAAAAATAAAGGAGTATTATAATTATGATTCTTTGGAGGATGCTATTAGCGAACTTTTTAAAGGAAAGCTGACAACAGATACCAAAAATCATTCAGGAGAAGGAATATTTTTTACTTCTCGGATATTAGATAATTTTATTGCCTTATCTGATGGCAAAATATTTTCTCATGATAAATATGATGATATATCTCAGGACATAAGGGAAATAGATACTTTAAAAACGTGGAGTGGTGAAAGTGGTACTGTGATATTTATGCAATTGTCTAATTATAGCAAAAAAAATTTAAGGGAGGTGTTTGATATGTTTGCAGATATAGATGGTGGCTTTATAAAAACACGCATACCAATAAAAAATATATATGAAACATACCCTGTATCTAGGTCTCAGGCAAAACGGTTGTGCAATCGTTTTGATAAATTTCGGGAAATAGAATTGGATTTTTCAGGAATTGAAGAAATTGGCCAGGGATTTGCACATGAATTATTTGTTGTTTTCAGCAGAGAACATCCAGATGTAAAATTGATTCCAATAAATATATCAATGGAAGTTGAAAAAATGATTAATCATGTAAAACAAACGATTAATTGAGAAACGAATAAAAAGCGGGAAAAAGAGAAAAACTCTTCTTTTCAGAAACCGTTTCAAGGTTTACGAAAAGAAGAGTTTTTTTAAAATCAGCTCACCACATTAATCGGTGTGCCGTTCAGATAGTTTTTGATATCATCGGCAAGGATGGAAACGAGGCGCTGACGGGTTTCAAGGCCCCTCCAGCCCATATGCGGTGTGAGGATGACATTTTCCATCTGATAGAGCGGGTTATCCTCAGCCGGCGGTTCGACTTCCTGAACATCCAGTCCGGCTCCGGCGATGCGTCCCTCTTTCAGAGCCTCAATCAAAGCGGCTTCATCGATGAGAGGGCCGCGGGCGGTGTTGATGATAAATGCCGTTGGTTTCATTAAAGCCAGGGTATCTTTATTGATGATATGGCGGGTCTGCGGCATGAGCGGACAGTGAAGGGATACATAATCACTCTGGGAGAGTACTTCTTCCAGTGAAGTGAAATGGATGCCCGGTTCATCTCCGGCAGCGTTGACATCATAGGCCAAAATCTTCATTCCAAGAGCCTGGGCGACTTTGATAACTTCCCGGCCGATATGTCCGGCGCCGACAACGCCCAGTGTTTTATCGTTGATTTCTACATGGTCAACCTGCATGCATTTCGTAAAATTATCATGATTATTTTCCGTCAGCATGGCAATCTGTCTGCGCATGGAAGAGCTGAGATTCATAATCATCATAATGGCCGTGTGGGCTACCCGCTCCGTGCTGTAGGACGGCACGTTGCATACGGTAATCCCTTTTTCTCTGGCTGCGTCCAAATCCAGATTATTGTATCCGGTGCCGGCTTCGCAGATTAATTTTACAGAATCCGGAAACTGGCGGATAATATCGCCGGAAACAGGCATTTCTTTAGTGACAACAATGTCAAATCCCTGAATACGTTCAAGAATTTCTGACGGTTCAGTTGTTTCATAAACTTTAACCTCATCAGACAAAATAGAGTAGTCCAGCCGATGGTCATAATTCATACGTTCCCCATTTAATACAACTGTTTTTGCATTCATTTGAAAAACCCCCTTTATATAGTGTTCTTTGTTTTCAGTATACAGGATTCCGGCGGTATAGACAAGCGAAAACGGCAGATTAAAATGGGGGTTGACAATAAGTGAAATGGGTGTAAAATAAATCCTTGTAAATAGTTAACAATGTTAAATAATAACCATGTTAACTAAGAGAGGTGAAAAGATGGAAAACAGGGAAATGCAGGAAGAAATGTTCAGAGCCATGTTCCGGCTGAAACAGTTGAATATGGGCGGTATGCTGAAGGAAATCTCGGTTGGTGAGTATAAAATACTGGAGATGTGTTCCGGCTGCCCCCAGTGCGGCGCCCGGGAAAACGGTATCTATGTTTCCAGAATGGCAGCCCAAATGAAGGTTTCTTCGCCGGCCGTCAGCCGACTGCTGAAAAGTATGGAGAGCAAATCCTATATTGTGCGGCATGCGGATGAAAAAGACCGGAGGAATACCCGTGTCTTTATTACAGAAGCAGGACTGGAAAAGCGGAATGAGTGCCGGGGAGTTCTTTGGAATTATACGAACCGGGTTATTGAGCGTATGGGCATGGGAAATATGCTGCAGCTTCTGAATCTTTTTAACCAGATGGTAGATGTTATGGAAGATGAACTGAAAAAGACAGAGGAAGGAGACCGGATATGATAAAAATTTTCAGCTATCTGAAAAATTCAAAGGCCATGGTACTTGCGATAATCCTGCTGCTGATTGTTCAGGCGGGCTGCGACTTGTCTCTGCCCCAGTACACATCGGATATTGTGGATGTCGGAATTCAGCAGGGTGGGATTGAACGGGTGACGCCGGACAGGATGCGGAAGGAAACCTATGAAAATCTGTGTCTGTTTATGACGGATGCGGAGATTGAAACCATAGAGCCTTACTATGTGGAAGATGAAGAAGGCAGCTATGTGTTGAATACAAAAGATAAGGAAATTTTGGAGCAGATGGACAGTGCTTTCGGGATGCCGATGCTCATTTTGGCCTCGATGGAAGAATCGGGAGAGGTGGATGTGAATCAGATTCGCCGGGCCGTGGATGCGGGAATGGTGAACCGTGAAGATATGATTGCCAAAAGAGATGAGGTTGAGGCGTCCTTTGGAGATATGAGCGAATCGATTATCCGGCAGAAAGCGGTTTTATTTGTAAAAGAGGAATACGCTGCCCTTGGAATGAATCTGGAAGATATTCAGATGGGCTATCTGAAAACAAAAGGTATCCAGATGGTTGGGCTGGCAGTGCTGATGATGGGGGCTTCGATTCTTGTGTCCCTGTTTGCGGCCAAGGTAGCTGCCGGCGTGGGCCGGGATTTGAGAAAGAGTGTATTTAATAAAGTAGTATCTTTTTCCAATGCGGAAATGGATAAGTTTTCAACGGCATCTCTGATTACCCGGAGTACCAATGATATTCAGCAGATTCAGATGGTAGAAGTTATGCTGCTGAGGATGGTATTTTATGCGCCGATTATTGGAGTTGGCGGTATTTTTAAGGTGCTTCACACGAAAACAGGAATGGGCTGGATTATTGTGGTGGCCGTTGCCGCGATTATGGCGCTGGTGCTTATATTAATGTCCCTCGCCATGCCGAAATTCAAGAAAATGCAGGATTTGGTGGACCGGCTGAACCTGGTTTCCAGAGAAATTCTTACAGGTATTCCGGTGATTCGGGCATTTAGCCGGGAAAAGCATGAGGAACAGCGTTTTGATGTGGCCAATACAAATCTGATGAAAACCCAGTTGTTCACAAACCGGGTAATGACTTTCATGATGCCGGCCATGATGTTTATTATGAATGGAATCAGCGTTTTAATTGTGTGGAACGGCGCCCATGGCATTAATCAGGGAAATCTTCAGGTCGGAGATATGATGGCCTTTATCACTTATACTATGCAGATTGTCATGGCATTTTTGATGCTGACCATGATTTCTATTATGCTGCCGAGAGCCGGTGTGGCTGCTGCCCGTATCGACGAGGTATTAAAGACCGAACCTTCCATTCACGATGCGGAGCATGTGCGGGATGACGAATTGAAATCGGCCAAAGGTTATGTGGAGTTTAAAGATGTCTGCTTCCGGTATCCGGGGGCCAGCGAAGATGCCCTTGAACATATCAGCTTTACGGCGAAACCGGGAGAAACGACAGCAATCATCGGAAGTACGGGCTGCGGTAAATCGACGATGATTCATTTGATTCCGAGATTTTACGATGTGACCGGCGGGGCAATTACCATTGACGGCATTGATATCCGGGAGCTTTCCAGAAATAAGGTGCGGAGTCTGCTTGGATTTGTGCCGCAGAAGGGAGTGCTGTTCTCCGGCACCATTGAATCCAATCTGAAATTTGGCGGCGACTGGATTAGAGATGAAGATATGAAAACGGCGGCCCGGGTTGCTCAGGCAACAGAGTTTATAGAGATGAAGAAGGATATGTATCAAAGCCCGATTGCCCAGGGCGGAACCAATGTTTCCGGCGGGCAGAAACAGCGGCTTTCCATTGCGAGAGCTATTGCTAAAAATCCAAAGATATTCCTCTTCGATGACAGTTTTTCTGCATTGGACTATAAGACAGATGTTGTCCTCCGGAGAGCGCTGAAGGAAAAGGTTTCCGATGCGACAGTTATTATTGTGGCGCAGCGAATCAGCACGATTCTCCATGCGGACCAGATTATTGTCCTGGAGGATGGACATGTGGCCGGTATCGGCCGCCATGAAGAATTGCTGGAAAGCTGTGAAGCTTATCAGGAAATTGCAAAATCCCAGTTATCTGAATCCGAGTTGAAAGGAGGCCGTGCATCATGAATGGAGAGAGAAGACAGCCAATGAGGGGCCGCGGACCGATGGGCCGGGGCATGATGCCGGGAGAAAAGGCAAAGGATTTTAGAGGCAGTGTCGGAAAATTATTGAATTATATGGGGCGGTATAAGATAGCCCTGGTGTTTGTTATTATTTTCGCGATTTGCGGTACAGCTTTCAATATTGTCGGCCCGAAGATTTTGAGTAAAGCAACGACAGAGATTTTTAACGGTCTTTTATCAAAGCTTTCCGGCGGTTCGGGCATTGATTTTGGCAAAATAGGCAGAATTCTTCTTATATTAATAGGACTTTACGGTGTCAGCGCCTGTTTCTCCTTTATTCAGGGCTGGCTGATGACGGGCATTTCCCAGAAGATGTGCTTCCGAATGAGAAAAGAGATTTCTGAGAAAATCAATCGGATGCCGATGGAATATTTTGAGTCGAGAACTGTCGGCGAAGTTTTATCCCGAATCACTAATGATGTGGATACCCTGGGAATGAGCCTGAATCAGAGCGTTACCCAGTTGATCACATCCATTACAACAGTGATTGGTATTTTGATCATGATGCTCAGTATCAGCCCGCTGATGACGCTGATTGCAGTCATCATTTTACCGGTGTCCATGATTTTGATTACTGTGGTTGTAAAATCTTCTCAGAAATATTTCCGTACTCAGCAGGAATATCTGGGGCATATCAATGGGCAGGTTGAAGAGGTTTACAGCGGGCAGAATATCGTTAAAGCCTTTGACAGGGAGGAAGAGGTGCTGAGAGAGTTTTCTGAGACAAATGATACGCTCTACGCCTCGGCATGGAAATCCCAGTTCTTTTCCGGTATGATGCAGCCGATTATGAACTTTGTCGGAAATCTCGGCTATGTGTCTGTGGCTGTTGTCGGCGGATATCTGACAATCCGCGGAAGTATTGAGATTGGCGATATTCAGGCATTTATCCAGTATGTGCGCCAGTTTACCCAGCCGATTTCTCAGGTGGCCCAGGTGTCCAATATGCTTCAGTCGATGGCTGCGGCTTCCGAGCGGGTGTTTGAATTCCTGGCAGAGCCGGAGGAAGATATTACCGTGGAGAATCCGGTACATCTTGAAGCGCCGGAGGGACGGGTTTCATTCCAGCATGTACGGTTTGGCTATAAACCGGATAAAACGGTTATCCATGATTTTAGCTGTGATGTGGAACCGGGGCAGACTGTGGCGATTGTCGGGCCGACGGGCGCAGGAAAGACCACGATGGTCAAACTGCTTATGCGGTTTTACGATGTCAATCAGGGACAGATTTTGGTCGATGGACATAATATCAAAGATTTTAATCGGGGCGAACTCAGAGAGCTGTTCGGAATGGTCCTTCAGGACACATGGCTGTTTAAGGGAACGATTATGGAAAATATCCGGTATGGACGGCTGGAAGCAACGGATGAGGAAGTCATTGCGGCGGCGAAGGCAGCCCACGCCCATCATTTTATTCAGACCCTTCCGGGCGGATATCAGATGGAATTAAATGAGGATGCCAGCAACGTTTCCCAGGGACAGAAGCAGCTTCTTACCATTGCCCGGGCAATTCTGGCGGACAATCCGGTGCTGATTCTGGATGAGGCGACCAGTTCCGTGGATACGCGAACAGAAGAGCGTATTCAGAAAGCGATGAATAATCTGATGAAAGGGCGGACAAGTTTCGTTATCGCCCATCGATTATCGACAATTAAAGACGCCGATGTGATTCTTGTTATGAGAGACGGCGATATCATTGAGCAGGGCAATCATGAAGACCTGCTCAGAAAAGGCGGCTTCTATGCCGATTTATATAACTCCCAGTTTGAGGAAACCGCCTGATACAAAGGATTAAAACAAGAGGGGAAAGAAAAATCAATGAAATGGAATAATCTTGGTAAACACCAGAAAAGGAAGGTGCTTTTGTGGACAGGCGCAATTTTTCTTATTGCTGTTCTTTATCTTGGAGTTACCTGTCATTTTTTGTATGCGAATAAAAAAGAGGCCGATGCCCAGTGGGGAGAACGTTTGGATTATTCGGCTGAATTAACAGATGGGGAAGCCGCCCTCTCAAAAGATGCTGTCCGGGTGAGCGTGAGCAGCTATCTGGAAGGCATCCAGAATATTGAGATAAGGGAGTCCCGCTGTTCGGCGGTTTTTCAGGTGTGCTTTGCCTGGAAGGATGGGGCGGAACTGGATGGAGAAAAGCTGACAGATATGTCCGAACAGATTACGGTCTATAATGGGAAAATCGAGTCTCTGGAGATTATGGATAACCGGGTAAATGAAGAGGGCATCCGGATTCAGAAGATGAGGCTGAGCGCGGTTATCAGCAACGTTTTTGAGACGACGCGTTTTCCGTTGAGCAGCTATCAGATACGTTATTATTTGATGCCGAAAGCAACCATTGAAAAAATGATCTGGATACCGGACAGAGAAAACTGCCGGGTGAATGAGAGTATGAAGATTGCCGGTTTTGAACTGAAGCGGTCAGATGCCAATGTGTTTTATTATCGGACGGCCGAGAAAATTCAATATGATGGTCAGACTGCGCTGGATGAAGAAAATGTATATTCGGAATTTCTGATGTCCATGGAGTTCAACCGCAGTTCCTGGGGCGTATATATTAAATGTATTATCGCCCTGATTGGGACAAGCGTGTGGGCCTTCCTTATGCTTCTGAGCTGTACCCATCACCGGGTGGATTCCCTGGGAATGATTCCGGCTGTATTATTCGGAACCGTCAGCAATATTCTTGTGGGAGCCAATCTTATTCCGGATGCCATGGACACAGGGCTTCTGGAGTTCATCAATATATGGGGTATATATACGATTATCATTATATCCGTTGTCATTATGCAGATGAACCAGCTTCGTAAAAATCCGGAAAATGAAGAATTCACGGTATATTTTGGAAAATGGATGATTGCCGTTATTTTTATCACGACAGTCATCGGGCATATTCTTCTGCCGGTGACAGCCTATAGTTTTTAAATGCGGCTATTGGCCGGAGGGGCGAATTTGTCCTCTGGCCGGAAGGGCGAATCCATTCGCTGGCCGGAGGCTTAAATCCAGCCGCCGTCCAGCGAGATAATCTGCCCGGTCAGATAGGGATGTTCTCCGGAAAGCCGGAGGGCCAGCCGTCCGACTTCTTCCGGGCTCCCCATTCGGCAGGCAGGTATTTCATCAATCAACTGACAGCGCTCTTCTTCGGACAAAAAGCGGTTCATTTCTGTATCGATTGCGCCGCAGGCAATGGCATTGACGGTGATATGGCTTGGGGCCAGTTCCTTCGCCAGTGCTTTTGTGAGAGCGTTCATGCCGCCCTTGGAAGCCGAGTAGGCCGCTTCGCAGGAAGCGCCGCAGTTGCCCCAGACAGATGAAATATTGATAATGCTTCCGGACTGGCGGGCGACCATGTCGGGAATGACCTGTTTACAGCAGTTAAAAACCGAAGTGAGATTAGTCTGAATAATTTCATTCCATTCCTCAGGACTCATGTCGCTGAGGAGACCGATATGAGAAATACCCGCGTTGTTGACGAGACAGTCCGCCGGGCCGAGAATTCTGCGGGCTCCGGCGACAAATCGCCGGGCGTCCTCATAGCAGCCCATATCGCCGATGAAATCATAGCATTGGCATCCCATAGCTTCAATATGCTTTTTTACCTCAAGCAAATCATCTTTACTTTTCTTACAGCAGATACCAACGGACCAGCCGGCGCCGGCAAAAGCTTCGGCGATGGCCCGCCCGATGCCTCTGGAAGCACCGGTAATCAGGACAGTTTTGCGTATCATAGTCTATTTCCTCTTATTTATTTTATTGAATATTACTGAGTAATTTCGAGTATAGCATAAAAAGACGAGGGGTGTATACATTTTTAATAAAAAGTATTAAAAAAATTTAGGCACTATTAAATTAAAAAATGTGTTAGAATTCATAAATGAAATCGTTCTGTAACAAATTTGTAATTTACATGGGGCTGTTTTATAAAAACGGATAAAAAAAGCCTTTACTTTTTGGCATATTTGCACTATTATAGAGAAAGGAGTTGATAGGAACAGGACTATATGATAAGAAGTAAGGGTGGTAGATATGATTTCAAATCAGATTTTGCAGACGACAATGGAAGGTTTAAAAGCAATCACCAGAGTTGATTTGTGCGTTATGGATACTGAGGGGAAGGTTTTGGCATCCACAATGAATAATGCGGAAGAATATGAGAATGCTGTTTTGGACTTTGTCAATTCTCCTGCGGACAGTCAGGTACTCAGCGGGTTTCAGTTTTTTAAAGTATTTGACGAGCATCAGCTTGAATTTGTCATTCTGGCCAGGGGGGACAGCGATGACGTCTATATGGTCGGCAAGATTGCGTCATTCCAGACTCAGAATCTGCTTGTAGCCTATAAAGAAAGATTTGATAAGGATAATTTCATTAAGAATCTGCTTTTGGATAATTTACTTTTAGTGGATATTTACAATCGGTCGAAGAAACTCCGGATTGATACGGATGTTCGGCGGATTGCCGTAATTATTGAATTAAACAATGATAAAGAATTAAACGGATTGGAAATTGTCCGGGGAATTTATACAGGAAAAACAAAAGATTTCATCACAGCGGTTGACGAGAAGAGTGTCATTGTTGTCCGCGAGGTGAAGGAAAATGAAAATTATGAGGCATTAACGAAGTCCTGCAAGGGCTTATTGGATATGCTCCACGGCGAAGGCCTGACAAAGTGCCGTATAGCCTTGGGAACGATTGTCCATGAGATTAAAGATGTTTCCCGTTCTTATAAAGAAGCGAAGATGGCGCTTGACGTGGGAAAGATTTTCTACAGCGAGAGGGCGATTGTGGCCTACAGTAATCTGGGTATCGGGCGTCTGATCTATCAGCTTCCGGTGCCGTTGTGCAAGATGTTCATTAAGGAAATTTTCGACGGCAAATCTCCGGATGATTTGGATGAAGAGACATTGATTACGATTAATAAATTTTTTGAAAACAGCCTGAATGTATCGGAGACATCCAGACAGTTGTATATTCACAGAAATACGCTGGTATACCGCCTGGATAAGCTTCAGAAAAGTACGGGGCTGGATTTGAGAGTGTTTGAGGATGCCATCACCTTTAAAATCGCATTGATGGTTGTCAAGTATATGAGATATATGGAGACGTTTGAATATTAAATTTAAAGCAAAGTACTGGCGATAAAAGGAGGTCACAACGTGATTGTTTTGGATAACGTTTGCAAAACTTATAGCACAGGCGTGTCTGCTTTATATGGTGTTAACCTTAGAATTCGCAAGGGCGAATTTGTATTTATCGTAGGAAGCAGCGGTTCGGGTAAAACAACACTGTTTAAATTGTTATTAAAAGAGCTGGAGCCAACTTCCGGAAGGATTTATATTAACAGTCAGAATATCGAACGCCTGCGCCGCCGGAAAATCCCGAAGATGCGCCGGGGCATTGGCGTTGTGTTTCAGGATTTCCGTCTGCTGAAGGACAGAAATGTTTATGAGAATATTGCCTTTGCACAGCGGGTTGTCGGAAAGTCGGCGAAGGTGATCAAGGAAACAGTGCCGCAGATGCTGAGTCTGGTCGGACTGGCGGATAAGGCGGAATCATTGCCGGGCGAATTATCCGGCGGTGAGCAGCAGAGAGTTTCTCTGGCAAGAGCTTTGGTGAATAATCCCCCGATTTTGCTGGCGGATGAGCCGACAGGTAATCTGGACCCGGCAAACGCCTGGGAGATTATGAAGCTTCTGGAGGATATTAATAAACGAGGAACCACGGTGGTCGTAGTTACCCATAATCGGGATATAGTTGAACGTATGCAGAAGAGGGTTATCACGATAGACAAGGGTGTGGTTATCAGCGATGAAAAAGGTGGAATAACAAATGATTGGTAGAATGTTTTACGCAATCCGGCAGGGCTTTAAAAATATTGTCCGCAACCGGTTGTTTTCCCTGGCGTCGATTGGAACAATTACCGCATGTTTGTTTATATTCGGTATTTTCTATTGTATTGTAGCGAATTTTCAGTACATGGTGCATGCGGCGGAAACCAATGTCGGCCTGACAGTGTTTTTTGACGAAGCAGTGACAGAGGAACAGATGTTGGAGGTACAGCGTTTAATCGATGTGCGGGAAGAGGTGGATTCAACAACTTATATTTCCGCAGATGAAGCGTGGGAGAATTTTAAACAGGATTATTTCCCGGATGGCGATGAAGGAATTCTCGCCGGATTGGACCAGGATAATCCATTGGTAGACTGTGCCAGTGTTCAGGTTTATCTGTCGGATACGTCGAGACAGGCGGAACTGATGGATTATATTATGACGCTGAATGGCGTTTCGGAAGTCAACGGCTCCGAAATTATTGCGGACAGCTTTACAAATTTCAGCCGGTTGATTGGATATGTGTCCATTGGCATTATTTTAATTCTGGTATTTGTTGCGATTTTCCTTATCAGTAATACGGTTATGATTGGTATTACGGTGCGTAAGGATGAGATTGCAATTATGAAATACATCGGTGCGACGGATTTATTTGTCCGCGGCCCGTTTATTGTTGAAGGTATGACGATTGGTTTAATCGGCTCTGCGATTCCTGTGGCCGGTTTGCGGCTGCTTTATCCGATGGTTGTAGACTTCGTTTTGGAACACTTCTCAATATTAAACAGGATACTGACATTCATGAATGTGAATGACGTATTCAATATCCTTATTCCGGTATCGCTTGCGATTGGTTTGGGTATTGGTTTTATCGGAAGTTATATGACTTTGAGAAAACATGTCAGAGTATAGGAAGGGAGAAAAGATATGAAACGTTTACATACAAGGCTGCTCAGCGCGCTGATGGCCTGTGTAATGGCTTTTTCGCTGAGTCTGACAGCTTTTGCTGTGGATGAAGGCGATAAAGAGGAAAAGGAACAGCAGATTGAAGCGTTGGAGCAGGAAAAAGAAGCTCAGAGTGCGGTTCTTGGGGAACTGCAGACAGATAAGGCAAATACGGAGGCGGAAATTGCTTCCCTGGACAGTCAGTTAGCCGATGTTCAGGGGCAGATTGATGCGACCAATGCGGAACTGGAGCAGACAGAAGCTGCGCTGGAGCAGACAAAAATTGATTTGGCGGCTGCCCGTGAAAAAGAGCAGAAACAGTATGAGACTTTAAAACTTCGTATTAAAGTGATGTATAAAAAGGGAGAGACCGGCTATCTGGAAATTCTCCTTGCAGCGGAAGATATCACATCACTGCTGAACAGTACAGAATACATTTCCAAGATTTCTGATTATGACAGCAATCTGCTTCAGAGCCTACAGGAAACAAGAACTCAGATTGAAGCCCTTGAAAAACAGCAGGAAGAAGAAGTAGAGCGGATTAAACAGCTCAAGGAGGAGCTGGAAGCTCAGGAGGCCGAACTTCAGGGAATTCTGGATGAAAAGGCCGCTTACATTCAGTCATTAAATGTAACTATTGAGTATACGGAGGAGTATATTCAGGAACTGGAAAACAATATTTCCATGGAGCAGCAGGCTCTGGCGGAAATTGAAGCGGAAATCCGCGCGGCAGCGGCGGCAGCGGCAGCGGCTGCTGAAGCAGCGGCACAGGAAGCTGCTTCAGGTTCCGGCGATGGCGGCGGCAGTTATGTGCCGGATGTGTCCGGTGCTTCAAAACCGTCCTATGGCGGCGGATGGGTATGGCCAAGTGATACGACAATGCTGACAGACACCTATGGTTATCAGGATTGGCGCGGCGGCCTTCACAATGGTATCGATATCGGCGCAGGCTATGGCAGCCCGATTTATGCGGCAGCCAGCGGAACCGTATGGATTGCGGGATACAGCAGCAGCGCCGGAAACTGGGTCGTTATTGACCATGGCGGCGGTGTGCTCAGCGTGTACATGCATGCGTCGGCCCTGTATGTAAGTTCAGGACAGTATGTCAGCGCAGGCCAGTCGATTGCGGCGGTCGGAAGTACCGGATGGTCCACAGGTCCTCACCTTCACTTTGGCGTGATGGTTGGTTCCTCGGGCGGATATGACGGTTATTGGGTTGACCCGCTGGGGTATGTCAGCCCGTGATAAATCTACATATAAAGCGCTGCCGGGACAGGGGCAGCGCTGAAACAGGGAGGCAGGAATTATCCGGCCTCCTTTTTGATATTCGGTGAAAAATCTGTGATTCCCCTTTGCATTCCGGAATACTTGTTGTACAATAGGAAGGAATGAAAAAAATGTGAGGCTGAGAAGTATGAATAAGAAAAATTTTGCGAGTTTTGTGGCCGGATTAGCAGTCATGGGCGTTGTATGGGCCGGAGTCAGCGGCGTACAGAGTTTTAGCAGCCGGGAGTCCGGCCGATTGGGCCAGCGCTATGATGCAATCGAAGAAAAAATAGATAAGATGGATAAATTAATCAGCAGTTACTATTTGAATCCGGAAGATATTGATTTGGATAAACTGGAGCAGGGTATTTATGCCGGATATGTGGCCGGGTTGGAAGAGGATTATACAACCTATTATACGCCGGAAGAATTTGCTTCGGTTATGGAGTCCACATCCGGGAAGTATTCGGGGATTGGCGCTTATGTTTCTCAGAATATGAGTACAGGGCTTATTACGATTGTCAAGCCCTTCGAAGGCGGACCGGCGGCGGAAGCGGGTATTCAAAAAGATGATATTCTCTATGCCGTGGAAGGCGAAGAGGTGAGCGGCGAGGATTTGAATATGGTTGTCGCAAAGCTTAAGGGCGAAGAGGGCACGGCAGTGCAGATGACGATTTACCGGGCTTTGGAGGATAGATATATCGATGTCGAGGTGACACGGGCGGTTGTCAATGTGCCTACGGTAACTTATCGGATGCTGGAGGACGGGATTGGCTATATTCAGATTTCGGAATTCGGTGAAGTGACTGCGGAGCAGTTTGCGGCGGCAGCAGAGGATTTGGAAGCGCAGGGAGCGCAGAGCCTGATTTTTGACTTGAGAGACAATGGCGGCGGCTTGCTGGACAGTGTCTGTGACATTCTGGATAGGGTGCTTCCAAAAGAATTACTCGTTTATACGGAGGATAAGGACGGCAACCGGGAAGAAGAATGGGCGCTGGATGATGACCGAATTGATATGCCGATGGCAGTGTTGGTTAATGGAAATACGGCCAGCGCATCAGAAATTTTTACAGGGGCTTTGAAGGATTATGACGAAGCAGAAATCATAGGAACGACAACTTTTGGCAAGGGGATTGTCCAGTCCATTATTCCTATGGCGGATGGTTCGGCAGTGAAATTGACTTCGGCAAAATATTACACGCCATCCGGCGTGTGCATCCATGGAACGGGTATTGAGCCGGACCAGGTGGTAGAATATGACAGGGAAGCAGAGGAAGATAATCAGCTTCAGGCGGCTGTCGATTATTTGCTGAGTCTTAGATAAAAAGAATTTGTAAATAAGAAAGTACAGAACAAACATTCGATTAAGTTCTGTACTTTCTTTTTGTGTCATGGTATAATGAGAGAAAAGCAGCGGGAGGCGCTGAAATAGGCGGAATAAACTATTGCCCGGCGCAGAAAGGAGTCTGAGATGGCAAAAATTAGAGTGTATTGCGGTTTTAGCAAAGCTGTAAGCCTTGATATTGTTGAAAAATTAAATAAAGAACTTTCTGAACAGGGATATGAGGTGGCCGGAAGGGGCGCTTCAGAAGAGAATGGCAAGATGATTTCCGGCTGCGATCTCTGTCTCTTCATTTATGGAAAGGGCAGGGATGATATATTGGACAGGGAAGTCCGGTATGCCGTCGGCATGAATAAAAATGTTGATGTGTTTATAGAAAGCGGAGCGGACATGGGCTTAGACATATCTGTTGAAATGCGTCGGCGGCAGGCAGTGTGGTTTTGGACAGATTCAGAGGATCTTACAGCGAAGGCCGTCAATATATTGCAAAATTATAGTCAGAGTCCGATGTACCGGGGAAGAATGTTTGAAAAATTAGTATTCGATATATTTGCTTTTGCAGGATGGCATATGGAAGCGGAAGCCGCAGAGATGAACCGAAACTGTGGATGGGATGGTTTTGCGCGCCGCGGCGATGATTACTGCTTTATCGAGGTCAGAACATATCGGCGGAAATTTATGGAAATCGGTGTACTCAAACAGATGGTTTTGCGTACCTCATTGATAAAGGACATCCACCGGAAGGGGCTTAAAGTTATTGTTTTTGGAAACCTTATACGGTGGGAGCGGGTTAAAAATCTGAATTTAGATGAGGATACAATTATCCTGGATTTGTCCAATTTATTATACCTCGTAAAAAATAATGAAAAACTCAAAAAGCGTTTGTTTTCAATGTTGGATTATACAGTGGATGATGTGCTGCCGAAGGCGCCGGATATGCGGCTCCTGTCCGGCGCAGAGGCCGAAAAAGATAAGGAAGAAGTCGGCGGCGAATCCGGAGACATAACAGGGGAGGCTATTTCTGAAGCGACAGCAAGAATAACCAGTTATATCGATATTCTCCGCGAATGGGATGCGGATGGGAAAAGCAGAGAGTATGAGAATCTTTGCACGGAAATATTAAAAGAATTATTTATGGATGATTTGTCCGTATGGAAAGAGCAGAAAAAGTCAAATGATGATTTATATCGGTTTGATTTAATATGCAAAATCAGAGATGGCAGGGTTAATCCCTTTTGGCACTTCTTAGAGGAATTCTTTAATACAAAATATATTATTTTTGAATTTAAAAACTATAAAGAGGCTATCACTCAAAAGGAAATTTATACAACCGAAAAATATTTGTATGCAAAGGCACTTCGCAGCGTTGCGATAATCCTCTCCTGCCATGGCGCGGACAAAAATGCAGAAAAGGCGATAAAAGGCGCTTTGCGGGAGAACGGAAAACTTATTATCAGCATATCGAATGAGGACATCATCCATATGCTGGAGGCAAAAAAGAATAATGAAGAACCGTCAGATGATTTATATACAATGCTTGATAATATGCTGATGGCTTTGGAAAAGTAAAACTTTATGAGCATTCATAGGAGGATTTATTCATGAATCATTTTAAATTAGTATCAGAATACGCCCCAACCGGCGATCAGCCCCAGGCGATTGCGGATTTGGTCAAAGGCTTTAAAGAGGGTAATCAGTTTCAGACGCTTCTCGGCGTCACAGGTTCCGGAAAAACATTTACAATGGCAAATGTTATTCAGGCATTAAATAAGCCGACTCTGGTGCTGGCGCATAATAAGACGCTGGCTGCCCAATTATATGGTGAATTTAAAGAATTTTTCCCGGAAAATGCGGTGGAATACTTTGTCTCCTATTATGATTATTATCAGCCGGAGGCTTATGTGCCCCAGACAGATACTTACATTGCGAAGGATTCGGCGATTAATGATGAAATTGATAAGCTGCGCCATTCGGCGACGGCGGCCCTCACGGAGAGGGAGGATGTTATTATTATATCTTCGGTATCCTGTATTTATGGTTTGGGAAGTCCGATTGATTATAAGGAAATGGTTGTTTCGCTGCGCCCCGGGATGGAGAAAGAGCGGGATGATGTTATTCGAAAGCTGATTGATATTCAGTATGAGCGAAACGATATGGATTTTAAGCGCGGAACATTTCGTGTGCATGGCGATGTTGTAGAAATTTATCCGGCGGCCGCCGAAGGTGAGGCTGTTCGGGTGGAATTTTTCGGGGATGAAGTTGACCGCATCACTTCCTTCGACCCGCTGACAGGGGAGATTAAAGCGCGGCTGGAGCATGTGGCGATTTTTCCGGCTTCCCACTATGTTGTTTCGAAAGAGAAGATGGAAGCTGCGATTGTGAATATCGAGAAGGAACTTGAGGAGCGGGTGCAATATTTTAAGAGTGAGGATAAATTGCTGGAAGCACAGCGGATTTCGGAGAGAACCAATTTTGATATAGAGATGATGCGGGAAACAGGTTTTTGCTCGGGCATTGAGAATTATTCGCGTCATCTGGCCGGATTAGAGCCGGGGGCGACACCGCATACTCTGCTGGATTATTTCCCGGATGATTTTCTTATTATTGTGGATGAGTCCCATATGACGATTCCCCAGGTGCGGGGAATGTATGCGGGGGACCAATCCAGAAAAACAACGCTGGTGGATTATGGATTCCGGCTTCCTTCCGCCAAGGACAATCGGCCTCTGAATTTTCAGGAATTTGAGAGCAAGATTGACCAAATGCTTTTTGTTTCGGCAACGCCAAATGTCTATGAGGCGGAGCATGAATTGCTGCGGACAGAACAGATTATCCGGCCAACCGGATTGCTGGACCCGGAAATATCTGTCCGCCCGGTGAAGGGGCAGATTGATGATTTGATCAGTGAGGTTAATCGGGAGACAAGCCAGGGCCATAAAGTGTTAATCACAACGCTGACTAAGAGGATGGCTGAAGATCTGACGGATTATATGCGGGAAGCAGGAATTCGGGTAAAATATCTGCATTCGGATATTGATACGCTGGAGCGGACCCAGATAGTCCGGGATTTGCGTATGAATGTGTTTGATGTGCTTGTCGGTATTAACCTTTTAAGAGAGGGATTGGATATCCCTGAGATAACCCTGGTGGCTATTCTGGATGCGGATAAAGAAGGATTTTTGCGTTCAGAAACCTCGCTGATACAGACAATTGGGCGTGCAGCTCGAAATTCTGAAGGCCATGTAATTATGTATGCGGATACTATGACAGATTCTATGAAGCGGGCGATTGATGAAACGAACAGGCGTCGAAAACTCCAACAGGCTTACAATGAGGAATATGGAATTACCCCGCAGACAATCAAAAAGGCTGTCCGGGATTTGATTGCTGTTTCCAAGGCAATTGCTGAAACGGAAGAGCAGTTTATGAAAGACCCGGAATCCATGAGCAGGAAAGAACTCCTGAAGCTGATTGGAAAGGTGGAGAAACAGATGCGTGCAGCGGCGGCGGATTTGAACTTCGAGCAGGCGGCAGAGTTGCGTGATAAGTTAATCGAACTGAAAAAAACGCTGGAAACTATAGATGATTAATTGCAGATTTATCGGTTCGACAATTGTGAGTATTATTGTAATAAATAGGATAAAAAAGTTTTTTTGCAAAATTTAAAAAAATTTAAAAAAGCACTTGTCAAAATATATATTATAGTGTATAATGCAATTGTTGAGCCAATGATGGGCTGTCGCCAAATGGCAAGGCACTGGACTCTGACTCCAGCATTTGAAGGTTCGAATCCTTCCAGCCCAGTTATCAGTCAGACATTTTATTAAAGGAAACCTTTAGTGAAATGTCTGATTTTTTCATTTACAGATATGCGGAGGAGTGGGAGATATGTATTGTATGAAGCGGCCGGTGACTTACAGTGAAGTCGGAGCAGATTATAAGGCGGATATGGCCCAGATTATTAATTATTTTCAGGATTGCAGTTGCTTTCAGTCGGATGCCCTCGGTGTTGGTCCAAAAAATATGGAGAAGTTAGGAAAAGCCTGGATACTGAACAGTTGGCAGATTATTGTAGAGCAATATCCCAAATATGGCGAACAGATTACAGTGGGTACATGGGCTTATGATTTTAAAGGCCCGCTTGGAATGCGTAATTTTATTATTGATGACGCGTCCGGCCATCGGATGGCCCGGGCAAATTCGGTATGGGCCATGATTGATATTGGCACAGGAAGGCCGACGCGGGTGGATGCGACTCAGATAGAGGCTTATCAGATGGAGCCCAAAGAGCCGATGGATTATGCCGGAAGAAAAATAGTGATTTCAGGTGATTTTGAGACGATGGAGCCGGTGCGGGTTACAAAAGCCTGCCTGGATACAAATCATCATATGAATAATGGCAGATATGTGGCCGTGGCGATGGAATATCTCCCGGCTGATTATTCGGTGCGGCAAATCCGGGTAGAATATAAACGTTCGGCAAAATATGGCGATGTACTGATTCCGAAACGGCAGGAGACATCGGAGCGGGTCACTATTTTGCTGGAAAATGTTGAAGGGGAAATATGTGTGATCACGGAGTTTACGGAATAGGAGCAGGTTATGATACAATTAGGTGAAAAGCAAATATTAAAGGTAGTGCAGGTAAAGGATTTTGGAGTATATGTCGGTGATGAACAGGAATCGGTTCTTCTTCCGAGAAAATATGTTCCGGCGGGAACCAGTG
>URND01000037.1 GCA_900549105.1 uncultured Eubacteriales bacterium
TGTTAGCCATGACGGCCCATTATCCTGAAATACAGGTCTGCGAAACATTTAAAACAAATGAAAAGGGCCAGTTTACCTTCCCGGAGAAATTAAAATATGGGACCTATTATCTGGAAGAAGTACAGGCTCCGCGAGGCTATCTGAAAGGTGAGTTGTTGGAATTTAAGATGACTGAGGGGGCATCCTGGGAAAATCCGCTGGTTATTGAATTCTTTGATGAACCGGCGATGGGACAGCTTCGAGTTGTGAAGAAGGATGGGGAATCCGGGAAACTCTTAAGTGATGCTGAGTTTGATATCATTGCGGCGGAGGACATTACTGCTCCGGATGGAACTCTGCAGCTCAAAAAAGGAGAGACTGCAGGCCATTTGATAACAAAGGAAGGCATTGCTGAATCCGGAAAACTATATTTTGGCAATTATGAGCTTCGGGAAACGCGGCAGCCCCGGGGGTATATTTTGAGTGAAGAAACATATCCGATAAAGATAGAATATAAAGACCAGCTGACAGAGGTCGTTCTTTTAGAAACAGAAATTAAAAACTATCCGGTAAAAATACGGATTCATACAAAGGCAGAAGATAAAGCCGATGGGGACAAAATCATATCTGCCGATAAAAATGCGGCAATTGTAGATAGGGTATCCTGTGAGAATCTTATTGCGGGCGGCAATTATCAGTTGAAAGGCGTTTTGATGAATAAGGAAACGGGAAAACCATTGCTCATAAATAATGCCGCTCTGACCTCTGAAAAGGTTTTTTGTGCGGAAAAGCCGGATGAAGAAATTCATATGGAATTTGCCTTTGATGCCTCAGACTTCGGAGATATGGAATTGGTTGTATTTGAAAAGCTTCTGGATGCCGACGGCAATGAGATTGCAGCCCATGAAGATATCAATGATGAAGGGCAGACAGTAGGTATAAAGAAAAAAGTGCCTTTGGATACGCCAAAGACAGGAGATAGAAGTCATATATTCGGCTTCGGCGGATTGGGGCTCGCGGCTCTGCTTGTTATGGCCGGCCTGTGGAAAAAAGGCAGAAAAAAATCCTGATAAAGTTTTTTGCGTACCTGCACAGGTGTCATTTCTGTACAGGTACGGCAAAAATTTCTATGGACTTAAATTTCTGCATGTAAGAGTTCTATAGGCGGAGTTTTGTACCTTTAGTATCCCGGTGGCCAAGCTTTAACTTATTCAGGGAAATGGATTTTTCATTATAAGTAATGATAGTCTCGTCGTTTTTATTCAACAGATAGACTTCTTCAACAATATCGTCGCCGGACAATTGGATGCCCCGGACGCCGAGAGCCGCCTTTTTCTTTTCAGGCACTTCGCTGATATCAAACCGCAGGAAGATGCCCTTTCGGGTTCGGAGAGCCACATGGGTGGCGTTGGCCAGAGGAATAACAGTGACAACTTTATCATTGTCCGAAAGTTTTGTTGCGGCAATGGTTCGTTTGGATACATTAAATTCTTCGCCGTTTACCTGCTTAAACATAGCCTGATTGGTAGCAAAGAGAAGCTGTTCGCGGATGAGGCAGCTTAAATTTGCCACATAAACAAGAGACTCCTCGCTGCTGTTATAGTTGCCGAAATTATCAATCGGGATAGCCTTATCCCGGAATTTTCCGTAAGGCAGGCTGGATACTTTAACCATGTGCATGCGTCCGACATCGGTGAAAAGACATATTTTATCAGTATTCATACATTGAATAATATATTTATTCTCGGAGAGGGCGGCATCTCTGTTCCGTTCAAAGGTTGGAACATCGACGGTGCGGCAGTAGCCGAAACGGTCCATCAGGAAAACAACTTCCATTTCTTCAAATTTCTTTTCCTCGAAAACAGCCTCTTTGGCGTTGACAATCTGGGTGCGCCTTGGCCGTGCATAGGATTTCCGGAAATTTTGAAGCTCTTTCGTGATAACTCTGGACATGCTGGAATGGTTATCCAATATATCTTCGTATTTGGCGATATTCTTTAATGTTGTTTCATGTTCCTTTTGCAGAGCCTCGATTTCCAGGCCGATGAGCTTATAGAGCCGCATTTCCAGAATGGCTGTGGCCTGATTTTCTGTGAAACGCAGCTTTTTTGCAGCCCGCTCGGAAGTCTTAGTTTTGAATTTGATTCCTTCCGTCTCTCCGTTGACTAAACAGTTTTTTGCCTGCTTAATATTTTTGGAGCCGCGGAGAATTTCAATAATTAAATCAATGACATCGCAGGCTTTGATTAAGCCCTCCTGAATTTCCCGTTTTTCCTGCTCCTTTGCTAAAAGGTGCTGATATTTTCGCGTGTTGATATCATACTGAAAATCGAGGAAGTTTTCGATGATTGATTTTAAACCAAGGGTTTCCGGGCGGCCGCCGGATACAGCCAGCATGTTGACGCCAAAAGTATCCTCAAGCCGGGTTTTTTTATAAAGCATATTTTTTAAATTTTCCACATCTGTATTTCGGCGGAGTTCCAGCACAATGCGGATGCCCTCTTTGGAGGACTGGTTGGAAATATCGACAATATCGTTTGTTTTTTTACTTTCAACCAGGGCATAGACGTCATTCAGAAACTTGCCGATTCCGGCGCCAATCATTGTATAAGGAATTTCCGTAATGACAAGCCGTTCCCGGCCGCCTTTGATTTTTTCAACTTCAACTTTGCCGCGGAGCTTGATTTTTCCCTGTCCGGTTTCATAGATGGAAATCAGGTCGTCTTTATTTGTGACGATGCCCCCGGTTGGAAAGTCCGGACCGGGCATAATCTTCAACAGTTCTTCCGTGGTTATATCTGAATTTTTCATATAGGCGAGAACGGCATCGATAACTTCTCCTGTGTTGTGGGGCGGAATGCTTGTCGCCATGCCGACAGCAATACCTTCGGCGCCGTTGATAAGCAGATTTGGAATTCGGGCAGGAAGAACCTCCGGTTCCTTCTCTGTCTCATCAAAGTTTGGCTGGAAGTCAACGACATTTTTATCTAAATCCGTCAAAAAGGCTTCCTGGGTCAATTTTTGCAGACGGGCCTCGGTATAACGCATGGCAGCGGCGCCGTCACCTTCGATGGAACCGAAATTGCCGTGGCCGTCCACGAGAGGTTCTCCTTTTTTAAAATCCTGACTCATGACAACGAGGGATTCATAAATGGAACTGTCGCCGTGAGGATGGTATTTACCCATTGTATCGCCAACAATACGGGCGGATTTGCGGTAAGGTTTATCATACCGGATACCCAATTCATACATATCATAAAGGGTACGGCGCTGAACCGGTTTCAGACCGTCGCGGACATCGGGCAGGGCCCGGGCAATGATGACGCTCATGGCATAGTCAATATAGGATTTTTGCATAATCTCCGAATACTCGGTGCGAATAATATCTCCCATGAGTTCACCTCCTAAATATCCAGCTCGGCATCATGGGCATGCCGGTAAATAAATGATTTTCTCGGCGGGACATCGTTGCCCATTAAGAGTTCGGTGACATCCGAAGCCATGCGGGCATCTTCAATTTCGACCCGTTTTAAAATCCGGGTTTCGGGATTTAATGTGGTTTCCCAGAGTTGGGCGGCATCCATTTCGCCGAGACCTTTATAACGCTGCAAGGTAAAGCTGCCCTTGTGGGTTTTGCGGTATTTAGTCAGGGCTGCATCGTCATAAAGATATTCTTCTTTGCCTCTGGCCGGCATGGCTTTATAGAGGGGCGGCATGGCAATATATACATGGCCCTCAAAAATCAGTTCCGGCATGAAGCGGTAGAAGAGGGTGAGCAATAGAGTAGAAATATGGGCGCCGTCCACATCGGCATCCGCCATAATGATAATTTTATCGTAACGCAGTTTGCTTATATCAAAATCATTGCCGTAGCCCTCGGAAAATCCGCAGCCAAAGGCGTTAATCATTGTTTTAATTTCGGCGTTGGCAAGAACTTTGTCGATACTTGCCTTTTCCACGTTTAAAATCTTTCCCCGGATTGGAAGAATGGCCTGATAGTGGCGGTCACGGGCAGTTTTTGCCGAACCTCCGGCCGAATCCCCTTCGACAATAAAAATTTCGCAGATGGAAGGGTCACGGCTTTCACAATTTGCCAGTTTTCCATTGGAATCAAAGGAAAATTTGGGCTTGCTTAAAAGATTTGTTTTGGCCCGCTCCTCTGTCCGGCGGATTTTTGCGGCTTTTTCAGCGCAGGCCAGGACATTTTTCAGGGTTTCCAGATTTTTGTCAAAATATCTCGGCAGTTCATCACCGGTAATCTTTCCTGAGGCTTTGGCGGCATCCTGGTTGTCCAGTTTTGTTTTTGTCTGGCCCTCAAACCGGGGGTCCGGATGTTTGATGGAAATGATGGCAGTCATACCGTTTCGGATATCTGCCCCGGTAAAATTGCTGTCCTTTTCCTTTAAAATATTTAATTCCCGGGCATAGGCGTTCATAACGGTTGTGAAAGCTGTCTTGAATCCAGTGATATGTGTGCCGCCCTCAGCGTTGTAAATATTGTTGCAGAAGCCGAGGACATTTTCATGAAATTCATTGACATACTGGAAGGCTGCTTCCACCTGAATACCTTCCGCCTCGCCTTTAAAATAAATGACATCGCAGACAGTTTCTTTATTCCTGTTTAAATCCCTGATAAATCCGATAATACCGTCGGGCTCATGGAATTCCAGATGTTCCGGCGTGCTCTCCCGGAGGTCATCATAAATAATAGTGAGTTCCGGGTTTAAGTAGGCTGTTTCATGGAGACGGCTGATGACTTCATCTTCCTTAAAGCGGGTTTTTTCAAAGATTTCCTTATCGGGAAGAAATGAAATTTTTGTCCCGGTCTTTCGGGTTTTTCCGAGGGTAGGAAGCAGACCGTTTTCCAACTCAATATCAGGAATTCCCCGTTGGAAATGGTCATGATGCACATAGCCTTCTCTGGAAATTTCCACGTCCATCCATTCGGACAGTGCATTAACAACGGAGCTTCCTACACCGTGAAGACCGCCGCTTGTTTTATAAGCAGAGTCGTCAAATTTTCCTCCGGCATGGAGGGTTGTGAATACAAGCCGTTCCGCCGGCACTCCTTTTTCGTGCATGCCAACCGGGACACCCCGGCCATTATCCTCGATGGTGGCTGAGCCATCTTTGTTTAAAGTGACATGAATCAAATCGCAGAAACCGGCAAGATGTTCATCCACGGAATTGTCCACGATTTCATAAATCAGATGATTCAACCCTTTTCTAGAAACACTGCCGATATACATTCCGGGCCGTTTTCGAACGGCTTCAAGTCCTTCCAGCACCGAAATACTGTCGGCATCATAATGATTTGTCTGTGACATATATAAAAATCCTTTCTGTACAATGATAAGTGCTGCAAATGCGTGCTGCGGATATATCTTACCATGCCGATTTAAAAATTTCCAGAATAGAAAATTAAATCAGCGCAAAACTGCGGAGGATAAAAATCCATGCCGTCAGCGATATGGAAGATAAGAGGGTCGCCAGAACCACGATACTGGATGTTAAAACCGCATCATTATTCATATTTTTTGCCATGATGTAGCAGCTTACGGTTGTTGGCGAGCCAAGCATGACAAGGATAGCCACCAGTTCGCTGTTTCGGAAACCAAAGAGAATGGCAAAGGGGAAAAAGATGGCCGGAATAATGACCAGTTTAATCAGGGTTGCCACAAGGCTTGGCTTTATTTTGGCAAGAGCCTTTCGTCCTTCAAAGGTAGCGCCGACGACAAGCAGGGCAATCGGGCTGGCTGTGGCCGCAATATTGCTGATGGCTTTCAAAGGAATATAAGGAATCGGAATTCTGAAAAAGGCAAAAATACAGCCGGCCAGAATACCAATGATAATTGGGTTTTTGGCAACGTTAATGCAGGCTTTGCGTATATTTCCGCTGCGGTCCGCCGTGTCCGCATCGGAAGCGCCGAAGGTCAGAATAACAACGGAAAAAATATTATACAGGGGTACGGCAGAGACAATCATCATCGGCGCCATGCCCGAACTGCCATATATATTTTCCACGAAGGCAATGCCGAGGATAGCGGCGCTGCCCCGGGCGGCGGCCTGGGTGAAGGCTCCAATCATGGATTTGTCCCTGCAGTACCAGTGGGCAAACAGCCAGACGCCAAGAAACATCAGAGTTGTTCCGATGGCACAGAAAAGGACAAATTTTAAATTGAACATTTCATAGATGTCTGCCGTTGCAATATCCTTAAAGACGAGCAGAGGCAGTGCGATTTTAAATACATATCTGTCGGCAACTGTGGTGAACTCTTTATTAAAGATGCCCACCTGCATAAGTACCCATCCGAGGATGATAATTAAAAAAATAGGAATGGTTGCGTTTAAGCTGAATATAAAGTTTTCCATGATGATTAGTTCTCCTTTGCAGATTTATAGAAATCAATAAAATGCTGAACAGCCTTTTCCTGCCGCCGCTTTTTAACATAGGTAAAACCAATTTCCCTCCGGTGAATCGGGATGTCCAGCGGAATTTCGAGAAGCTGGCCCTTTTCCAGTTCTTCCTGGACAAACTCTTTGATGACACAGCCGACGCCCAGGCCGATTTTTGCAAATTCAATGAGCAGCTCCATGGAGGTCGTCTCAATTGTGTGATGTGTCTGAAGATGATTTGCAGTCAGATAATCATCAATGTATTGGCGGGTCATATTATGCTGTCGAGGAGCATAAGGGTGGCTTTCTCAAAAAGCTGGCGTCCGCTGATCATTTCCCCCTGTTTTAAATCCAGATTTGCCAGATAAACCGGGGAGGCCACAAAAATATCCTGGATGGTCCCAAGCGAATAAAAATCCAGTGTCCGCAGACTTTCCGGATGGGCCACCAGGCCGATATCAATCTTTCCCGAATCCAGCAGAGCCAGAGTTTGGTTGGAGGAGAGACAGGAAATTAAAATTTTAATATGCGGGTAGGCTTCAATAAAAGCCTGAAGATAGGGCAGGAGAATGAATTTACACAGGGTGTTGCTGACGCCGATGTGGAGATTGCCCATATCCAGCGCCGTCATCCGCCGAATCTGTTCCTCCCCGGTGTCAATGGCCTCAAAAGCCGCACGGACATGCTGATAGAGAATCCGGCCTTCCTCCGTCAGCGTCACACCCCGGGAACTTCGGGAAAACAACGTTACCCCGAGACTTTCCTCAAGGCGGCTGATGGACTTGCTGATGGCTGGCTGACTGTTGTAAAGCTGCTTGGCCGCCTGCGAAATATTCCCTGTATTTGCTACCGTGTAAAAAATCCGATACAGAGATAAATGCTGTTCCATAAAATAAACCTCCTGTGAAATGGAGTGATTATGCCGCACCGCCTTGAATTTTAGGATATATTTTCATTAATGTCCAGTAGTAATAAACAGATTTTTTACAAACCGTCAAAGGCTTTCGGGATTTTTTCAGCCATTCTTCACATGTTTTATTCGCTGTGCCTCACGAAAACTCGACCTTCTGCTAACCAGATGCAGGAAAAGAGTTGCAAAACATTTGTAAAAAATCTGACAGGTGCTTTTTTGAGGTATACTGTCGCTTTCTGATGTTTGAGCAAAGGCGAGTTTTAGAAAGCGACAGTAAATCAAGAATCAAGAAAGCACCTGTTTGATTTTTCTTAGATGTTTTGCATCTTTTGTCGTATCGGTTAGCAGAAAGGTCTCAGACATTCGTGGAGGCACAGCAAAATTCTGTGAAGAATGTCTGTGGCAAAATCTTACGAAAGCCTGTGAAATGGTTTGAAAAAATTGTTTAAATACTGGACATGCAGTGAAAAGGAATCTTTAATTTAAGGCGTTGCGTATAATTATCTTCCATAACTACATTTCATAATAAATATTCGTAATATGTATTTCTATTATAGCTCTAAATGTGATATTCTATCAATAACTAATTTTGAAATAAAAATGAGAAATCGAGGAGGAATTATCATGGGAATGACGATGACCCAGAAAATTTTAGCATCTGCTGCCGGACTTGAGGAGGTTCATGCCGGACAGTTGATTATGGCCAATCTGGATATGGTATTGGCAAATGATATAACAGGCCCGGTATCTATCAATGAGATGGTTAAGTTTGAAAAGGAAGGCGTTTTTGATAAGGATAAAGTCGCTTTGATTCCGGATCATTTTTCACCAAATAAGGATATCCAGTCTGCTCAGAACTGTAAGTGTATGCGCGAGTTTGCCCGTGCCAATGATGTGACTCATTTTTATGAGGTTGGCGAGATGGGTATCGAGCATGCGCTTCTGCCGGAGAAAGGTATTGTTACGGCCGGCGATACAATTATCGGCGCCGATTCTCATACATGTACATACGGCGCTATCGGCGCTTTTTCCACAGGTGTGGGAAGTACGGATGCAGCCTGCGGTATTGTCACAGGAAAAGCATGGTTTAAGGTTCCTTCCGCTATCAAGGTTATTTTGACAGGCAAACCTGCAAAATGGATTAGCGGTAAAGATATTATTTTACATTTAATCGGTATGATTGGCGTGGACGGCGCGCTGTATCGTTCTCTTGAATTCGTGGGCGACGGTATTCAGTATCTTTCTATGGATGACCGTTTCACGATTGCAAATATGGCGATTGAGGCCGGAGCAAAGAACGGTATCTTCCCTGTGGATGAGCAGGCGCTGGCTTATGTGAAGGAGCACAGTGATAAACCGTATAAAGTATTTGAAGCGGATGCGGATGCTGAATATGATGAAACCTATACCATTAATTTAAGTGAGCTGAAACCAACGGTGGCCTTCCCGCATTTGCCGGAAAACACCCATCCAATCGATGAGGTTGGCGATATTGCCATTGACCAGGTTGTGATTGGTTCCTGCACAAACGGCCGCCTGGAGGATTTAAGAATCGCTGCGGAAATTATGAAGGGACGCAAGATTGCGAAGGGACTTCGCGTTATTATTATCCCGGCCACTCAGAAGATTTACCTGGATGCCATGGAAGCGGGGTATATCAAGGCCTTTATTGAAGCCGGAGCCATTGTAAGCACGCCAACCTGCGGCCCGTGCCTCGGCGGTTATATGGGTATTCTTGCAGAAGGGGAAAAATGTGTTTCCACAACAAATCGTAACTTTGTTGGACGTATGGGCCATGTGACATCTGAAATTTATCTGGCCAGCCCGGCTGTCGCTGCGGCCAGCGCAATTACAGGTAAAATTTCCTGCCCATGTGAATTAGATTAAGGAGGTACATTGAATAATGAAAGCATTTGGTTCAGTTTTTAAATATGGTGACAATGTAGATACGGATGTTATTATTCCGGCCAGACATCTCGCGACAACCGATCCGAAGGGACTGGCTGCCCATTGTATGGAAGATATTGATACAGAATTCGTGAAGAAAGTAAAAGAAGGAGATATCATGGTAGCCCGCAAGAATTTTGGCTGCGGTTCCTCCCGAGAGCATGCGCCGATTGCGATTAAAGCTTCCGGCATCAGCTGTGTGATCGCAGAAACCTTTGCGCGTATTTTCTATAGAAATGCCATTAATATCGGCCTACCGATTATTGAATGTAAAGAAGCGGCTGAAAAGATTGAAGCCGGCGACCAGGTGGAGATTGATTTTGATAATGGGATGATTTATAACCGCACAAAAAATGAGTCCTATAAGGGTGAAGCATTCCCGCCGTTTATGCAGGAATTAATTGCCGCCGGCGGTTTGATCAATTATATGAATCAGACATTGAAAAACGACTGATTCCATGTTATCTTAGTCAATATCGAAAGGAAGAGGAAAGATGAATTTTAATATTGCAGTTATTAAAGGCGACGGCATCGGCCCTGAAATTGTCACAGAGGCTATGAAGGTTATGGATAAGGTGGCAGAAAAATTCGGTCATACATTTAATTATACACAGGTTCTTATGGGCGGATGTTCCATTGACGCCACAGGTGTTCCGCTGACGGATGAAGCCATTGAAACCTGTAAGGCAAGTGATGCGGTGCTGTTGGGCGCTATCGGAGGAGATACAACCACATCTCCATGGTATAAGCTGGAACCGTCATTAAGACCGGAAGCCGGACTTTTAAAGCTCCGCAAATCTCTTGGACTGTTTGCCAATATCCGTCCGGCCTATCTTTATAAGGAATTGAAGGAAGCCTGCCCGCTGAAAGATGAAATTATCGGCGATGGATTTGACATGGTGATCATGCGTGAGCTGACCGGCGGTCTCTATTTTGGAGAGCGGAAAACGGTGGAAGAGAACGGTGTTCTGAAAGCTTATGATTCTTTAACCTATGATGAAAATGAAATCCGCCGGATTGCCGTTAAAGGGTTTGAGACAGCGATGAAGCGCCGTAAAAATGTAGTCAGCGTGGATAAGGCAAACGTGCTGGATTCTTCCCGCTTATGGCGCAAAATTGTGGAAGAGGTTGCAAAGGATTATCCGGAAGTTACCTATTCCCATATGCTGGTTGACAATTGTGCCATGCAGCTTGTAAAAAATCCGGGACAGTTTGACGTTATTCTCACGGAAAACATGTTTGGCGACATTCTTTCGGATGAAGCCAGTGAAGTTACAGGCTCCATTGGAATGTTGTCCTCCGCCAGTCTGAGCGCCACAAGCCTCGGCCTTTATGAGCCAAGCCATGGTTCCGCACCGGATATTGCCGGACAGAATAAGGCGAATCCGATTGCTACGATTTTATCTGCGGCAATGCTGCTCCGCTATTCTCTGAATCTGGATGCAGAGGCAGATGCCATTGAATCGGCAGTACAAAAAGTATTGGAGGACGGATACCGCACTGTGGATATCATGTCCGATGGATGCCGGCTTGTAGGCTGTATTGAGATGGGCGATGCCATTGTCAGCAGGTTGTAAAACATTTCCAATTCAATACAAAATGTACTAAAAAGTAGCAAATAGTACAAAAGCATTGCATTTAAAAAAATATGTGGTATACTGTGAACAATATAAATGAACGTGATACCTTAATAAAGAATTAAAGAAAGGAAGATATAGATGAAAAGTGATGTTGTAACGAAAGGGATGCAGTCGGCACCTCACCGTTCGTTATTCAATGCTTTAGGCATGACAAAAGAAGAACTTTCAAGGCCGTTGGTTGGCATTGTAAGTTCATATAATGAAATCGTACCCGGACATATGAATATTGATAAAATTGTTGATGCTGTAAAAATGGGTGTTGCCATGGCCGGCGGAACCCCGATTGTTTTTCCGGCGATTGCTGTATGTGATGGTATTGCCATGGGCCATATCGGTATGAAATATTCTCTTGTGACAAGAGATTTGATTGCGGATTCCACCGAATGTATGGCGACAGCGCATCAGTTTGACGCCCTTGTTATGGTGCCGAACTGTGATAAAAATGTTCCGGGACTTCTGATGGCGGCAGCCCGTTTGAATATCCCGACTGTATTTGTCAGCGGCGGCCCGATGATGGCCGGACATGTCGGCGGAGAAAAACGGAGTCTCTCCAGCATGTTTGAAGCGGTGGGTTCCTATGCGGCAGGTACAATGACAGAAGAGCAGGTCGATGAATTCGTAAATAAGGTTTGTCCTACCTGCGGTTCCTGCTCGGGTATGTATACGGCGAATTCCATGAACTGTCTGACAGAAGTTCTCGGCATGGGGCTTCAGGGAAATGGAACCATTCCGGCGGTTTATTCTGAACGTCTCCGCCTTGCAAAACATGCAGGTATGAAGGTTATGGAAATGCTTGAGAAGAATATCCGCCCGAGAGATATTATGACGGAAAAGGCATTTTTGAATGCTTTGACCGTGGATATGGCTCTCGGCTGTTCCACAAACAGTATGCTCCATCTTCCGGCCATTGCCCATGAAGCAGGGGTTGAACTGAATGTGGATATTGCCAATGAAATCAGCGCTAAAACACCGAATTTGTGTCATTTGGCTCCGGCCGGATACACATATATGGAGGATTTGAATGAAGCCGGCGGCGTTTATGCGGTAATGAATGAATTAAACAAAAAAGGTTTATTATATACAGATTTGATGACAGTTACAGGAAAAACTGTTGCTGAAAATATTGCAAATTGTGTCAATAAGAATCCGGATGTTATCCGGCCGATTGACAATCCATACAGCCCGACTGGCGGTATTGCCGTATTAAAAGGAAATATTGCGCCGGATTCCTGTGTTGTTAAACGTTCCGCCGTTGTTCCTGAAATGATGGTGCATGAAGGACCGGCCCGTGTATTTGACTGTGAGGAAGACGCAATTGCAGCGATAAAAGGCGGACAGATTGTTGCCGGCGATGTGGTCGTTATCCGCTATGAAGGACCGAAAGGCGGCCCGGGTATGCGTGAGATGCTGAATCCTACGTCAGCCATTGCCGGTATGGGACTCGGTTCCAGCGTAGCCCTGATTACGGATGGCCGTTTTTCAGGCGCTTCCAGAGGCGCTTCCATCGGACATGTTTCCCCGGAAGCTGCTGTCGGCGGACCGATTGCCTTAATAGAAGAAGGAGATATCATTAAAATTGATATCCCTGCAAATACGATCAATGTGGACGTCAGCGATGAGGAACTTGAAGCCCGCCGCGCAAAATGGCAGCCGCGGGAACCTAAAGTAACCAGCGGATACTTGGCAAGATATGCTTCCATGGTAACTTCCGGTAACAGAGGAGCAATTCTTGAGATACCTAAAGTGAAATAGAAAGAGGTAATTATATGGAATTAACAGGCGCACAAATTGTGATTGAATGTCTGAAAGAGCAGGGTGTGGATACGGTTTTTGGATACCCTGGCGGTGCCATTTTAAATGTATACGATGAACTGTATAAACATAGAGATGAGGTTACCCATTATTTGACATCCCATGAACAGGGAGCTTCCCATGCGGCGGATGGTTATGCCAGAGCGACCGGGAAGGTCGGCGTCTGTTTTGCCACCTCCGGGCCGGGAGCTACCAATATGGTTACCGGAATTGCGACAGCCTATATGGATTCGGTTCCGGTGGTTATGATTACCTGTAATGTCGGATTAAACCTCCTTGGAAAAGATAGTTTTCAGGAGATAGATATTTTAGGGATAACAATGCCGGTGACGAAATATAATTTTATCGTTAAAGATGTTACGAAGCTGGCGGACGTTATCCGCCGGGCATTCCGGATTGCTCAGACCGGGCGTCCGGGGCCTGTTGTTGTTGATATCACAAAGGATGTCACAGCGAAAAAAACAGAATATACATATAAAAAGCCGGAACCGATTACTCCGGATGCCACTCTGATTGATGAAGCGGATGTGGAAAAGGCAGTAACGATGATTGCCCATTCTGAGCGGCCTTTTGTATTTGTCGGCGGCGGCGTTACATTGGCTAATGCGTCGGAGGAACTGCGCCGATTTGTGAAAAAGATTGACGCCCCGGTGGCGGATTCACTTATGGGAAAAGGCGCCTTTGATGGAACCGATGATTCTTATGTGGGAATGCTTGGAATGCACGGTACAAAGGCATCAAATTATGGAATTAATCAAAGCGATTTGATTATTGTTGTCGGTTCCCGGTTTTCTGACCGTGTGATTGGCAATCCGAAAACCTTCGGCAGCAAAGCGCAGATTCTTCAAATTGATGTGGACGCTTCAGAAATCAATAAAAACATCGTGGTAGACCATTGTATTGCAGGCGATGCCAAACTGGTTTTGAGAAAATTGAGCGCCCAGTTGAATCAGATGGAACATAAAGAGTGGATGCAGTATATAAATGAATTAAAAATGCGCTATCCGCTGACTTATCCAAAAGATCGGCTCACAGGGCCGCAGATTGTAGAAACCATATATGAAATGACTCAGGGAGACGCCCTTATTTGTACCGAAGTCGGTCAGCATCAGATGTGGGCAGCCCAGTTTTATAAATATGATGCACCGAGAAAATTCATTTCTTCGGGCGGCCTTGGAACGATGGGGTATGGCCTTGGCGCGAGCATCGGCGCAAAAGTGGCCTGTCCGGAAAAAACGGTTATTAACATGGCCGGTGACGGTTGTTTCCGAATGAATTTTAATGAATTACTTACTGCTTCGAAATATCATATTCCGATTATTGAAGTGATTTTTAATAATAGTGTGTTGGGAATGGTAAGACAGTGGCAGACATTGTTCTATGAAAGACGATATTCTAACACCATTTTAAATGGTGATTTTGATTATGCAAAGATTGCGGAAGCTTGTGGCTGCCGTGGCATGAATGTCACGAATAAAGAAGAATTGACTGAGGCGTTTAAAGAAGCGTTGTCAGCCAATGTGCCGGTTGTTATCAATTGTTATATCGACTGTGATGACAAGGTATGGCCGATGGTAGCTCCGGGAGCTTCAATTTCTGAAGCATTTTCAGAAGAGGATATGATTAGAAAGTAAATGATTAAATAGAAAAGGAGATAAGAGAAATGAGCAGAGTATGGAATTTTTCAGCAGGACCGGCTGTATTACCAGTAGAAGTTTTGCAGGAAGCAGCAGATGAAATGCTGGATTACAAAGGAACAGGCATGAGTGTTATGGAGATGAGTCATCGTTCCAAAGCTTTTGAGACAATTATTAATGAAGCAGAAGCAGATTTGAGAACATTGATGAATATTCCGGATAATTACGAGGTGCTTTTCCTTCAGGGCGGAGCAAACACACAGTTTGCCATGGTTCCGATGAACTTTATGAAAAACCGCAAAGCCGGATATATTCTTACCGGTCAGTGGGCAACAAAAGCATGGAAAGAAGCCGCTATTTTTGGAGAAGCTGTGGAACTGGCCTCTTCAAAAGATAAGACATTCTCTTATATTCCGGATTGTTCGGACTTGCCGATTACAGAAGATATGGATTATGTACATATCTGTGAAAATAATACAATTTATGGAACAAAATATAAAACACTTCCAAATACAAAGGGCAAAATTCTTATTGCAGACCAGTCCTCCTGTTTCTTATCCGAACCGGTGGATGTGACAAAGTATGGCATGATTTATGCAGGCGCCCAGAAGAACGTTGGACCAGCCGGCGTTGTTATCTGCATTATCCGCAAAGATTTAATTTCAGAAGATGTTCTTCCGGGAACACCAAATATGCTGAGATATAAGATTCATGCAGATAATGATTCTCTTTATAATACGCCGCCGGCATATGGCATTTATATCTGCGGCAAAGTATTCAAATGGCTGTTGAAAAACGGCGGCCTGGAGGCAATGAAAGAGAAAAATGAAAAGAAAGCAAATCTTTTCTATGATTATCTGGATTCCCAGGATTTCTATAAAGGGACTGTTGTGAAAGAGGACCGTTCTTTGATGAACATCCCGTTTGTCATCGGGGATAAAGAGCTGGAAGATAAGTTCGTTGCCGAAGCAAAGAAAGCCGGATTTGAGAACTTAAAAGGACATCGTACCGTTGGCGGTATGAGAGCAAGTATTTATAATGCAATGCCATATGAAGGCGTTGAAGCTCTCATCGAGTTTATGAAGAAATTTGCTGCTGAGAATAAATAAGAGGTGTTGAAAATGTATAAAATTAATTGCTTAAACCCGATTGCTGCAATCGGAATGGATATTTTTACCGATGTTTACGAAAAAACTGAAAACTTTGCGGATGCTCAGGTGGCTATGGTAAGAAGTGCGGCGATGCACGATATGGATTTGCCGGAAGGTCTTCTGGCGGTAGCCAGAGCCGGAGCCGGTGTAAATAATATTCCATTGGATAAATGCGCTGAAAAAGGTATCGTTGTTTTCAATACGCCGGGCGCCAATGCCAACGGCGTTAAAGAACTTGTTCTTGCCGGACTTTTCATGGCAACACGTAATGTTGTGGCCGGCGCAAACTGGGTTGCAGAAAATAAAGCAGATGAAAACATTTCCAAAACTATGGAAAAAGCTAAAAAAGCGTTTGCGGGTACAGAAATTCTTGGAAAGAAAATTGGTGTGATTGGCTTGGGCGCTATCGGCGCTATGGTTGCCAATGCCTGTGATGCTCTCGGAATGGTTGTTACCGGCTATGACCCGTTTTTGAATGATGCAATGAGAGCTAAACTGGCAGGAAACGTTGCTACAACCGAGGATATCAATGATATTTATAAAAACAGTGATTTTATCACAATTCATGTACCGGCTATGGATTCCACAAAGAAAATGGTTGGAAAGGCTGCTTTTGAGCAGATGAAAGACGGCGTGATTGTTTTGAATTACGCAAGAGATGTGCTTGTGGATGACGATGCCATGGCAGAAGCGCTGAAATCTGGAAAAGTTGCAAAATATGTGACAGATTTCCCGAATTATAAGACGGCCAACATGGATGGTGTGATTGCTATGCCTCATCTCGGAGCTTCTACAGAAGAATCTGAGGATAACTGTGCGATTATGGCTGCCAAAGAAGTGCGCGATTTCATTGAAAATGGTAATATCAAAAACTCCGTAAACTATCCGGCGGCAGACCTTGGCGTATGTACAGCGGCAGGACGTATCGCCGTTTGCTGCAAAGCCTCCGCAGGCGTTGCTGAAAAACTTGCCCCAATTATCGGCGAAACTGAAAAAGTTGTCAGCGGCGCAAAGGGCGACTGGATGTATATCCTGGCTGATACAAAGGCCCCGGTTGCCGATGATGCTGTTCAGGCAGTTGCAGCAATGGACGGCGTTGTCAAAGTACGTGTGATTAAATAATATATCAAATAGAATTTGATGCCCCTGAAAAGTATCTTTGCTTTTCAGGGGTATTTTTATATGGTATACTATAAGTAATACAAGTGGGAAGGAAAAGAGGACTATGGCATCGGATAAATTATATAAATTGGCATTTGAATACAAGAAAACAAAACTTTGGAAAAAACTTTGGGACAATGAAATATTTGCGGTAAAGTTTTCAGATGGAGAAATCGGGTATGTCAGTATTATGGGAAAGGGAGGAACATATACGGCCGTTGCGGTTTATGTTGGAGCTAGGGCTTTTCAAACTTATAGAGAAATCCAGAAAGGTGAGAAGCTCTTCGATTCTTATTTTAAAGAGAGGGAACATTTGACTTGCCAGAATTGTCTTCAACTGGCTTTTGAAAATAAGGAGGAGCTGCGGGATGTAGAATTGAAAGAGGCCAGAGAGTACGCAAAAAGGCATGGTATACGATTTGCCGGAAAGAATTCCTATCCTCAGTTTTTAAATTATGTTCCATGCAGATTTCCATGGAATACATTTTCTGAAAAAGAGGAAATGTATCTGGAAGAAACGCTGGAAGCAGCGATTGAGATTGCCGGTCAGCTGAACAGAAAAACAGCCCAGTAACTTGGAATCAGAGAAATCAGCGGCGAGACACGGCAGGTTATCTGTTTTGAAAAAAGTGGAAATAAGTACAGGACAGCGATGGAAGAACTTCCATTGGCAAGGAAGAAACAATTTCTGAAGCCGGAGCCCCTGGATGATTTTACGCTGGCTTCTTTGAAACGAATAAAAAAGAAGGAAGTATTTGAGTGTGAACTTGTTTATCTCCCTGAACCGGTTCAGAATTTGCCGGATGAGCAGCCATTTTTTCCGTTGATGCTTATGATGGTGTCAAAAAAGGACGGGTTGATACTTCCGATAAATATTGTCAAAAGTTATGAGGAAAATCTCGGGAATCTTCTTCGATATATGGCCGAATCCCTGAAAAATCTCGGAAGACGCCCGGGAAAACTTCTTGTCAGGGATGAAAGAACCTTTGCTTTTCTGGATGAGTTTGGAAGACAGATGCAGGCAGAAGTTCGAATTGAATCCAGCCTTCCGGAACTTGATGAGGCACAGGAAAGTATGATAGAGGAATTTTGGGTAGACGAGGATATTGAAGGGAATGTCTCGGATTTTCTTCAAATCCTGGATGCCATGGAAGGCATGCCGGATGAGGTGTTGTGTACCATGCCGGATGAAATGCTTGAACAATTGGAATTTATGGCAGCTTCCCATATGCTTCCGCCGGATTTACTGCGAAGAGTCGAAGATATTTTGGATAGAATGAAGGAGGAATTTTAACGCACGGGAATAGATGATTGAAATGAACAGGAGGTTATAGGAAAGTTGAAAAAAATAATGGAAGATAGTTTTAAAGACAAGGAGGGGTTGTTATGGAAGATAGATTACTGGAGTATATGCAGTGGCCGGAAATAGAGGCAATTATTTATTCGGAGCATGACCGTCCAAAGCAGATTTTGGGGCCTCACAAAGTGAAGGAGGGTATACTCGTTCAGGCGTATTTCCCGGGGGCGGATAAATGTGAAATTATCATGAAGGGAAAAGATGCTCAGGAAATGTGCGAGGTAGATGAAGATTATTTTGCAATTCTCCTTTCTGAAGAAAAAGTGCCGAATTATCATTATCGTGTTACTTATGGGGACGGGCATGTGGTAAAATGCCGGGATGCCTATGCTTTTCCTGCAACGATACAGATAGAAGATATCAAGAAGTTTCAAGCCGGAATCAACTATGAAGTTTATAAGATGCTCGGAGCCCATCCGATGACGGTGCAGGGCGTTAAAGGTGTCCGGTTTGCCGTGTGGGCGCCGAAGGCAATTCGTGTCAGTGTTGTCGGTGATTTTAACCGGTGGGATGGAAGACGCCATCCGATGCAGCGGCGGGAGGGAGATATCCACGAGTTATTTATTCCCGGATTAAAAGAAGGTGAAATCTATAAATATGAGATTAAAGTGAAGGGCGATACGGTTGTTTTGAAGTCGGACCCATATGGAACACTCATGCAGCTTCGCCCGGACAATGCTTCTGTTGTTTATAATATAGAAAAATGTCATAAATGGCAGGACAGCGCCTGGATGTCCCAGCGGAAAAAAATGGCGAAAAAAGAAAAGCCGGAATTTGTCTACGAACTTCATTTGGCCGGATTTATGAGGCCGGATGCTGCTGTGGAAACAGATGAAGACGGCGTTGAAACTGTTGTTGAGCCGGCCGGATTTTATAATTACCGGGAAATGGCCGAAAAAGTGACCGCCTATGTGAAAGATATGGGGTATACCCATGTAGAACTTATGCCGGTGATGGAACATCCCCTGGATGAATCCTGGGGGTATCAGGTGACCGGCTATTATGCGCCGACATCCCGATATGGCACACCGGAAGATTTTATGTATTTTGTCGATTATCTGCATCAGAATGACATCGGCGTCATTCTTGACTGGGTTCCGGCCCATTTTCCGAGGGATTTAAACGGTTTGGCCCGATTTGACGGCGGTCCGCTTTATGAACATTCGGACCCGCGTCGCGGCGAACATCCACACTGGGGCACTTTGATTTTTGATTATGGCCGAAAAGAAGTCAGCAATTTCCTCATTGCCAATGCCATGTACTGGGTAGAGCAGTATCATGTGGACGGGCTGCGGATGGATGCGGTGGCTTCCATGCTTTATCTTGATTATGGCAGGAATGAGGGCGAATGGACAGCAAATATCTATGGCGGCAAAGAGCATCTGGAAGCCATTGAATTTTTGAAACATTTGAATTCGATGATGAAAAAACGGAATCCGGAGGTTCAGATGATTGCGGAAGAATCAACGGCATGGCCGCAGGTTACCGGCACTGTGGAAGAGGGGAGCCTCGGCTTTGATATGAAGTGGAACATGGGCTGGATGAATGATTTCCTTGGCTACATGTCCCTGGACCCTCTGTTCCGAAAGGGCGCTTACGGACAACTTCTGTTTAGCTTGGTTTATACCTACAGTGAAAAGTTTATGCTTGTATTATCCCATGATGAGGTTGTCCATGGGAAAGGCTCTATGATTGAAAAAATGCCGGGCGAATATAAAGATAAATTTGCCAACCTGCGGGTTGCCTATGGATTTATGTTGTGCCATCCGGGAAAGAAACTTCTGTTTATGGGACAGGATTTTGCTCAGTTTACTGAATTTAACGAGGGCAAGAGTCTGGAATGGTTTATGCTTGAATATGAGATGCATAAAAAAATGCAGGATTATATGCGGGAATTGATTCACTTTTATAAAGAATATCCGGCTTTGTATACAATGGATAATGAGCCGGAAGGCTTTGAATGGATTAACGATATTTCCGCCGATGAAAGCATTATCGTCTTTACGCGAAATACATCCAAAAAGGATGAAACATTACTTGTTGTCTGCAACTTTACTCCGGTGGTGCGGAAAGACTATAAGATTGGCGTGCCGTTCCGCGGAAAATTCAAAGAGATTTTCAACAGTGATGCGGTGAAATTTGGCGGCGACGGCAATGTAAACCCGAGATTAAAACAGTCAAAGGCAGAAGAGTGCGACGGCCGGGACGATTCAATTAAGATTATTGTACCGCCGCTGGGCATCAGTATTTTCAAATGTACGCCATTGACACCGGCAAAGAAGCGGAAAAAATAGGGAAAATGGTCGAAGCATTGTAATTGAAGAAATTGGTTTTTATGTGATAACATATACCTATTCAGAAAGATGTGCTGCGGAAAAAAGAACAGTGATGGGCACATTGACATACGTAATAATACGTGATACTATAAAACGGTGATAGGGAAGGGAGATACAAAAGATGCCAATGACTTCGCAGGAGATGATAAAACTCCTGAAGAAAAATGGTTTTGAATTTGTCAGTCAAAATGGTTCACATATTAAATTGAGAAATTCAAAAACCGGAAGGACGGTAATTGTTCCTTATCATTCCAAGGGCTTGAAAAAAGGCTTGGAAAAGGCAATACTTAAACAGGCTGGTCTGAATTGAGCATTGTCATAAATGGAGGTATCGCATATGAATAGATTGTTTTATCCGGCATTGTTCCATGAAGCGGAAGAGGGTGGCTTTTGGATTACATTTCCAGATATTCCTGAGTGTATGACGCAAGGAGAAGATATGCATCAGGCTTATGAAATGGCTGTTGAAGCTTTGGGTCTTGCGTTGACAGGAAAGGTGGAAGAAAAGAAAGAACTTCCGGCAGCATCGAATCCGCAGGATGTCTGTATCGATTCGGGCAGTATTTTAGTGGTGGTTGAGTTTGATATGGCTGAATATCGAAGAAAGCATTGTTCAAGGGCTGTAAAGAAGACTTTAAGTATACCGGAATGGCTGAATGAAATAGCAATGAGGCAGAACATCAACTTTTCCCAGGTGCTGCAGGAAGCTTTGATGGAAAAAATTGGTGTAAAATAGCAGCGAATGAAGAATATAAAAAGACGGAATCAAAAGGCAGTGTTTTGATTCCGTCTTTTTGTCTGTTTCGGAATGTTGATATATTCCGGCGATGATCATACCCACAGATAATCGGTATATACCGGCTGTAAGCCATGATTTAAAATGGCATTGTGCACTTCGGCAACGCTTCGAGGGTCGGAAATTTCGAATTGTTCGTCACCCTTGGCCTCTTCTTCATGGCCGCCGACGCCCACGCTGACACCGGCGGAAATCTTCGTGGCCGCCATGCCGATAACGTTGTCCCGGAATCCGGCCCGTTCCCGGGTGGAAATGGTAATTCCGGCAAAGGGCATAAAGAGACGGTATGCGAGCATGACCTGTAAAAGCTGAGGCTCATGGACGTCATTTGGATTATTCTCCGCATTGTTTACATATGGGCGGAGCCGCGGTGTGGAGAAGGAAATTTCGGCGTGAGGGTATTTTTGCTGAATATAGTAGGCGTGCATCCCCGAGGCAAAGGCATCTTTTCGGAAATCATCCAGGCCCAAAAGAGCGCCGAAGGAAACGCCGCGCATACCGCCCATTAGAGCCCGTTCCTGGGCGTTCAGCCGATATGGATATATGCGTTTTGGCCCGCTCAGATGCATTTGTTCATATTTGACAGGATTATAGGTTTCCTGATAAACGCTGACAAAATCGGCGCCACATTCATGGAGATACCGATATTCATCCGAATTCAGCGGATAGATTTCAATACCAATCGTAGAAAAATATTTCCGGGCCAGCTTTAAGGCCTCGCCGATATATTCCACATCCGACATATGCCGGGATTCCCCGGTAAGAATGAGAATCTCTTTTAAACCGGTTGCAGCGATGACGGACAGTTCATGGTCGATTTCTTCATATGTCAGTTTGGCGCGGTGAATTTTATTTTTGCAGTTAAATCCGCAGTACACACATTCATTTTCGCAGTAGTTGGCGATATAAAGCGGTGTAAACATACATACGGAGTTGCCGAAATGTTTCCGAGTTTCATATTGGGCCTTGCGGGCCATTTCCTCAAGGAAAGGAAAGGCGGCCGGGGAGAGGAGGGCGGCAAAGTCCTCCGGGCTCAGATTATCTTTGGCAAGGGCCGAACGGACATCGGCGGCTGTATAACGATGATAATCATAATGATTCATGATATTCAGGACTTTATCCATAATATCGGAGTCTACAGCCTCCATGGTGTCCAGATATTTCATAGGGTCTTCTGCTGTGATTTTCATGTTTTGCGCCTCCTAGTTTTCCATAAAACCGGTCAGAGGGCTGGATGCCTCGCCGCGGAATTCGAGAACACGGCCCGGACCGGAGAGGTAGGCCAGACGTCCTGCTTCGATAGCCAGTTTAACAGCTTTTGCCATGGCTGCCACATCTCCGGCTGTGGCAATGGCTGTGTTTGCCATAACGGCGTCAACCCCCAGTTCCATAGCTTCACATGCCTGGGAAGGACGGCCGATACCGGCATCAACGATAATTGGGAGGTCGATTTCCTCCACGATCATTTTTACAAAATCACGGGTGCATAAGCCCTTGTTGCTGCCGATTGGAGCGCCGAGAGGCATAATCGCCGAAGCGCCTGCATCTCTTAGAGCCCGGGCGGCTACCAGGTCCGGCATCATATAAGGCATAACGATAAACCCTTCTTTAGCGAGAATTTCGGTTGCCTTAATTGTTTCATAGTTATCCGGCATAAGATATTTGGATTCATGAATAACTTCGATTTTTACAAAATCACCGCAGCCCAGTTCTCTGGAAAGGCGGGCAATACGCACAGCCTCCTCCGCGTTTCTGGCGCCGGAGGTATTTGGCAGAAGAGTGATGCCCTCCGGCATATAGTCGAGAATATTTTCCTTCCCTCCGGCATTGGCCCGGCGAAGCGCCA
>URND01000038.1 GCA_900549105.1 uncultured Eubacteriales bacterium
CGTCCGCTCATGATCGCATAATATAAAAAGTTTTGGCGAACGAGAAACCTCTTTCACCAGCATTTTCCCCGGCATATTCCGCCCATGGGCGCTGAGAATTTTCGCATCCTCCATCGATTCGCCAAGTCTGGCCGCAAAGGCCTGAATTGAGCCGATGCCGGGAATAATCTCAACCTGTGCATCCGGAAATGTCCGCCGAACCAGCCGGAAAAGGCTGTAAATCAGAGGATCTCCAGATACAAGTATGCCTGCACTCAAAGAATCCGGCTGACTTTTCAGCCACTCCAGCCGTTCCATCATCCGGCCCATTTCAAAAATATGCGTTTCATCCGCCTCCAGTCCAAACGCCTGAAGCAGACGTTTATCTCCGATAATAAGACTGCTCTCTGCCACGGCCTGCCGGGCCATTGGAAGAATATACGCTTCATCTCCCGGCCCTCCGCCGATAATCCGAATATGTTTCACCCTGTTATAGCCTCCGTATTCCGGCTTTTTCCCAAAAGCCCTCCTGATTCATCCAAAAAAACCACAGCCACATCGCCTGTACCGCCCATTCGCAGCCGGCATTTTTCTGCAGCCCTGTCACCAATTGCATCCCATATATATTCCATGCTATAGTTTTTTAAAATCTGCACGGCTTCCGTAACCGTCCGACATTCATAAAGCTGCCGGATGACCTGCTGCTCCGCGCCTGCCAGTGCGGCAAAGGTGCAAATCGTTTCCATCCGTCCATCCGCCACATGGCTGTGTGTATTCATAATATCCGCGGCCAGTTTCACAAGCTTTCCCGCAAAACCGCCGATTAAAATCTTCTTCACATTCAACCGGGAAGCCTCATCCAGCATCAGTCCGGCATAATTGCTGATTTGAACAAATTCCATTCGGGACATATATTTTTTTTGCTGAATCAGCCATTCCCGCATCCGCCGTTCCCCCGTCTCCCCAAGGACAAAACAGACATATTCCGGCTCCGATGCCGCAGCCACAGAAAGACAGGTTTTCAAGGATTCCACCACCGCTGACTCACTCATCGGCCGCACGATGCCGCTTGTCCCAAGAATGGACAGGCCGCCTTCAATCCCTATTCTCGGATTAAATGTCCGGGCCGCCAGCGCCTCCCCTCCGGGGATAGAAATTTCCACCTCGGCGCCGATATCGCCGACACAGCGGCGGATTTCTTTTTCAATCATCCGGCGGGGTACCGGGTTAATGGCAGCTTCGCCCACCGGAAGCTTCAGTCCCGGCCGGGTCACATGGCCGATACCTTCTCCGGCCTTAAACCGTACAGGCCCCGCTTCCTCCGAAAGCCTTACCCGCGCAATAACCTCGCATCCATCCGTCACATCCGGGTCGTCGCCGGCATCCTTGATAACGCCGCAGGCCGGAAATTCTTCCTGCACAATGGAAAGGCATAACGTCTTTCCCGCCGGCGTATCCACCCGGACATTTTCCGGGCACTGCCCCGAAATCTGCCATTGACCCGATGCCCGGGCCGCCGCCGCCGCGCAAGTACCCGTGGTAACCCCTTCTCTTAAATGACCGGGGGACTTTATATCGGATAATTTCATAACTTCTTTCCTCTCTCTCCAGCGCCCCATAATTCTATTCAAAAAAAGGCCATCCAGGGGATAGCCTTCTTCTGATAATCACGTTATGACAATACTGCAAATTCTGATACTAACGATTTAAAAAATTAAATGTATGATATTAGAAAAGGCACATTGGTACGAACACTTGATTATAATTTGGTTACATTTGTTGCCTGAGGGCCTTTTGAACCTTCAACAACATCAAATTCAACTTCCTGGCCTTCATCAATTGTCTTGAAACCATTCATGTTGAGTCCTGAATAATGTAAGAACACATCATTACCTGTCTCGTCACTGATAAAGCCGTAGCCCTTCTGGCTGTTAAACCATTTCACTGTACCTTTCATAATTAAATCCTCCAAATATCTACTGTACCCCTAATGGTATTCAGTACACCTAGAATAGCATAGTCATCTTTCAGTGTCAAACATAAATTGTCGACACTCAGTGAAAATTTTTTTACACTTTTCATAAAAATTATATGGTATATCTGTGAAAATTGTATTATGATAGTAACAGTATGAAACCTTAACAAGACATTGGAGGTGTCTATGAAACATTTAATTAATCCATTAGATTTTTCTGTTGAAGAGACCGAAGAACTCCTTCTTCTGGCCGAGGACATTGCTGAAAACCGCAGCCGTTACAGTGATGTGTGCCACGGCAAAAAACTGGCAACGCTTTTTTATGAACCAAGCACCCGCACCCGGCTGAGTTTTGAAGCTGCCATGCTCAATCTGGGCGGAAACGTTTTAGGCTTTGCCAGCGGCGGAGACAGTTCAGCAGCCAAAGGTGAGAGCGTCGCCGACACGATTCGTGTTGTTTCCTGTTATGCAGACATTGTTGCCATGCGTCATCCAAAAGAAGGGGCTGCCCTCGTTGCGGCAACTCATGCTGCTGTCCCGGTGATTAACGCCGGTGACGGCGGACATCAGCATCCAACCCAGACATTAACTGACCTTTTAACCATTCATTCGCTGAAAGGCCGCCTGGATAATTTGACGATCGGGCTGTGCGGCGACTTAAAATTTGGCCGTACCGTTCATTCCCTGATCAGCGCTCTCGGGCGTTATCCGGGCATCAAATTTGTGCTGATTTCGCCGGAGGAATTAAAGATACCGTCTTATATCCGTAAAGAAGTCCTTCAGAAAAACGACATTGCTTTTAAAGAAACTGAAGATTTGGAATTGGTAATGCCGGAACTGGATATCCTTTATATGACCCGTGTTCAGAGAGAACGTTTCTTCAATGAGGAAGATTATATCCGCTTGAAGGACAAATACATTCTGGATACAAATAAGATGGCTCTGGCCAGAGAGGACATGCTTGTTCTTCATCCATTACCACGTGTCAATGAAATTTCTGTAGAAGTGGATAACGACCCGCGGGCTGTCTACTTCAAACAGGCTCAGTTTGGCGTTTATGTCAGAATGGCATTAATCATGAAACTTCTGGGGGTAGAATTATGTTAAATATCAGCGGTATTGATGAGGGTTATGTGATTGACCATATCCGTGCCGGAAAAAGCATGGATATCTATAAATATTTGAAACTGGACAAGCTGGACTGCCAGGTAGCTATTATAAAAAATGCTTCCAGCAATAAGATGGGCAAAAAAGATATTATCAAGGTTCAGGGAGATATGAATCTGAATCTGGATATTCTCGGTTTTGTTGACGATCAGATTACCGTAAACATTATCAAAGGCGGCAAGATTGTGGCCAAGCAGAAACCAAAACTGCCTCAAACAATCACCAATGTCATCCGATGCAAAAATCCACGGTGCATCTCCACGGTGGAACAGGAACTGCCTCAGATTTTCAAATTGACCGATGCTGAGACGCGTACCTATCGCTGCATTTACTGCGATGAAAAATTCGACTCAAAATAAACAAATTCAAACAGGCGGAATTTATCCCTCGGGATAGGTTCCGCCTGCTTTATCTTTTGTAATTCATTTTCTCATTTCTCCAACAGTTTTAAATATTTTTCCCACTCTTCCTTTGGCACCTTCAACGCCTTCATGGCCTTTTCAGCCGTTAAGTCCATCGTTTCCATAAGATTTTTGATGGATGTCAAAATACCATCGGTTAATCCAGCCTGACATCCTTCGGCTCTGGCCTGACTTTTCTCCTCCAATTCCCGCATAAACTTCATACCTATCGCCTCACTCTGCCTCACCTCACAGACATGTTCATGAATACGCCGGATACGTACGCTGCCTGTCTTCAATGCCGTTTCATCCGTACTGTTCTCCATATAATGGAGAAAATCGGCCAGTTCCGATGAAATCTCATCCCTATTTGTTCCCCGGGTATTCAAAAAAATTCGTATTGCACCATCTTGAAGTGAAAGCGCCGGATGCTCCCTGCACACTGCTTCGAAAGTATAACAATATTTTCCAAGTCCGAAAATGTCATAATTCGTAATCACAATGATAAAAGAGTCTTTCAACAAATTATAGCTATTTTCTCCCGATTCCAAAAGAGAACCGTCCAGCAGTGACTGGTAATATCTGCTCCGCTTTCTCAAATCACTTCGATATGTACCCTGTGCTTCAATATCATAAACAATGCCTTCCTCTGACATCAAAAACACGTCCATTCGAATTGATTTTGCCAAGGGTGATATCCGATATTCTTTTTCTGTTTGACTTCCCGGTACAAGCTGAACATCCTGCCCCAAAATAATGCTCAGTATATCCTGGCCGGTTTCCGCATCCTCCATCACTTCCGCAAACAGAAAACGGTCTATGAGGTTTAAATCTTTTAACGTTTTTTTGTTTTTCAAATTCGTTACTCCTTTATCTTAGCATAATTTTGTTTTGTTTAACAGTGGATTTTTACCGAATCGGTTATTGAAATGTTTGTCACGCGATAAATTCAGTATACACATGCCCAAATATTATTTCAATGCTAATTTATCGGAGCATTTCGACAAAAAATATCCCCGCAGGAATTATTTATGATAAAATATTAACTCCTGCAGGGACATCATTTTCATATGAATATTTTATTCTGCAACTTTAAATTCATCTTTTCCAACGCCGCAGATCGGGCAAACCCAATCTTCCGGCAAATCTTCAAAAGCTGTTCCTGGGGCAATACCGTTATCCGGGTCGCCTACAGCCGGGTCATAGATATATCCGCATGGTTCACATTCATAAGATTTCATAATTTGCCTCCTTGTTTTTTTACTATGATCTATATATCCAGTAATTCCTATACTAAAAATCAGGCTTTCCAAAGTCCATGAAGGTTGCAGTATGCGTAAGCAGCAACAACTTTATCGCCTTCAACCAATGCAAATTCTGCTCTTGGAGCTTCTTCCGGTTTTAAGTCCACTTTCTGGCATCCTTTTTCTGTTTCAAGAACAATCCATTCAATATAGTGTTCTGCAATCATCGGATGGGCAACGCCGCCAACTTCAACAACAACTTTCTGTCCCTCTGCTTTGATAACAGGTACATGTTTTTCAACGGCAGCATCTGTTGTTCCAGGAACAAGTTCAACCATTTTCTGTCCACAGCACATTACCGGTACGCCGGCATCCTTTGCATAAGTAATAATATTTCCACAATGTTCACATACATAGAATTTCATGTTTCGTTCCTCCCTGAGATTAATTTTTTCTTATGTTTCTTATTATACGTTTTTTACCAATATTTTCAGTTGCAATTGCAACTTTTTATCATTTATATTATAATATTATAAAAAAACATAGGGGTATCACAATGGATAACATTCATATTTTCGATAATATTACAAGCGCTGAGCTGGATAAAATGATGGTCTGCTTCAAATCTGAAATTAAAGCTTTTCCGGCCCATGAACAGCTTTTATCCTCTTCCGCAGGTACAAGCCAGATTGGCGTCCTTCTCTCGGGCGAAGCCGATTTAGTCAAATATGATTTTGACGGCTACCGAAGCATCCTTGAGCACCTGTCCAGGCAGGATATCTTTGGGCATCTTCTCCTTCTCTCCCTCGGTGAAACACCGATGGAAGTTGTGTCCTGCACTGCCTGCAAGGTTCTCTTTTTTGATTATTCCTGCCTTATTAAACGCTGCAGCCACGCCTGCGCGCACCACAGCATACTGGTAAATAATGTCCTCCAGATTTTATCCGTCAAAACCCGGCAGCTCCACACCCGGCTTGATATTTTAAGCCAGCGTTCCATCCGCGGAAAGCTTTTAACCTATTTCCGCCATCTGGCCTATGAACATCAGTCCGAAAGCTTTCTTCTTCCGTTTACATTAAACTCCATGGCCGACTACCTCTTTATCGACCGCAGCGCCATGCTCCGGGAAATGAAGAAAATGCGGGAAGAAGGTCTTATTCAGTCGAAGGGGCGTCAGATAACACTTCAACTCCATGAATAAAGTCCATAAACTCCTGACCGGTAATCGTTTCTTTTTCGAGCAGATAATTGGCGGATTTTTCAAGGACTGCCTTATTTTCTTTGAGGATGGCAATCGCCTTCTCATAGGCATCCTCCAGAAGTTTCCGCACAATTTCATCGGCTTTAACCATCGTTTCATCAGCGCAGGTCTTTACCGGCCGTCCATCCATGTACTGACTTCCCGGAATCTCCAGGCCCATCATGCCAAATTCAGCCGACATGCCGTACATGGTAACCATCTTCCGGGCCAAATCCGTCGCTTTTTCAATATCATTGGATGCGCCCGTGGTAATGCTTCCGAATTCAACTTCTTCCGCAGCCCGGCCGCCGAGGTAAGTTACCAGTTCATCCAGCATTTCCTGTTTTTTCATCAGAAACCGTTCTTCCGTCGGCATCTGCATCGTATAGCCCAACGCCCCGGATGTTCTCGGAATAATTGTAATCTTCTGAATCGGCTGAGTATCCTTCTGTTTGGCCGCCACAAGGGCATGGCCGATTTCATGGAAGGCTACGATCTGCCGCTCTTCCCGGCTCATAATATGATTCTTGCGCTGCTGCCCCGCAATGATCACCTCAACTGATTCAAATAAATCTTCCTGATTAATCAGTCTTCGGTTCATACGCACCGCCCGAAGGGCTGCCTCATTGACAATGTTGGCCAAATCGGCGCCGGAAGCTCCCGATGTTGCCAGGGCAATGGCATCCAGATCCACACTTTCATCCAGCTTCACTTTCCGGCAATGAACCTTTAAAATATCGATACGGCCCTGCTTATCCGGCTGAGTGACGCTGATAGTCCTATCAAAACGGCCCGGACGGCGAAGGGCTTTATCCAACACTTCCGGCCGGTTTGTCGCCGCAAGAACAACAACAGCCTTACTGTCGTCAAATCCATCCATCTCTGTCAGAAGCTGATTTAACGTCTGCTCCCTCTCGTCATTGCTTCCGAGCTGATTATCACGGCTCTTGCCGATGGCGTCAATCTCATCGATGAAAATAATACACGGCGCTTTGGCTTCCGCCTGTTTAAATAAATCCCGGACACGGGAAGCTCCCATGCCGACAAACATTTCAACGAAATCCGAACCGGCCAGCGAAAAGAACGGCACTCCGGCTTCTCCGGCCACTGCCTTCGCCAGCAGGGTCTTACCTGTTCCCGGAGGTCCCACAAGCAGCGCGCCCTTCGGAAGCTTCGCCCCGATTTCACGATATTTGCCCGGATTATTCAAATAATCCACAATCTCCATCAGAGATTCTTTCGCTTCATCCTGCCCGGCCACATCCTTAAATGTCACCTTCGGGCCTTCAGCCACATATTCTTTGGCGCGGCTTTTTCCCATGCCTCCAAGGCCGCCCATACCGCCCATAGAACCCATACTCTTTGCCGCTTTGCGGGATATCAGGGATAAGAACCAAAAAGCCAGCAGTAAAGGAATAACCCAGGATAAAAGGGTACTCATAATTGAGGATGTCTGGGTTGGAATTTCCGAATTCACATCCACACCATAGGCTTCCATCTTTTCTGCCAGCCCGGTATCGGATGAGACAATACCCGTGTGATAGGCCTGAATCAGACCTCTTTCCGTATCCTTATCACTCGGATAAATATAAATCTGGCTTTCAGCTTCAACGATATCAATCGCTTTAACCTTGCCTTCCTTCGCCATATCCATAAATTCACTATAACTAATCTGTTTTATGGCCGCATCCCTGACAAAGTTATTCATACAACTGTTGAACAACATGGTCATCAGCAGACCCAACAGAAAAATCATCATCAATTTATCAATGGAAGGGCCTCTCTGGCCTGTCGGCGCTCCATTTCCCGGGCCATTCCCTCCGGGCTGTCTGTTTCCCTGAGGCGGCGGCCCTGTTTTCTTAATCTCCGGTCCTCCGTTTTCACTCATACTGTTTCCTCCTTTAAGGTTGTTAGCACTCATCTTGTTTGAGTGCTAAATATTGTATTCATTCTATCACGTGTCCCGGAAAATGCAAGCCTTCTTATGTTTATTTTCGAAAGTTCATACTTTTTTTAGAATTTCCTCTAAATCATCGACAGTAAATATGTAGTGACTGCTGCAGAAATGACAGTTCACTTCAATCGGCTGTCCATCGTCAATCATTGACTGTATTTCATCCCGTCCGATACTGATAATGGCCCGCTCTACCCGCTCCTTGGAACAGTTACACTCAAAACCGGTCGGAATTTTATCCATAATTTCCACATCCATGCCGTCCAAAACTCTCTGAATGATATCTTCCGGCCTATTTCCCTCTTCGAGCATCGTTGTCACCGATGGCAGGGCCCCGATATTTTTCTCAAGCTTCGCAATAACGTCTTCCTCCGCAAAAGGCATAAGCTGCAGAATAAAACCTCCGGCCTGTTTTACCGTATTATCCTTTTTCATCAAAACCCCAAGGGCCACGCTGGAATTCACCTGCTCGGAAGTTGCAAAATAATAGGTCAGATTCTCGGCGATTTCCCCGGATACAAGATGGGTCTGGCCCACATAAGGCTCTTTCAGCCCCATATCTTTAATAACGCTCAGAACACCCATGTCCAAAGCGCCGCCCACGTCCAGCTTTCCGGCCTTGCTCGGCGGAAGCATAACCACCGGATTGTCCGCATAGCCTTTGACCCGGGCTTTTCCGTCCGATGTTACGGTTAATCCCTTAATCGGGCCGCTGCATTTAATCTGGAGAGTAATCAGGTCATCCTCCCCCTTCTGCATACTTCCCATTATAGCCCCCGCTGTCAAAAGGCGTCCCAGAGCCGCCGTGGCCACCGGGCTTGTATGATGAATCTGGCGGGCATACTCCACGGTTTCGCGGGTGGTCGCCGCAAAAATACGCACCTGGTGATTTGCCCCGGTTGCCCGGATAATATAATCGACTCCCTTTTTCTGTTCTGGTTTACTGCATGACATTTCTTTTACATCTCCTCTGTTGTTTTACTTTTACCCTGTTCTCCGGCAATAATATAAATCCGCTCAGAATCCTCCCGGACCGGCTCCATGGTGAAGGCATCATAGGCGCCTTTCCATCGGAGGCCCGAAGCCTCGATCAGCCGCTGAATCTCATCCAAGTCATAAGCCCTCTGATAATGGACCTCCTCATAGCGGTCATATCTTCCGTCAGCTCCCTGAATAAAAAGATTCAGGATATATTCGTTCACCCGGGACTCTTCGTCATAATAATTATCCCATATAAAACAGTGGTCCTCCCGGGTTTCCCCAATCGTCTGCTCGCCGAGTATTTTCTCATATTTATAGCGGGTATTCAAGTCAAATATGAAAACGCCCTCCGGCTCAAGATAATTATTGACCAGCCGGAACACCTGCAGCAGTTCCTCCGGCTCAAGAATATAATTCATACTGTCGCAGACACTGACAATCGCCCGAACCGTTCCATACAGCTCAAACTCCCGCATATCCTGGCAAAGATAAAGGACCGGTTTTTCTCCTGTATCTGAATCATTTTCCATATTTTTTTCAATGGCTTCCGCCAGCATTTCCTCTGAATTATCAATGCCAATCATGTCGTAGCCCCGGCTTTTCAGGGCTTCCGTCATATTGCCTGTGCCGCAGCCCAGTTCCAGAACAAGGCCGTCATCCACGCCGTGCCGCTTTAAAAGCGTCACCAGATAATCGCACCATTCCTCATAGGGTATATTATCCATGAATAAATCATATACCTGGGCAAATTCTGAATAAGCTTCCATGCTTTATTCCCCGTTTCTTTTCTCTTTTTTCTTTTGATTCATAAGGCCGCCGATACGGCCGGTCTCCCTCGCTGTCAGACCCTTCCATCCAAGCTGCTCGACCTTATCGAGCAGGCCCAGTTCCTCCGTGATTTCAAATTTCAGGCATTCCTTTGCCTTTTCTTCCGGCGTTTTTTTCTCCCATTTGTCCGGCTCATTGAACTTTTCCATCACTTCCTGCCAGCGGGACTCCCCTTTCTGCTCCATGGCTCACACCTGCCTTTCCGCCATCTTATCATCTTGATTATGACCACGAAAAGGCAAATCTATTCATCAGCAGTGGATTTCTCTATTCATTATAACAGAATATAAAATTCTGTCTTTTACTTTTTTCCCGATAATCTGCTCAATCGCTTTCTGATAATAATCCAACTGGGTTTTATACCGCTTTATGAGCAGTGCGTCCCCGGCTTCTCCCTTCGGAATTCTGTCCGTCTTATAATCCAGCAAAACGATGCCGTCCTCTTCTTCAAAGCAGACATCGATGACACCCTGGATGAGAATTCTTTCTTCTTCCTCTTTGGGACCTCCGGATGAAAATTCCGGATAGACATCCGATACCGGAATTCCCATAACAAAGGGCCTCTCCCGGTAAAGCCTGCCCGCCTTTTCCGCCCGGGCCATCCGCCGCCCCAGTTCGGATTCGCAAAAACCAAAAATGTTCTCCGCCGGAATAAGTTCCTCCCAAAAGGCCGGAATCTGCCCCTTCTCCACACAGCGGTGAATAAAGGAAATCACATCCTCTTTGGAAATTATCTCGCAGAAAGGCAGCAATTCAAAAATCTTGTGGGTTGCCGTTCCCTTCTGCTGCGCCATATAAATCGGGTTTTCAACATCCGGCAACAGTTTCGGCGGTTTTTCAGGATAAAGGACTTCCCCCGTCATCATTTCGCCGGCCATTTTCTTTAATTCGCTGACGGTCATCTTTCCCTGGAGCCGTGTCATCAATGCCCTTGGGTACTGCCAGCCTAGTTTGGAATCAATTTTTTCATACAGCGGACGGCAATTATCCTGAACAGATACACAATTCCGGAGAAATTCTCTCTCCCTGTCTATCTGAATTTCCTCCCGGATATCCTCCGCCGCCATATGGCCCGGATTGATACAGCGGAACTCAAAGCCCCGGCTCGCCCCCGCCCGGCCATCCGACCACAAAAGAGGCCCCAGCCAGTCCAGATAACTTTTTGCCCGGAGCATCCGGCTGTATGTCAGAGGCGCCGGCGCCTTTCCGGCCACCGTCCATTTTTCATCCGCCTTAGCCATGTCCTCCACCGTACCGACAAGAATCAGCTTTTCTCTGGCACGGGTCATAGCCACGTAAAGCACGCGGACTTCCTCGCCCATCTGCTCTGAAAGCAGCTTTCTCGCAAAGACTTTTTTTGACAGGCTGTGAATTTTAACCCGGTGTTCCAAATCCACGCCGTCCGCCGCCACGCCATAACGGGCGTGAACCACAATCCGGCTTCGGGACTCGGTAAAATTCATCGCCTTTCCCAGTCCCGCAACAAAGCAGACCGGGTATTCCAGCCCTTTGCTCTTATGTATACTCATAATCCGCACGGCCTGCCCCGTTTCCCCGGGAAGTACGGCGCTGCCCAAATCTTCTTTTGATTCCTTCAACTGGTCCACATAGCGGATAAAATGAAACAAGCCCCGATAACTGGTATTTTTAAAAGCTCTGGCGTACTCCACAAGCCGTTCTAAATTCGCCCGCCGCACTTCGCCGCCGGGCATGGCAAACATCTGCTGCACATATCCGGTCATTCCATAAATTTCATAAATAAGCTCTTCAATCGACCGATGGATTTTCTGCCGGCGAAGCTGGTCATACAACTCAAAAAAATTCTTCAGCTTTTTCGTTAAATCGGTGTTCTCCCCCTGGGCCAGATAGTCCTGCATATTTTTATATAAATGCGCCGAACGGTCCGATAGGCGCAGTTCGGCCAATTCCTCATCCGACAGCCCTCCCACGGAAGATGTCAGTACGGCTGCCATGGGGATATCCTGGAGGGGATTATCCAAAATCCGCAGTATATTTAAAATACCCTGAATTTCAATAGTATCAAAAAAACCGGAGGAGGTTTCGCCTATGGCCGGAATACCCATATCCTTAAGCACCCGCACATAATCCTCCGTCCAATTTTTCACCGTGCGCAGCAATATCACGATATCGCCGTATTCCGCCCGCCGATATTGGCCGGACTCCGTATCCATCACCCACAGCCCTGAAGATGCATCCATCATCTCCCGAATCCGCAGGCCCACGGCCCGTGCCTCCGCTTCCCGCTTCGTCATCTCCGAATCATTTCCATGCTCCACCATAAGCCATTCCGCCTGCCCGGAAATATTCAGCTCCGTTTTCGGATATTCAAGTCCCGGATACAATGCCGCATCCGCATCATAGGCCATGCCGCAGATATCCGGCGTCATCAGGGATTCAAAAATCCGATTGACGCTCTCAAGCACACAGGCTCTGCTTCGAAAGTTTTTATGGAGGTCTATACGCTGATGACTTCCTTCATCCTTCGTGTATGTCTGATATTTTCCGAGAAAAATCTCCGGCTCCGCCATACGGAAGCGGTAAATACTCTGCTTGACATCCCCCACCATAAAAATATTCGGCTGTCCTTCCCATTCTCTGGATATACTGTTTAAAAGGGTCTCCTGAACCTGATTACTGTCCTGATATTCATCGCACATAATCTCCTCAAACTGCTCACTATAACTTTTTGCTGCCGGCGTCGGCTCATGATTTTTATCCAGCAATATGTTTAATGCAAAATGCTCCTGGTCATTAAAGTCAATCAGATTCCGCTGCTTTTTCTCTTCCCGGAATCTTCTGGAAAACTCCTCTGTCAGCTTTATGAGCACCGTGAGGCTCGGCAAAATCCGCTCTTCTTTTGAGAGCAGTTCCGATAGATTTTCGGAAAAATAATTCTTTTTCAGCCACCCAAGCAAATCCTTGGCTTCCTGCCGCAGGGCCTTCACCATATCTGTCACTGAGGCATCGGCCTCGGGCTGTTTTTTCCCGGAGAGCCGCTTCCACTCCATATGTTGAATGTGGTCATAGAGTTCTCCATAGTTTTTACATTCCAGCATTTTCTCCGTCTGCTCTAAATCATATAAAAGCATCGGTTCATACAAAGCCGGTCCGCCCGCGCCGAGGCTCATATCCAGGGCAATTTTCAGATTTCCGGCCATTTCAGCCAGAATCCGGCGGCTTTCCTCCATCACAAGCTCAACCACTGGGCTGGCATCGGCCGCCTCCCCCATAGCCCCCGGATTCAGCAGCAGCGAATTGCTGAGCCATTCTTCGGGCCAGGGATAGCTCTGAGAGAAATCATAAATACGCAAAATCCAGTCTGTCAGTCCTTTATCCAGCTTTCCGATGGAATAAATTTGGGAAAAAGCAATAAATTCCGGCGTTTTTTTCATATAACAGTCTTCAAGCAGCTGTTCCGCCACATCCTGCTTTAATAAAGCCATTTCCTGCGGGTCGCCCACGCGAAAACCCGGGTCCAGGCCGATTTTATCAAAATGCTCCCGGAGCACGCTCATACAAAAACTGTCAATGGTCGTAATCATTGCCGACGGGAGAAGCATTTTCTGTTTTTGAAGATGGCTGTTTTCCGGGTCTTTCAAAAGCTTTGCGTCCACCGCCGCCATCACCCGTTCCCGCATTTCCGCCGCGGCTGCCTTGGTGAAAGTCACCACAAGCAATTCATCAATATCTATCGGATGGGCAGCATCTGTAATCTTCTGAATAATACGTTCCACAAGCACTGCCGTTTTCCCCGAGCCGGCCGCCGCTGAAACAAGCAGACTCCGACCGCGGAGATTTATGACCTGCTGTTGTTCTTCGGTCCATGATTTTCCCATGCTTCTCTCACCTCCTTATAAATACGCTGCCATACTTCATCGGCAGACAGGTGCATCAGACGGTGATACTCGCAGCCTTCCAGCTGCTCGTCAAACCGGCAGATACCCTTATACCCGCAATAATCGCAGGCTGTCTGCTTTTTACTTCCCTTCATCATCAAATATGGATTTTTAGATATATCTCCTGCCATCCATCCCCCGGCCAGCTGTTCAATGCGCCGATGCACAAGATATCCCAATTCATCCAACTGCTCCTCGCTGGCAATACTGGAAGTCTTTGAAAAACTTCCGTCCTTCTTTAAGCTGATTGGGAGTACCTGGGGCGCCTCCCCGGGCTTTTCATCCATCCAGGCCACCACCTGTGGGTCGTCATTCACCAGCCCTTCCATTTTTAACATCGAAGCAAGCTGATTTTCCAAATCCTCCGGCTTATCCGGCATTTCCTCCAAAACCGGGTCCTGCATATGATAATAAAACATCCCCGCTTTAATCACCGGTTTATCCGGATGCTTTGCGCCCTCAATCTTGGCAATGGATTCCAGATAGACAACCAACTGCAGCGATAATCCATAAAATATTTCTGTCAGATCAAATTCCTTCTGGCCGGATTTATAATCGATAATCCGCACCGCCCGGGCTTCATCCCCGTCATAAATGTCGTAGCGGTCCACCGTTCCAATCAAACGGACCTGCTCACCCACCGAAAATTTTGTCTCAAATCCGGCAGGGACAAAGGCTCCCTTACAAATCTGCTTCTGGATGGTCCAGGCCGTCCGCTTCGCCATTCGCACCAACTGCTCCAGATAATGGGCGTAGCGGGCATTTTCCAGAAACATGGCCGCCCCGTATTCCATCCCCGTTTCCCGGACACAGCGCTCCATCGTTTCATCCCGGAAATCATCGGGCATGCTGCGCCAGTCATAGGCGCTGTCCTCCACAGCCTTTGAAAACCGCTCCATAGACTGATGGAGAATGTTTCCCAAATCCGGCGGCAGAAGTTTGGCAGTTCTGCGCTCTTCCAGCCGCAGCCCCGCACTCAGAAAATGGGCATAGGCACAGGCCGCATATTTTTCCAACGTGGTGATACTGGCCCTCGGCCGCTCGCCATATAAGGCCCGAATCAACCGCTGTGACAGCGGACTCATGCGGTTAATATGAAACTGTTCGGCAATCCAGCCGGATAATTTTCTCCGTGTATCCTCATGCTGCATAAACCATGCGAACAGGGTCTGCCAGAATTCATTCCGAAGTTCCGGCTTTTTTAAACCTTTCAGCAGAAAATAACCGCTCTCCTGCAGCCCCGTCAAAATCCGCCCTTCATTCCATGGCTCCGGCACTTCCGGTTTCAAATCCGGGAACAACGCATACACATCATTCAGCAGCGTGGACGGGCGAATGGCCTTTCCGCTGCCATCCAACTGGGCATAGGTCAAAACAAGCTGCTTTTCCGGCTTTGTCATCGCCGTATATATATAAAATTTCTCACGAAAATTATTCTGTTTTCCTGTCGGCGCCAGTTCCACGGAACATGCCGCCAGAACTTCCTTCTCCCTGTCGCTAATGAGCCCGCCGCCAGCCACAGGCGTCGGAATCACTCCGTCATTACAGCCTAAAATAAACACAACTTTTACATCGCCGAGACGGGTTCGTTTTAAATCACCCAAAACAACCTGATCCAAAGTCGGCGGAATCACCCCAACCTGAATTTCTGCAAATCCGGCTTCCAGTATTTCCATATATTCTTTTAGAGAAACCTTTTCATCCTCCAAAATCTGCTCACATTTATCCAGCAGGCCGTCCACTGCTTCATAAACCTGGGCATATTCCCGCTCCCGGACAAAATCGCCGTCATTATGAAACTCCTCGCCATAGGCCGCAAGCTGTTCCTCGCCGTGAATTTTCTCAATAAAACTCCGCAAAGCCCGGGTATAGTCCGCCACTGTCCCCTGACGGCTCATAACAAACAAAGGCTCCAATTCGCTGAGAATCTTTTGACGGATTTCATTGAGGATAAGAAAATCCTCCGGCCCGTAATCCCGATAGCGTTTTATAAATTTCTCGCTCCACCGTTTCCGCCCCCGAATTCCCGTGGCCAGAAGATAATTATCCAGCACATCCACCTCCGGCGCATCCGCCAGCGTATAGCCGGAACGCAGATATCGGAAAACACTCTCATAGGAAAAATCTTTGAGAATCACATCCATGGCGCTGCGGAGCATTTCCACAAAACTGTTTTCAGAGAGGTTCGTCTTATCATCGATAAAAATCGGGATTCCCATGCCGTCAAACTGCCTTCTGGCCGTTTCCCGGTAGCGGAGTACATCCCCTGTAATCAGGGCAAAATCTTTATAGGCCATATTTTCTTCCATCACCATCCGGCGAATTTCTCCGGCGGCAAACCGCACTTCCTCCGCCGGATATCCAAGGGCATAGACCTTTATATGTTCCGGCTTCCCCCGCCACGGCCGAAACCGGTGAAAACGGAATAAATGCCGTTCTAAAAAGGACAAATCCGACCGGCCCTCCGCCCTGTCCAGCAGCGCCTCCGGCTCCCGGGCCACTTTCAGGCGTATACACATTTTATTTAACTTCCACAATGTCTCCTTTGTCAGATAAAACAACTGATACTCCGGGCCCAATTCATAGGGGTTATCATGGATATCAATGCTCAGGCCAATGACTACCTTCCTGCACAAAAGCAGCAGCTTCTCCAGAAGACTGTATTGAGAAGGCGTAAAACCGGTAAAATTATCAATATATATGATACTGTCTCTGATGATTCCCGAATCCGGTACTTTCCGGGCCAGAACATCCAGAAGTTCCTCAGAGGTCATATAGGTATCCGACATATATTCCTTAAAGGCATCATACAATATCTGAATATCTCCAAGCTTCTTTCCAAGCATGGTGTGCTCCCCAATCTGTTTCCGGCTTTCCGACAGTTCGGCCGACTGAACACTGTATTGAAACAGCTCGGAAAGCATGGATTTTGCCTGCCCGACAAAGCCGTTTTTTCCAACACTGGAAGCAAAGACTTCCAACTCTCCTTTATGTTCGGAGAGAAGCCTTCGGATGACCATGCTCTTTCCCGTGTCCTCCAGAATGGTTTTCTGAATCCCTCCCAATTCATCAAAAACACGATAGGCCAGCCGCGGAAAACTGACAATATCCACATTCATAACCCCATGCCCCGGATGAAGTTCAACCATCTTCATCTGAGTCTGCATCGTGTACTGCTCCGGCACGATCAGATAAAAATTCTGCTCAGGGCAGGCTAAGGATTCTTCAATTAATTTCCGGTACATTGTTTCTGAGCGGCGGGTTCCGGCTCCGCCAATAACCATCTGAAGTGACATTTCATGACCCCCTTCTGTACTGTTACTTATCATAACATATTTTCCATAACCCTTCCACACCCATTCGAATGTCATATTCCTTCCGGCCCCTGCATAGGTTATATTAAAGTATTCTGAAGGAGGCCGATTATGGGTTCAAAAACACGCATCATTATTCTTCAAATGAAGGAAATCATCTATACACTTGTTTTTGTCGTGTTAGCCCTGCTGATGATTTTCCTGTTTATTTATATGTTTTTTCTAAGAAATAACACAAAATCCAGCGAGCCGGCATCCGCACCTACATATACTCCGGGCGTCTATACCACCTCCATTGTCCTGGGAGACCACCCGGTCAGCCTTCAGGTGAATGTAGACTCCGACCATATTAACAGTATCACGACAGCGCCCCTCGAAGAGAGCGTCACCGCCATGTATCCCCTGCTGGAATCCTGCCTCGAAGATATCAGTTCTCAGCTCACCGCCGGAATCCCCATCGGTGAAGTCACCTATGACGACTCAAGCCAATATACCGCTTCTATTCTGCTGAACGCCATTTCGGCAGCGCTGGATAAGGCATCCAACTGAAAAACAGGAGGCCATCGCCTCAATGGTTTAGTAAATCATTGAGGCGATGGCCTCCTAATTAATAATCGGCATAATCAATTATTCCCTTACACACTATATATTTCTCTTTACATTCAAAACATTCATTAATGCTTCTTGCAATACTCTTGAAACATTTATACCTGCATGTTCAGCTTCATAATTCAGCCAACTAGGAAGTGCAACATTTCTTCTTACTGTTTTGGTATCAATTTTTCTTCTGTACTCTGAAAAATCAACATCCACATAAGTTAAAATACCTTTTGAAAAATCAATAACCTCCGTATCCTGTTTTACCTTTTCAACAGCAGCAGCTTGAGCAGATGGTATAGGGAGTTTTTCTTTATTATCTTCCATTGAAATTCCTGTTAATCCAATAGCATCCCTCGCCATTTCTATAGCTTCTGCAAGGGTACTGCCTTCAGTAAAAATTTCCATATCAGGAACACAAACTAAAAACGGATGTTCAGAACCATCATTTGTATTTACTATAAAAGTTGGATAAACTTGTTTCATATAATTCACTCTCCTATCATAATTTCCATTTTCTCAATATCATTCTTGCTAAACTCTCATTAACTTCTTTATGTCTTGGAATCTTTTCTATATCAGTACCTCTTCTGTATATATCATGATTTCCGCCGTGTCTTTCAAAAGTAAAGCCAACACTTTCAAGTTTCTTAATCAAATCTCTTTGTTTCATTAGTGCTCCTCCTTACATCATCTATTATACACACTAATTACACAACATTCAATATATCGATACACATTAATTAAACAGGAGCTGTGTACTGATTATTTAGTGCGACAACCCCTGCATTCGTAGACAAAAAATTATAAATCCGCTTTTTTCATTTCTTTATAAATGATAATATTTCTATCTTCTCAAGTTCCGCTTTCCAGAGATTTGCCGAAGCATCGCTCGGCATCCGCCAGTCTCCCCGCGGTGACAAAGCAACTGAGCCGACCTTCGGTCCATCCGGAATGCAGGACCGTTTAAACTGCTGCGTAAAGAAACGGTGATAGAAGTTCTTCAGCCATTTCAGAATAATTTCCGGGGCATATTCGCCGTCAAAAGCCATATTCGCCAGCCGGAAAATCTTTGCCGGAGGACAGCCAAAACGCATCATATGATACAGGAAGAAGTCGTGCAGTTCATAAGGGCCGACCAAATCTTCTGTTTTCTGAGAGATTTCCCCTTCTTTCGGCGGAATCAGCTCCGGGCTGACCGGCGTATCGAGAATATCCAGCAGTACCTCTCTCAATGTATCTGACGTGCATGTATCCGCATAATAACGCACCAGATGGCGCACTAAGGTTTTTGGCACGGAAGCATTCACGCCGTACATGGACATATGGTCGCCATTATAGGTGCCCCATCCGAGGGCCAGCTCAGACAAATCCCCCGTACCGATGACAAGGCCGCCGCACTGATTTGCCAAATCCATAAGCACCTGGGTCCGCTCTCTCGCCTGCCCGTTTTCATAGGTGACATCGTGCTTTTCCAAATCCTGGCCGATATCCCTGAAATGAAGGGATACCGCCTCCCGGATATTCACTTTCAAAAGCTCTGCTCCGAGTTCCCACACTAACTGACAGGCATTATTGTAGGTTCTATCCGTTGTTCCGAAACAAGGCATGGTCACCGCTTTAATTTCTTTGCGCTCAATGCCGAGCATATCAAATGCTTTCACCGTCACAAGCAGGGCCAGTGTGGAATCCAGCCCGCCGGAAATGCCGACTACCGCATTTCTGCAATGGGTATGGGCAAGCCGTTTTTTCAGGCCCATGGCCTGGATAGACAAAATTTCCTCACAGCGTTTGCGCCTGTCCGTATCCGATGCAGGGACAAAAGGCCGCGGGTCCACATAGCGCTGCAGTTCCAATGGCTCAACTTCTGTCTCAAAGGATATGCGAACATAGGCGACGTCTTCATTTTGGATAAATGTGGTCATACGGCGGCGCTCACTGCCGAGCCGCCCCAAATCCAAATCCGCATAGACAATGCCAGTCTCAAAACGTTTGGATTCGGAAAGGCAGACCCCGTTTTCACAAATTAAGTTATGGCCCGGGAACACCAAATCGGTTGTGGACTCGCCCTCGCCGGCCCCGGCATAGACATAGCCGCAAATGAGCCGTGCAGACTGGCTGCCCACCAGTTCCTTTCGATAGGCATCCTTTCCCGTCGTCTCATCACTGGCGGATACGTTGAAAATCACCGTCGCCCCCGCCAGAGCATGGGATATGCTCGGAGGATTCGGCGCCCATAAATCCTCGCAGATTTCCCCGGCAACCACAAATCCAGGCACCGAAACACAGTCAAACAGAAGATGGGCGCCGAACCATGTCTCCTGCCCTGCCAGGGAAATGAGCATTGGCTTTTTCACCCCGCGCTCAAAATGACGGGCTTCATAAAACTCGGAATAATTCGGAATAAAGGTTTTAGGCACAACTCCGAGAATCACGCCGTCCTTAAAGACTACGGCGACATTATATAATTTGCCGTTTACCGTAAGCGGCATGCCAACCACCCCGAGAATATCCATCCCCCGGGACACTTCCAGCAGTTTTTCCAATTCACTGACACAGCTTTTCAGCAGCAATTCCTGGAGAAAAAGGTCTCCGCAGGTATAACCGGTCAAACAAAGCTCAGGGAATACAACCATCCGCGCCTTATGCTCACAGGCTTCCTTCAGCATCCTTTCTACCTGTTTTCGGTTATATTCGCAGTCCGCCACCTGAATATCCGGCGTTGCTGCCGCTACTCTGATAAATCCGTCCTTCATTCCTGATTCCTCCAAATATTTTTCTCTCCGGGCCTTACCTATTTACCCGCATTTTCCCGAAGCTTACCATTTCTGTAAGCCTTCAAAAGCAATTCCAGATCATTAATTTTCTGCTGAATCACTTTTCCGTTATCCGTATCTGCCACATATTTGCGTTCAAGCAATTTTTCAATGACATTTATATCTTCGCATATATCCGTTTCTTCTTTAATGGCCTTTTCCGCACTTTCGAAAGGCAGATGAGTTACCAGTTTTAATCCATAGGAATTATAAACCAGCGTATAGCCCGCAATTCCTGTCGTTTTCTGATAGGCCTTTGAGAAACCGCCGTCGATGATAAACAGCTTGCCTTTGCCCTTTACCGGGCTCTCGCCCTTCTTAAGTTTTACCGGCATATGGCCGTTAATGATATGGGCCGTTTTCGGGTCCAGCCCGAATTCCCGGATAATATTATCGCAAATCTGCTCATTGATATTTTCATTTTCAATAAGGCGGTAATATGGGTCTTTCCGCTCTTCATGCGTATCTTTTTCGCCAAGGAAATACCGCTCGAAGGTGGCCATCTTCTCTTTGCCGAATACCGGGGAGTTTTCATTTGTCCATGCAAACCACATCAAATCCTGGCCGTAGGTTTTTTCCTCGGATTCCGGGAGATAATAACCGCGGCGGACATTTTTCTCGATAAAATCATAGAGGGCTTTTCCTTTATAACCCTTACCCTGAAAATAGACTTCCCTGAAACTTCCGTCCTCATTCATCGGCACACAGCCGTGATAATACAGATTTTGATTATAGCATAAATACAAACTGCCCGATTTCAACAAAAACTGCACATGCTTCTGAAGTTTTTCACAGTTCTTAAAGTTATGAATCAGCCGCCTCATAACTTTCTCTTCCTCTTTCGACAACTGATATGGGTCGCTCCACATAACTGTCGGGAACTTCGTGTCAAGGAGATTATATGTACCGCCGTCAACCTCCACTGTCCAGTTTTCCGGGTTAATTTTATCCAAAAGCAGACGGTTGTCCATCCGCATTCCCGGACGCCGTTTAATCAACTGGCCTTCCAGCTTAAACTGAATAATGGAAATGGCCTTATGCATTTTCATCTCTGTCTGCTCCTCAATCCGGCTCAGCATATCCGCTCCGCCATGGTCCTGCACATGGAACAGTTCACAATCATCATCCGCATAAACTTCCAGGGCAAAATTCGCCAGCGGCATCAGGTTAATGCCGTAATCATCCTCAAGGGTAGCCAGATTGCCGTAACGGGCGCAGATACGAATGACATTGGCAATACAGGCCGGCTGGCCGGAAGCCGCCCCCATCCACAACAGATCATGGTTCCCCCACTGGATGTCCACAGAATGGTAGTTCATCAGATGGTCCATAATCTCCGCAGCGCCGGAACCCCTGTCATAAATATCGCCGACAATATGCAGATGGTCAATAACCAGCCGCTGAATCAACTCGCACAGGGCAATGATAAAGGCCCTGGAACGTCCGATACGGATAATCGTATCAATAATTCCATTATAATAAGCCTCTTTATTGGTAATTTCTTCTTTTTCATTAATCAATTCTTCGATGACATAGGCGAAATCCTTCGGCAGGGCTTTTCGAACCTTCGAACGGGTGTATTTTGAAGCCACCCGCTTGCACACCTGAATCAGCCGGTGTAATGTGATTTTATACCAGTCATCCAACTCCGGCTCTTCTTTTTCAATCAAATCCAGTTTCTCCGACGGATAATAAATCAGCGTCGCCAACTGCTTTTTATCCCGAATACAGAGAGAATTGCCAAATTCATCATCAATTTTTGCCCGGACAGCTCCCGAACCATTTTTCAGCACATGGAAGAACTGCTCCGCCTCGCCATGAATATCACTGAGCACATGTTCCGTTCCTTTCGGCAGGTTTAAAATCGCCTGGAGGTTGATAATCTCCGTGGCCGCCGAGGCAATCGACGGATACATTTCTGATAAAACTTCCAGATATCTTGTCTGCAATGCATCAATTTCACTTGTTTTCTTGCTGTTTCCCATATTTGTACCCCCATTTGTTTATCCGGCAATGACATCATTCATCGTATACATGCCCGGTGTTTTACCTTTCAGAAAAGCGGCTGCGGAAATGGCGCCCTTTCCGAAAATACCTTTGGAATATGCTGTATGTTTAATCTCGATAACTTCATCCGGGCCGCAGAAAAATACTTCATGCTCTCCGACAATATTGCCTCCGCGGACCGCCTGAATACCTATTTCTTTCTTTCCCCGCTTTGCCCGTTCCCGGCTGCGGTCTAATTTATAAGCATATTCTTTATTAAGGACTTCATTCATTGCATCCGCGATGGCCAGAGCTGTCCCCGAAGGCGCATCCAGCTTCTGATTGTGATGCTTTTCCACAATCTCGATATCATATCCGGCCTGGGCCAGCACCTGCGCCCCGATGGCCGCCAGCTTAAACACCGTATTCACACCGAGGGACATATTGGCCGACCTCAAAATCGCAACCTTGCGGGAAGCCTCCGCCACATGGGCCAACTGCTCTTC
>URND01000039.1 GCA_900549105.1 uncultured Eubacteriales bacterium
AATTGGTTGTACATATGAAATTTGATTTTGTATTATGCGGCCCTTTGCAAGTTTTAGCAGAGGGTTTCTTTTTTCTATTTTCTATGCGGGCGGATGAGGCGCGGGTTTTTCTGGTGGTGCTTCCTGTATATTATTCAACGATACAGTCAGACTGAAAAAGTCAGAAAGAGGAGGAGAACCATGAAAAAGAGATTCGCAGCATTTTTAGCAGCAGCCCTGGTGGGTACAATGATTTTGTCCGGATGCGGTAATAAGAAAGAAGAAACAAAGGCCGATAAGGTGATTATGGTTGTCAGCTTTGGAACAAGCTATAACGACAGCAGAGAGGCTACAATTGGCGCTATTGAAACCGCGATTGCAGACGCTTATCCGGAGTATGAAGTGCGTCGTGCCTTCACAAGCCAGATTATCATTGATAAACTGAAAGAGCGCGATGGTCTTGAAATTGACAATGTGGAAGAAGCTTTGGACAGAGCTGCAGCGGATGGAGTAAAGACTCTGGTTGTTCAGCCAACCCATTTGATGAATGGTTATGAGTATACGGATTTGGCGGATGCCCTTAAAGATTATGAAGACAAATTTGAGCAGGTAGTTCTTGCGGAGCCATTATTGACCAGCGATGAGGATTTTGAAGCTGTAGCTAAAGCAATCGCAGAAGAAACAGCATCCTATGATGACGGCCAGACAGCCATCTGCTTTATGGGCCACGGGACAGAAGCGGATTCCAACGGTATCTATGCAAAACTCCAGGAAAAGCTGACAGCCGGCGGTTATGAAAATTATTATATTGGAACTGTTGAAGCGGAGCCCTCTCTGGAAGATTTAATGGAAGCCCTTGCCGCAAAAGGGGCATACACAAAAGTTGTATTGGAGCCTCTGATGGTTGTTGCCGGTGACCATGCCAATAATGATATGGCTGGTGACGAGGAAGATTCCTGGAAGAGCCAGTTCGAAGCGGCAGATTATGAAGTTGAGTGTATTCTTAAAGGTCTTGGCGAGCTTCCGGCGATTCGGGAAATTTATGCAGCACATACACAGGCGGCTATTGACCGTCTTAAATAATTGAATGACAGGGAGAAACGATGGTGAAAAAACGAATAGTATATTTTGCAGCGCTTCTCATGATGGTTACCGGTGTGCTTGGCACACCGGTAATCTGCCATGGGGAGGAAAATTCAGATTTGATTGCCGGGGATGATGAGCGAGCCGCTCAGCAGACCGTCGGCGAGGAAGGGGCGGAACCTGTTTACGCAGAAAACTTAAACGAGGGAACTTATGCCATAGAGGTGGATTCCAGTTCTTCCATGTTCCGCATTGTCCATGCGGACCTGACAGTAAAGAACGGCGAGATGACCGCGGTGCTCACTCTGGGCGGCAAAGGCTATTTAAAGCTGTTTATGGGAACCGGAGAAGAGGCTGTGGCGGCTGCGGAATCAGCCTATGCGCCATTTGTGGAAGACAGCGAGGGCGCTTATACTTATGAAGTGCCGGTGGAAGCCCTGAACAAAGAATTGGAATGTACCAGTTTTAGTAAGCGGAAGGAAAAATGGTACGACCATCAAATCTTTTTCAAAGCAGAAACCCTTCCGGCGGAAGCCTTTGCCCTGGAAGCGGAACCCCTTGATTTGAAGGACGGAGAATACACCGTTCAGGTGGATTTGGCCGGAGGCACGGGAAGAGCAGAGATTACATCGCCGGCAGTTCTTAAGATTGAAGATGGGAGTGCAACGGCCGTTATTGAGTGGAGCAGTTCAAATTATGACTATATGATTGTCAACGGTGAAAAATATCTTCCCGTAAATCAGTCGGGAAACAGCGTTTTTGAGATTCCGGTGCTTGTGTTTGACAAAGCTATGACAGTGACAGCGGACACGACAGCGATGAGTGCGCCCCATGAAATCGAGTATACCCTCATCTTTGATAAGGGGTCGATTCAGAGCAGCACTAACTTTACAGCGATTGCTGTCGGGATTGCCCTGGCTGCCAGCGCTGCGGCTGCCCTTTCACTTATTTTTCGGAAAAAGAAGGGAACTTCAAATGAAGCTTAAAAAAATAATTTTCAATTGTTTTATCTTTATATTAACAATGACAGCTCTTGTCTCCTGCGGTTCGCCGAAGGAGACGGGGGACAGGCTGTCTGAGGACAGAGATATCAGTCCGGAGCTTGAATATGAGGGTCGGATGCATCTGGATTATGCCGAAGAATTTGCCATTGACAATTACAGCGGCGGCTGCGCCCTTATTTCCATATCCGACGGCAGTCGCTTTTTAGTTGTGCCGGAAGGAAAGGAGACGCCGGAGAATCTGGATGAAGATATTGTTGTCCTGAAACAGCCTGTGGACCATATTTATATGGTAGCTACGGCGGTGATGGATATGTTTCGGTCGATTAATGCCATGGATGCCATACGGCTTTCGGGAACCGATGCGGACGGCTGGCATATTGAAGAGGCGAAGGCGGCGATGGAGGCCGGCGAGATACTTTATGCGGGAAAATACAGTATGCCCGATTATGAGCGGATTTTATCCGAGGGCTGCCGCCTGGCTATTGAAAATATGATGATTACCCACACGCCGGAAGTTCAGGAGCAGCTTGAAGGTTTCGGTATTCCGGTGCTGATTGACCGTTCCAGCTATGAATCCCATCCCCTTGGACGGATGGAGTGGGTGAAACTCTATGGTGTGCTGATGGGGCGGGAGGCTGAAGCCGAGGCGGCATTTAAGGCCCAGACAGAAACTTTGCCGGAAATCAGTCATCAGGAGAATACAGGCAAAACAGTGGCTTTCTTTTATCTGACGGCCAACGGTGCGGTGAATGTCCGGAAGTCTTCGGATTACGTGCCAAAAATGATTGAACTGGCCGGAGGAAAATATATATTTGAGAATCTTGGGGACGCAGAGAGCAAATCCTCCTCAACCAATATGCAGATTGAGGAATTTTATGCCGGGGCGAAGGATGCGGATTATCTCATCTATAACAGTACGGTGGATGGAGAAATCGGTTCAATGGATGAACTGTTGTCAAAAAGTGATTTACTGAAAGACTTCAAAGCAGTCAAAGAGGGACATGTGTGGTGTACGACAAGCAATTTTTATCAGGAATCCATGTCTCTGGGAACATTTATCATGGATGTTTATAAAATGCTGACTGAGGGCGAGGCTGCGGATACGGCCTATATGTATTTGTTGAAATAAGAGAGGATAAGAGTATGGAAACAAACGCCCATAGAGAAAAAAATATTTCTGCCGGAGGCCGCCGCCTTCGCTATATCCTGTCTTTTGCTGTACTGGCCGGGCTGCTGTTGGTATTTTTAGTGTGGAATATCTGTGCCGGAAGCGTTTCTATTTCTCCGGATGAAATTATAAAAAGTCTTTTGGGACGGGATATTGGGGAAACTGCGGCCAATATTCTATGGAGAATCCGGCTGCCGCGGGCGTTGGCGGCTATTATCCTTGGCGGCGCTTTGGGGCTTGCCGGATATTTGCTGCAGACATTTTTTCACAATCCCATTGCCGGGCCTTTTGTTCTGGGAATCTCGTCAGGGGCGAAGCTGACGGTGGCTTTGGTGATGGTGTTTTCCCTCGGGAATTCTCTGAGGGCCAGCTCGGCGGTGATGATCATTGCCGCTTTTGTCGGGGCCATGATTTCTATGGGGTTTGTACTTCTCATGTCCCGGAAGGTGAACCGGATGTCCATGCTCATCATCAGCGGCGTGATGATTGGCTATATCTGTTCAGCTATTACGGATTTAGTCGTCACCTTTGCGGATGATGCGGATATTGTGAATCTGCACAACTGGTCAAAGGGGAGCTTTTCCGGTATCACATGGGATAATGTGGCGGTGATGGCGCTGGTTGTCCTTATCGTTTTTATCATCGTCTTTTTTATGTCCAAGCCAATCAGCGCCTATCAGATGGGAGAGGGTTATGCCCAGAATATGGGTATAAATATTCGGATGTTCCGGGCGGCCCTGGTTGTTTTGTCCAGCGTTCTGGCGGCCTGTATTACCGCTTTTGCCGGGCCGGTATCCTTTGTGGGGATTGCGGTTCCCCATCTGGTTAAGAACCTTTTTCGGACATCGAGGCCGATTCTTATGATTCCGGCCTGCTTTTTAGGGGGCGGTGTGTTCTGCCTGTTTTGTGATTTGATTGCCCGGACATTGTTTGCGCCGACGGAATTGAGTATCAGCACGGTGACTGCCGTGTTTGGAGCACCGGTAGTTATTTTGGTGATGATATACCGTCAAAAGGAGAAGATGTGACCTATGGGAGAAAAATATTTTTATACTAAGTCCATGACGGTGGGGTATCAGGGAATTCCCCTCATTCAGAATATTAAAATTCATATTCAGCAAGGGGAGATATTAAGCCTTATCGGTCCAAACGGCGCCGGAAAATCTACAATATTAAAAAGTATTGCCGGACAATTAAAGCTTTTGGGCGGGGCGGTTTATCTGGATGGCCGGGAATTGACGCGGATGTCGGGAAATGAACTGGCACGGAAAATGGCTGTGGTGTTCACGGAGAGGATTCATTCAGAAATGATGACTTGTGAGGATATTGTGGCAACAGGGCGTTATCCCTATACCGGGAAGTTTGGAATTTTATCCGAAGCGGACCGGAAGGCGGTTGAAGAGGCCATGGCGCTCGTTCATATGACCGGGCTGCGGGACCAGGATTTTATGAAAATCAGCGACGGCCAGAGGCAGCGTGTCATGCTGGCCCGGGCCATCTGCCAGGAGCCGGAAATTATTTTGCTGGATGAGCCGACATCCTATCTGGATGTAAAATATAAACTGGAATTTATGACAATTCTCCAGGAGATGACCCGGAAAAAGAGGCTTTCCGTTATTATGTCTCTTCATGAATTAGATTTGGCCGAGCGGGTTTCGGATAAAATTCTCTGTGTGAAGGGCGATTGTGTGGAAAAATTCGGGCCGCCGGAGGAAATATTTGAACCGGGTTATATCGCCCGGCTTTTTGGAATGACTGCCGGAAGCTTTGAGGAGGGCAGCGGCCTGTTGGAGCTGGAAGCGCCCAAAGGGCCGCCGGAGGTTTTTGTTATCGGCGGCGCGGGGGCCGGACGGAAGATTTTCCGACAGCTTCAGCGAAGAGGTATTCCTTTTGTCACTGGCATTTTATATGAAAATGATTTGGATTATCCGACGGCAAAGGCTTTGGCGGCGGAGGTGATTGGGGCAGAACCCTTTGAAACCGTTTCCGAAGCACAGGTAGCTGCGGCAAAGGCGGCTATCGACAGATGTCAGAGAGTGATTTGCTGTCGGGATTCCTTTGGATTTTGGGATAAGGCCAATGCCCGTTTATTGGAATATGCAAAAAAAGTGAATAAGTTAGAAGAAAAACCTATAGCTGGCTAGTGAATTTCCGTATTAGACGCGCAAAGGGGACTGTGCTATTATTACCTTGTAAACAGGTAGGAATTATATAAAAATATATTGTAATAGCGGAAAACAGTCTGCGGAAAGAGGTAAGTTATGGGAAAGAAATCATATGCGGAAAGAAATTTAAAATTTGAAACTTTACAGCTTCATGTTGGGCAGGAACAGCCGGACCCGGTGACTGATGCGCGGGCAGTGCCGATTTATCAGACATCCTCCTATGTCTTTCGGAACAGTGAGCATGCGGCGGCCCGGTTCAGCCTTGCAGACGCAGGGAATATTTATGGACGTCTGACTAATCCGACAGAGGATGTGTTTGAGCAGCGGATTGCGGCTCTTGAAGGCGGCGTGGCAGCCCTTGCGGCAGCTTCCGGCGCGGCGGCAATTTCTTATACAATTCAGAATCTGGCCCATGCAGGGGACCATATTGTAGCGGCAAAAAATATATACGGCGGAACTTATAATCTTCTGGCCCATACATTGCCGGAATATGGAATTAAGGCAACTTTTGTGGACCCATTTAATTATGAAGAGATTGAGGCGGCGATTCAGGAGAATACGAAGGCTATTCACATTGAAACACTGGGAAATCCGAACTCCGATGTGGTGGATATTGAGAAAGTTGCAGCCATCGCCCATGCCCATAAGATTCCGCTGGTGGTGGATAATACGTTTGCCACGCCTTATTTAGTGCGGCCAATCGAATATGGTGCGGACATCGTCGTCCATTCGGCAACAAAATTTATCGGTGGGCATGGAACAACCATCGGCGGTGTCATTGTTGACGGCGGCAAATTTGACTGGGAGGGCAGCGGTAAATTCCCGTCATTGACTGAGCCGAATCCAAGCTACCACGGCGTCAGCTTTACAAAAGCCGCTGGTGCGGCGGCCTTCGTCACAAAGATTCGGGCAATTCTGCTCCGGGATACGGGCGCAACCCTGTCGCCATTTCACGCGTTTATTTTCCTTCAGGGGCTGGAAACTTTATCCCTTCGGGTAGAGCGGCATGTGGAAAATGCGCTGAAGGTTGTGGAATATTTAAATAAGCATCCCCAGGTTGAAAAGGTGCATCATCCGTCCGTTTCGGATGACCCTGAGCAGCAGGCATTATATAAGAAATATTTTCCGAAGGGCGGCGGTTCTATCTTTACGTTTGAGATTAAAGGCGATGCCCAGAAGGCGAAGGACTTTATCGACAATCTGGAACTGTTTTCCCTGCTGGCCAATGTGGCGGATGTCAAATCCCTCGTGATTCATCCGGCAACGACAACCCACAGCCAGTGCACGGAAGAAGAACTTTTGGAACAGGGAATCAAGCCGAATACGATTCGTCTCTCTATAGGAACGGAAAATATTGATGACATTATTGAGGACCTTGAGGAAGCTTTCAAGGCGGTCGAATAATATCTGATGAAGGGGCCGGCTTTTGCCGGCCTCGTTTTTTATGCTATTCCATAGGCAGACAGGAGTAGACAAACCCGGATGGAAAATGTATACTTTATGGTAATGACGTATTAAATGGAGGGAGATTTAGTTATGGAGACAATATTTAAACGCCGCAGCGTGCGTAAATATACGGAAACACCGGTAACGGATGTGCAGATAAAACAGATTATCCGGGCGGGAATGGCGGCGCCGAGTGCAAAGAACAGTCAGGAATGGGTATTTGTTGTTTTGCGTGACCCGGAAATTTATAAGAAATTTTCAGAAGTCCATGTGAATGCTTTTGCGATGAAAACAGCTCAGGCAGCCATTCTTGTCTGTGCGGATTTATCAAAGGAGCAGGACCCGGGACAGGGTTGGTGGATTCAGGATTGTTCTGCGGCCATGGAGAATATGCTGCTTGAAGCGACGGATTTGGGACTTGGCTCTTTATGGCTTGGCGTATATCCAAAAGAGGACCGGGTGGACTGCATGAAGGAAGTCTGCAAACTGCCGGAGAATGTGGAACCACTGGGTATTATCGCATTGGGCGAACCAACAAAGGAGCGGCCGGCCATCGACAGATATCTTGAGGAACAGGTATTTTTAGATACTTATGGAAATTCATGGGAGAAATAGGGGTAAAGCAGGATGAAGAGTAATATTACAAGAGAAGAAGCGCTGGCGCTGCTTCAGAAATATAATAAGGAGCCATTTCATATTCAGCACGGTTTGACTGTGGAGGGAACGATGCGCTGGTATGCAAAAGAACTCGGTTATGGCGAAGAAGAGGACTACTGGGGAATTGTCGGTCTGCTTCATGATATTGATTTTGAACTGTATCCGGAGGAACATTGTGTGAAGGCGCCGGAACTTTTGCGGGAAGCCGGTGTCGGCGAGGATATGATTTATTCGATTTGCAGTCACGGCTATGGCCTCTGCTGCGATTTGGAGCCGAAGCATGAGATGGAAAAGGTACTGTTTGCTTCGGATGAACTGACAGGGCTGATTGGCGCAGCGGCACGGATGCGCCCTTCGAAAAGTGTTATGGATATGGAAGTTTCCAGTCTGAAAAAGAAATTTAAGGATAAACGATTTGCGGCCGGATGTTCCAGAGATGTCATTCGCCAGGGAGCAGAACGTCTTGGATGGGAATTAAACGACTTGTTTGAAAAGACGATTTTGGCGATGCGCTCCTGCGAAAGCCGGATTAATGAAGAATGTAGAAATTTGGTGTTGAATGAAGACAAGTTTTGAATTAATATATATAGTATCTATCTATTATTACGGGGGTGAAGAAGAATGACAGGTGCAGATGCCATGGTGAAATGTTTGGAAGCTCAGGGAATCGATGTGGTATTTGGTTATCCGGGAGTAGCGATTGCTCCGTTTTATAATAGCCTTTATGACTCAAAGATTCAGAGTATTTTAGTCCGTCAGGAGCAGAATGGCGGACATGCAGCAAGCGGTTACGCCCGTGTGACAAGAAAACCGGCGGTTTGTATCGCCACTTCAGGCCCGGGGGCAACGAATCTGATTACCGGTATTGCTACGGCGTATGCGGACAGTATACCGATGGTGGCGATTACCGGCCAGGTATCGACCCGCCTTTTGGGAAAAGACGTTTTTCAGGAGGCCGATATTACCGGTGCATGCGAACCATTTGTAAAATACAGCTATCTTGTTAAAGACGTAAAGGATATTCCGAGGATTTTTAAAGAAGCATTTTATATCGCTTCCACGGGAAGACAGGGGCCGGTACTGATTGATGTGCCGATTGATATCCAGAAACAGGAATTTGAATATAAAGAGCCGGGCGAGGTTTCAATTCGGGGCTATAAGCCAAAGGTAAAGGGCCATATTGTTCAGATAAAGAAAGTTGTTGAAGCGATTCAGAAGGCGAAGAAACCGTTGATTTGTGCCGGAGGCGGCGTTATCCTCGGCCATGCGGAACCGGTAATCCAGGAATTTTGTGAGAAATACAGTATTCCGGTGGTTACGACTATGATGGGTGTGGGAAGTATGCCAAAACGGCATCCTCTGTTTTTCGGAATGCTTGGAACGAACGGCAAGCCTTATGCGAACCGGGCAGTGGCGGAGAGTGATTTGCTCATCATCGTTGGAGCCAGAGTGAATGACCGCTCCATCGGCGCACTTTCGAAGTTGGAGCAGGACCGTCTCATTATTCATATTGATATTGATACGGCGGAAATCGGAAAAAATATCGGTCCGACGATTCCGCTTGTCGGCGATGCCCGTCTGATTTTTGAGAGCCTGATGGAATATGATATCCATGTTTCTTTTGAGGATTGGGTTGAACGGCTGCGCAGCATTAAAGTCAATTGTGTGGACCATCGGACATTCCATGAAGGTTTTATTAATCCGTGTCTGTTTGTCGAACATTTGACGGAGAGGATGGACGAGGATGCTGTCTATGTTGCGGACGTGGGTCAGAACCAGCTTTGGTCGGCGGACAACTATGTTATGAAAAAGGGCCGCTTTCTGACAACCGGAGGTTTTGGGACGATGGGCTATGCCATTCCGGCGGCTATCGGCGCCAAAATGGCGGCGCCGGACCGGCAGGTTGTTGCTGTCTGCGGCGACGGTTCATTCCAGATGTCCATGAATGAGCTGGCAACCATGCTTCAGAATAATATTAAAATCAAGATTATTATTATGAAGAATATGTATCTCGGCCTTGTTCGGGAATATCAGTATAATAATTATAATGAAAATTATATCGCAGTGGAACTGGGAGACATTCCGAATCTGAAGAAGATTGCGGAAGCCTATGATATGGACTATTTCCATCTGAGAGATATGTCAAAGATGGATGAGACGATAGAGGCTTTCCTCGCATGTGAGAATTCAGCGCTGTTTGTCTGCCATGTGTATAAATTTGATAAAGTAAAGGAGTAGAGGCCGATGAAAGGTATATTTTCCGTACTGGTTGAAAACCAGGCCGGTGTGTTATCAAAAACTGCCGGGCTGTTTGCGCGACGGGGCTATAATATCGACAGCCTTGCCGTTGGAGAAACAGATAATCATGAGATATCCAATATGACCATCGTCTCTACAGGGGATGCCAGAGTCATAGACCAAATTGAAAAGCAGTTAAATAAGAAAGTCGATGTCATCAAAGTGCGGCGTCTGAAAGAACTGCAGAGTGTGTGCCGGGAACTTTTGATGATAAAGGTTTCCTACAACAGCACAACCCGGAAAGATATTATGGAAGTCTGCATGATCATGAATGCGAAAGTTTCTCATGTATCTACGAAAAGTATGATTGTGGAGCTGGAGGCAAGTCCGGACATCATAGAGAGTTTTATTAAGATTGTCCAGCCTTTCGGTATTATTGAGATGGCTCGAACGGGTGTTATCGCTCTTCAAAAAGATGAATAATATTTATTTTTGCGGTGCAGCATCGGGGGGAGACAACGTATGAATCAAAAATCGCAAACCACGGAAGAAGCATTGGCTGCAGGAATGAAACATTTAATCACAGTGATGCCTTTTGAAAAGATAACTGTGAAAGAGATTGCCGATGCGGCGAATGTAAAACGTCCGACATTTTATAATCATTTTAAAGATAAGTATGACGTTGTCGAGTATATTCTTAAGCAGGAACTGGTTGAACCGGCCCGGACGCTGGTAGCCTGTGACATGCTTGAGGAAGCTACGCGTCTGATTCTTGCCACGATGAAGAAAGAGAATGAATTTTATATTCGCGTGGTAAAAATCGGAGAGGACCGTATTTTTCAACGAATTGTCATGCGGCTTTTAAAGGAATTGCTGCTGGATGTTATGCGGGAGCGGATGACGGATGATGATAGTGGAAATCCGATGCTGACGATGGACAATATTGCGGAGTATTATGCTTACAGTATTACCTTCGGTATCAACAAATGGGTACAAAAGGGGATGCAGATAGAAGTAGACGCGGTTCTTGAGGCGCTGAAGGTGCTGCTGTCTGAATCTCTGCTGGATTTAATTCATCGCCGCGGCGGCAAACAAAATCCGTCAAATGTCTCAAAAAAATGACATTTTGCAGAAGGTGTCGAAAATAGTAAACAAAAGACAAAGATTGAATCTTAACAGGTTCAATCTTTTTTTTTATGATGGGTGGTAAATAAAGACAGAAATGTTTAATAGAATAATAGAAGGCGGTGGACAAATGGCGATAGGCATTGTGGTCATCAGCGGACTTTGGAGTGGATATTGGGGCGGCGTTAAGGGCCATCGGGCATAAACCTTAGCGGCGCATTTATGTTGGCGGTTGCCGGCGTTTATATGAACGTACGCCGGGAAGCAGGTATATAAGAAGGAGGAAACGTTATGAATACAGCAATTAGCAATTTATCTCATGCGATGCAGAGAAAGGCTGTTGGAGTGTTGGTGGATACCGTATTGAAGCAGGTAGATAAGGACAGGGAAAAGGGTTTTCTGGATGCGGTGAATCTGGCGGAACAGTTTTGGGGAAAAGGATTTAGGAAAGCGGACTACGATAAAGTAAGAGCCGCCATTAAAGATCCGAATAATAAATGGATACGTTATATTAACCGGGTACTGGATGAAACAAATCCCAATGTGGCCAAAACAGCGATTATGAATCTCGGTTTCGAAGCTTTTATCCGCGGAACAAAAATGATTCGTAAAAATCGGGAGATTTATAACTGTAATATTCCGTGGCTCATTTTATTTGACCCAACTTCCGCATGCAACATGCACTGTGAAGGATGCTGGGCCGGGACTTACGGCAATAAACATAACCTGAGTTTTGAGGATATGGATAAGATTATTACAGAGGGTAAGAAACTGGGCATCTATCTTTATATGCTGACTGGCGGGGAGCCGCTGGTGCGTAAGAAAGATATTCTGCGTCTGGCTGAAAAGCACAACGATGTTGAGTTTTCTATTTACACGAATTCCACATTGATTGACGATGCCTTTTGCCAGGAGGTTGTCCGGCTTGGAAATATTACATTCCAGCTTTCGATTGAAGGTACGCCGGAGACAAATGATGCCCGCCGCGGCGACGGACATTATGATGCGGTGATGAACGCCATGGATTTGTTTAAGAAATACGGCATTATTTTCGGCACATCCATCTGCTATACCCGTTATAACATCGAGGCGGTCACCAGCGATGAATTCCTGAGGATGATTTCTGAGAAGGGGGCCCGCTTTGGATTTTATTTCCATTATATGCCGGTAGGCAATAATGCGGTGCCGGATTTGATGCCGACGGTGGAGCAGCGTAAATATATGATTCAGAGAATCCGACATATCCGTTCAGCCGAATCGGATATTGAATTCTTCCCAATGGATTTCCAGAATGACGGTGAATACGTGGGCGGCTGTATCGCCGGAGGACGGAATTATTTCCATATCAATTCGGCCGGAGATGCGGAACCGTGTGTATTTATCCATTATTCCAATGCGAATATCCACGATATGTCCGTTCTTGAAATTTTGAAGAGCCCGCTGTTCATGGCTTATCATGAGGGCCAGCCGTTTAATAAGAATCATCTCCGCCCGTGTCCAATGCTGGAAAATCCGGAAATACTTCAGGAAATGGTTCATCGGACCGGGGCCCACAGTACAGATTTGGAATCTCCGGAACCGGTAGAGCATCTCTGCGGCAAGTGTACGGAATATGCGGCCAGCTGGCAGCCGAGCGCCGATGATATCTGGAATCATACGGAGCATAAAAAGAAACAGTATGAGAATTATAAAAAGCCGACAGAAGACAGGGCTGTCGGAGCTTAATTAAATCCATCTATTGTCATAATGCTGTATTTTCGTTATAATTAGGGTCAGGTAAAAACTGATGAAGGGAAGTAACGAGAATGCAGCATTTTGATAGTGATTACATGGAAGGGACCCATCCGGCCATATTGCAGCGGCTGATGGAAACAAACATGGAAAAAACGCCGGGATATGGTACGGATATTTATTGTGAAAGGGCAAAGGAAAAAATTCTCGATGCCTGCGGCTGCCCCGGAGGAGAAGTTTATTTTATGGTTGGCGGAACTCAGGTGAATTCGACAGTCATCGGTTCCATGCTGAAATCCTATGAGGGTGTTGTGGCCGCTGAGACGGGCCATATCAGTGTCCATGAGGCCGGCGCTGTGGAGGCGACAGGGCATAAGGTGCTGACGGTTCCGGGAGTTCAGGGAAAAATCTTGCCGGAGACATTGAAAGCCTATATGGAAAGTTATTATGGCGATGAAAATCATGAACATATGGTTTGGCCGGGAATGGTTTATATTTCCCATCCAACGGAATATGGAACTTTGTATACAAAGTCGGAACTGGAAGAACTGCATGAAGTCTGCGGAGAATATCATTTGCCTTTATACATGGATGGCGCCCGTTTGGGTTATGGCCTTATGGCGGAGGGAACGGATGTCACCCTGAAGGATATTGCGGCAAACTGTGATGCTTTTTATATTGGGGGGACGAAGGTCGGCGCTCTTTTTGGCGAGGCTGTGGTTTTGCCGAAAAAGGGAACGATTCCTCATTTCTTTACAAGCATCAAGCAGCATGGCGCCCTTCTGGCGAAAGGACGTATTCTTGGTATTCAGTTTGATACGTTGTTTACGGAGAATTTATATTTTGACATCAGCCGCCATGCCATCGATATGGCGATGAAACTGAAAAAAGGGCTTATGGAGCATGGATATACATTTTATCTGGATACGCCGACAAATCAGCAGTTTGTCGTTTTGGATGACAGCCAACTGTCTGCTTTGAATGGCAGAGTTTCCTACAGCTTCTGGGAAAAACTGGAGGATGGCCGGACGGTTGTGCGGTTTGCATCCAGTTGGGCGACGCTGGAAGAAGATGTGGACGAATTATTGGAGATTTTAGGACAGGTGAGCAGAAATGTATAATGAATTGACGGAAAATGATATCAAAAAGATGGAAGAGGAGATTGAATACCGGAAACTGGTAGTTCGAAAAAATGCGCTCGAGGCGGTCAAGGAGGCCCGCTCCCATGGGGATTTGAGTGAGAATTTTGAATATCATGCGGCTAAAAAAGAGAAAAATCAGAATGAAAGCCGGATTCGTTATCTTGAGAGAATGATACGGACAGCAAAGATTGTGACCGATGAATCCAAAGAGGATGAGGCGGGATTAAACAATTTTGTGGATGTTTATTTTGAGGATGACGATGAAACGGAGCGGTTTAAACTTGTAACTACGATTCGGGGCAATTCCCTGGAAGGCCGCATCAGTACAGAATCACCGATTGGCAAAGCGATTTTCGGGCATAAGGTCGGCGACCGGGTTTATGTGGAAATCAACGATAAACAGGGATATTATATTGTAATTAAGAATATAGAGAAAATTCAGGATGATGATTCGGACCCGATTCAGAAATTTTAGAAATATTTTAGGAAAAATCCAGTAAAGTTTAATTGAATTCCTGTGGGTTAAAGAGTATAGTAATATCATTGTATGAATGGAAGGACGATGTATATGCGGAACAAGTTACAGCGTTTTATGATGGGACGCTATGGAATTGATAAGATGAGCCAGGTGCTTTCGGTCTGCTCGCTGGTGCTGGTTGCCCTGGGGATTTTTTTGAAAATCTCGGTATTTTACTGGATTGGACTGATACTTATCGGTTATATTTATTTTCGGATGCTCTCCAGAAATGTATCGAAAAGATACGCGGAGAATCAGGCCTTTTTGCAGCATTACTATCGTCTGACCGGGTGGTTTGCCGGAAAGAAACAGTCCATGGAGCGCAATAAGGGATACCACATTTATAAATGTCCTCAGTGTAAGCAGAAAGTCCGTGTACCGAAGGGCAAAGGGAAAATCAGTATTCATTGTCCAAAATGCGGGACGGATTTTATCAAGCGAAGTTAGGCGGTTTCTATGTTTGGATATGTGGTTATTAATGAACCGGAATTGAAAATTAAAGATTATCGGGAATACAGGGGGGTATATTGCGGCTTGTGTCAGACATTAAAGCGCAAGTATGGCCCCTTTGGTCAATTATGCCTGAATAATGATATGACTTTTATGGCGATGCTTCATATGTCCCTTTATGAAGATGAGGAAACGGGAAAAGAGCGAATGTACCGATGTCTGCTGCATCCAATGCGTAAATTAAAAATATATGAGAATCCCTGTCTGGATTATGCGGCGGATATGACAATGGTTTTGAGCTATTATCTGTTCAGGGACCATTGGATGGATGACAGAAAACCCCAGGCCCTGGTGCAGATGCACTTGATTCAGGGGAAGGTCCGCAAGCTGATTCACCGTTATCCGAGACAGTATCGGGCGGTGAAAAATTATGTTTTCCGGCTGGAGGCGGCGGAACGGTCCGGCGAGAAGGATTTGGATGTGCTGGCCGGGCTGACGGGGACAATGCTCGGCGAAATTATGAACTGGAAAGGGGATATCTGGTCGGAGATGCTGGCGGATATTGGCTTTTATCTTGGAAAGTTCATTTATCTGATGGATGCCTATGAGGATTTGGACCGGGATGTCAAGAAGCATCGCTTTAACCCGCTGGCGGCATACAGAAGCCGGCCGGATTTTGAAAAAAGAATGTTTTCCATGTTGGATTTGATGATGGCGGACTGCGCCCGGAGCTTTGAGAAGCTTCCATTGAGCTTAGATGTTGAAATTTTGCGGAATATACTGTATGCTGGAGTATGGAGTAAGTATATAAAGATTAGGAACGATAAAAACAAAACGGAGGAAGTCAAGGATGAATCCTTATGATATATTGGGCGTTTCACCATCGGCGTCGGATGAAGAAATCAAAAAAGCTTATCGAACTCTGAGCAGGAAATACCATCCGGATGCCAATGTGGGTAAGCCGGGGGAAAAGGCGGCCGAAGAGAAATTTAAGCAGATTCAGCAGGCCTATACTCAGATTATGAAGGAAAGAGAACAGGGATATAGAACCTATGGTTATCAAACCAATAACCAAACGGCCGGTGGGGATACGGATACGGTGGAAATGCAGGCGGCGGCAAATTTCATTAACAGCCGGCGTTTCAGAGAGGCATTAAATGTCTTGGAGGGTATTCAGAATCGTAATGGCCAGTGGTATTATTTCTCTGCCATTGCCAATGCAGGGCTTGGCAATAATTTGAGGGCTCAGGAAATGGCCCGTCAGGCCATGGAAATGGAACCCAATAATGCTCAGTATCAGATGCTTTGGCAGCAGCTCCAGTCGGGCCAGCAGTGGTATGGGAATATGGCTGGGAATTATGGCCGCCCGGAAATGTCCATGGATAATATATGCTGTCAGATTTTAGCGTTAAATATGATGTGCGGCTGCTGTTGCCGGCCGTGTTAAATAGGGAAGACTGTCTGGATAGATGTGGAAAAACGATACCTTCCAGTTATTGTTCTATGAGTAAACTGAATTGGACAGATTGTATTTATTTTAGTACAATATGAGCAAGTTAAGGATACAAGGGTAAGAACAATAGCATGGGAGGTATTATTATGGGAAAAATTATGAGCGCAAAAGAAGCATCGATGTTGGTTAAGGGCGGAGACACGATTGCAGTTGGCGGTTTTGTTGGATGTAACCATCCGGAGGAATTGACGGTAGCTTTGGAAAAACGTTTTCTGGCTACAGGATGTCCGAGAGATTTAACGCTAGTTTACGCAGCCGGACAGGGTGATGGCAAGGACAAAGGATTAAATCACCTTGGCCACGAAGGCATGTTGAAGAAGATTATTGGGGGACATTGGGGGCTTACACCGAAGCTTCAGAAGCTTGCGGTGGAAAACAAGGTAGAGGCTTATAACCTGCCGCAGGGCGTTATTACGCATCTTTTCAGAGATATTGCGGCAGGGAAGCCGGGAACCATTACACATGTTGGTTTAGAAACTTTTGTAGACCCTCGTTTGGACGGAGGAAAAATTAATTCAAAAACAACTGAAGATATAGTGAAACTTATCGAACTTGATGGAGATGAGTTCCTCTATTATAAATCTTTCCCTATTGATGTGGCATTTATCCGGGCCACCTATTGTGACCCGGATGGAAATGCCTGCATGAGAAAAGAAGCAGTGACGCTGGAAAGTCTTTCAATTGCCCAGGCGGTGAAGGCCTCCGGAGGCAAGGTTGTTCTTCAGGTGGAGAGTGTTGTTGAAGCCGGAAGTATTGACCCGAGACTTGTAAAGATTCCTGGAATATATGTGGACGCCATTGTTATTTCAGAACCGGAAAATCATATGCAGACCTTTGGCGAGCATTTTAATCCGTCTTACTGCGGGGATATCCGTGTTCCGGTGGACAGCCTGAAACCGATGGAACTTGGAGTTCGCAAGATTATCAGCCGCCGCGCGGCGCTGGAATTGCAGAGCAATGCGATTATTAACCTTGGCATTGGAATTCCGGAAGGTATTGCCAGCGTGGCAAATGAAGAAGGCGTTAAAGGCCTGAAACTGACAGTAGAGTCCGGGCCGATTGGCGGTGTTCCGGCTGGCGGCAAGAGCTTTGGCGCGGTAGCGAATCCGGAATGTATTCTGGATCAGCCATACCAGTTTGACTTTTATGACGGCGGCGGCCTGGATATGGCGTTCCTTGGCCTGGCCCAGTGTGATGAAGCCGGCAACATTAATGTCAGCAAATTCGGACCGAAGATTGCGGGCTGCGGAGGCTTTATTAACATCACTCAGAATGCGAAGCGGGTTGTCTTCTGCGGAACATTCACAGCCGGTGGTTTGGAAGTTGCCGTTGAAAATGGCAAACTTCATATCCTCCAGGAAGGAAAGAGCCGCAAGTTTATGAATCATGTAGAGCAGATTACTTTCAGCGGTAAGTATGCACAGCGCCTGGGCAAAGATGTCCTTTATATCACTGAACGCGCTGTATTCAGGCTGACAAAGGATGGCTTAATGCTCACAGAAATTGCACCGGGTGTTGACCTTGAAAAGGACATTCTTGCCCATATGGATTTTAAACCTGTAATTTCCAAAGATTTAAAATTGATGGATGACTTCATTTTCCAGGGAGAATTGATGGACCTTTCTAAAAAAATTGCATAAATTGTTATAATCATAGCTTTGCCTATGCACGGGCGGTTTCTCAACGAATATTTACGTTGGGGGGCCGTCCTGTTTTTTTTATTGGGGAAAATGAAATTCGGATGTCAGATTTTTACAGGCTGCTGCGTTATAATTATTAGAGTACTCAATAAGGAGACAGGAGGTAAAATGAAGATGCTTGCAGATAGTGAAAAACTGGAACGGTTGTTTCAACTCTATGAAAAGAAAATGTATGGAACGGCCTTTCAGATTTTAAAAGATGTGGGACAGGCTGAGGATGCTGTGCAGGATGCTTTTCTTCGGGTGATGACACATTTGAATCAGATAGAATCTCCGGAATCTGTGGAAACTAAGCATTTTATGATAAAGGTCATTCGGTCGGCTGCTATAGATATATATCGCAGGAACCAGAGGGAAAAGGGAAATGTTATATATGACCCGGAGGATATGTTAAAGAATCAGAAGGCCAGTAATGAAAGTGGGATTGACATTGTGGAGAATCGGCATGTGATTCAAAGAGTTCTTTTGGCGCTGGATGAGAAATACAGGGAAGTTCTTGAACTGAAGTGTTATTTTGGCCTGAGTCACAGGGAAATTGCCGTACTCCTGGAAATCTCAGAGGATACGGTGGCAAAGCGGTATGAGCGGGCAAAAAAGATTGCAATTAAGATGATAGGGGATGGTGCAGGTGTGTAAAATGAATAAAGAAAAGTTTCTATATACGGTCAGCGAAGAAAGTATTTTGAAAAGTTGGGATAATGATACATTTGAGGACCACGAGTTTTCACAAAGCTATTATCAATTTCGGGAAAAATTAATTCAGAAGGCCGGAGAGGGAAAAGGCGAACAGGAAAATAATAAACAAATGCCGGTGCATGAATTGAAGCCTGAGAAAAAATGGTACAGACATCCCGTGGGCGTTGCTGCTGCAATTGCTGCGGCTATTATCCTTTCGGCAGGCGCCTGCGCGCTTTCCGGCCTGTTCCGTATCAAGTCTCAGGAGCATACCGGAGAAAATGGGGCGTATACTTATGAATTTGAAGCGGCCGGCGTCAAAGATGGTGTTGCAGTTCAGCCGGTGCGCCTGGTGCCGAATTATATTCCGGAAGGTTATGAATATCTGCAGGAACATTTTAAGAATTCGGATGAAATGAAGAAATACAAAAATATGAGCGGAAGAGGGAAGTTATCGATAGCACTGATGAATACTTATACCAGCGAAAGTTTTAATTATATTTCTTCCGTGGAACATGTAGAAATGAATGGTGTAAAAACGGATATTCTTACACAAAATGCGGATACCGGGGATTCCTATATTATTATCATGTTCTATGAAGAGCTGGGACAGGTTGTGACAGTTTTTGGGCGTGATGGCATTTCGCTGAAGGAGACAAAAAAAGTTGCTGAAAATCTTGTTTTAGAGCCGACGGGAGAAGAAACTTATCAGGCTTTTTCTGAGAAACGGACAACCTATAAAGAGAAGCCTGTCATAGTTAAAGAAGGAAGGCAGGTTCAGATTGGAGAGCCCATGACTTATGAAGACAGTATTGACGGTGAAAACCTGTCTTTTACAGTAACGGACATTGAACTGAGAGATAATATATCGGGACTTGAACAGAAATACTTCGTAAATTATGAAGGAATTTTATCTCTGCTGGATGCGAATGGAAATTTTGCCGTATATGAGCAGAAGGAATCCGTGTGGGAGAATAATGCCCTGGTAGAAAAGAGCCTTGGGGAAAGGCATCTTGGATTTGCCTATATCACGGCAGAGATTAAAAATCTGTCTGAAGGGGAAGCAAAAGATAATTTTGTCTGGGGCAGATTGATTTATGAAGACCCGGAAACCGGAGAAGAAGAAAAAGAGTTCTTGAGTGGCGTGAGCAGTGAGTGTGTTTATTATGACGGGTCGGATTATGACGATGTCGCAAACGGTAAGCATATATTTGCTTCGGATTTTGAAACAGGAGAAACCCGAACAGTTCATTTGGGAGTCATTTTCATGAAAGAGCGGCAGGATGAAGCATATTTGAAATTCTTTGATTGGACAAATGTGACCGATGACTGTTATGTTAAACTCATACCATAAATAAATGGGGGCTTTGTGACATATACTGGGAATACTGTGTAAGCAGCTTTTCTAATATGTGCAAGGCTCCCCTTTTCAAATGAAAGGGGGTAGTGTAAAATATAAAATGGATATAAAATGATGAGATGGAATGGAGCGATAGAATGTTTGAGGAACTGCGGGGGCGCAAGCCGTCGTTGATTGATATGGGAAGTTATCGGCGCTCAGCGGTGGTAATACCGCTGATTAAAACGGAGAGTGGATACGAGGTGCTTTTTGAAGTGCGGGCAATTGGCCTGAAACACCAGCCCGGGGAGATATGTTTTCCGGGAGGCGGCTGTAATAGGGATGAAGCGGCGGAAGCGGCCGCCCGCCGGGAAATTTGTGAGGAATTATTGCTTTCGCCGGAACAGATTCGGCTTGAAGCGCCGATGGATATTTTTATATCGCCTTTTAACATGATTATTTATCCTTATCTGGGGACGCTGAGAGGATATCAGGGGACTTTCAGCCGGGATGAAGTGCTGGAAGTATTTACAGTGCCTTTGCGGTTTTTTATGGAAAATGAACCGAGAATCTACTATAATAATGTGTATACGGAACCGCCGCATAATTTTCCGTGGGACAAGGTTCAGGATGGGTATAAATATCGCTGGAATACCGGAAAGTATCCGGTTGCATTTTATGAATATGAAAACCGGGTTATCTGGGGAATTACAGCGCGGATTATGCGAAGTGCTGTGCAGATTATGCGGGATGCCGGATGGGAGACAGAAGAATGAAAATGAAAAAGATAAAGAAAAGTACGATTGTGGAAGCTCAAAAACGGAAAAAGAAAATTCTTGAATTTTATTATATGACGCCGGAAAAGACGGATGCCAGGGAGTTGATGTCATTGGTAAAATCCGTGGATGCGGAGCAAGTGGATATATGGCCGGAATTAAATTTGATGGAAGTGGTTCTGGACAGCGATTCGCTTATTTTTCAGGATGGGCGGGAGTGTTTTGTCGACCCTTTGGATTTAGAATTCATTGAGGAGAGGAAAGTCCAGTCCATCTATGTGGTCAGCTATGAAGAGGGAGATTCGGTGAAGGCCCGGACGGTTATTAAAGAAATCATGGAAGCCAAAGGCGGATTTTTGTGCAGCGATACGGAAGATTTTGAGCCGATGTATACAGTGGATACGATTTTATAATATAGAATGATTTTTGCGGAGATGCTTTTATGAAATACGATATTTTACTTTGGGATATTGATGGAACACTGATGGATTTTAAGCGGGCGGAAGCCAAAGCGCTGAGCCAGAGTCTCAGGGAGGTTGGCGTGGTTCCGACAGAAGAACTTATATCTGAGTATTCCCAAATTAATATTTCTTATTGGAAGCGTTTGGAAACGGGGGAGCTGACAAAAGAAGAAGTGCTTCTTGGCCGTTTTGTGGAGTTCCTGGGGAAAAAGAAGATAAAGGCTGACCCTAAAACTTTTTTGATGAGTTATGAGGGACATCTCAGTCATGCCTGGTTTATACAGGATAATTCCCTTGAATTGTGCAGGAAGCTGAAAGAGAAAGGGCTGCGGCAGTACGTGGTTACGAATGGCTGGATTGATGTTCAAAAGACAAAGCTGAAAGAATCCGGTTTTGACAAAATTATGGACGGCAGCTTTATATCGGATGAGCTTGGCGTTCCAAAGCCTAAAAAGGAATTTTTTGAAGCCTGTTTTGAGCGGGTATTCGGAAGTAAGGAACCATCGAAGTCGGAGTTGGCCCGTGTATTGATTATCGGTGATTCTCTGACCAGCGATATGAAGGGCGGTGTGAATGCCGGAATTGCCTGTTGCTGGTATCGGGCAAAAGGCGAGGTCAATACGGAAAATATTTCAGTGGATTACGAAATTGAGGATTTGTGGCAAATCTGGAACATTTTAGAAGAAACCATTTAATTTCAGTGCAAAATTTTTGTGGTAAAATATAAAAACGCCTTTGGGCCAGCGTTGGCTTTCGGGCGTTTTTGATTTTTGTTTTATATGGGTCTATTGTTTTATACGGGTCTATTCCCGGCTCCAGCGGCCGGAAGCGCCGCATGGAAGAACCAGTCCGTTGCCGGATACAGGCAATCCGACTTCATCGGAGATAACGCGGCCGCCGAATTTTGGAACTAATTCTGTGGACAGCATATAGGTCAGCACTGCCGGCTGTAAACCGGTCGTATAGGAATTCACAAGATAAAACAGCGGTTGTTCGCTGAGAAGCTTTGTGCATAATTGGATAAATGGATAAATATTGGTTTCAATTTTCCATATTTCGCCTTTTGGACCGCGGCCATAGGATGGCGGGTCCATAATGATAGCATCGTAACTGTTTCCGCGTCGTATTTCCCTCTCGACAAATTTTACACAGTCATCAACAATCCAGCGAATGGGTGCATCAGCCAAACCGCTGGAACGGGCATTTTCTTTAGCCCAGGTGACCATTCCTTTCGAGGCATCCACATGGGTAACGCTGGCGCCGGCGGCTGCGGCGGCACAGGTAGCGCCACCTGTATAGGCAAAAAGATTTAATACCTTAATTGGGCGGTGAGCATCTCGAATCAGTTTGCTGAACCAGTCCCAGTTTGCGGCCTGTTCCGGGAAAAGCCCGGTGTGCTTGAAACTAAATGGCTTCAAATGAAAAGTAAGACTGCCATAGTGGATAGCCCACTGTTCCGGCAGGTCAAAAAATTCCCACTGGCCGCCGCCTTTATTACTGCGGTGATAGTGGCCGTT
>URND01000040.1 GCA_900549105.1 uncultured Eubacteriales bacterium
ATCCAGACTGGTGCGCAAGGTGTCTCCTGCAACCGGCTCTTTCCGCCGCTCTCCTGTCCCGTCCAGCTCCACTCCCCTGGCATCTGTAACTGTGAGGATTTTTCCCGGCTGCCCTGCAAGGATCTCATCATATTTTACTTCCAGCCCAATGATTCCCTGATTATCTCCACCGGTAAAGCCAATGGTTTTCGCCGCCAGGGCGTCAAATGGATAATATCTGGAATAGTCTTCATCCACCATAACGCCGTCCAGCTTATAGCTTCGAATCAAATCTCCGGTTTCTTTCGGCACATTTGAACGGATTTTCTCAATGGAAGAAACTTTCTCCACCCGCTTGCGGACCTTTTCCTCATCCAGTTCCAGCGTTTCAGACAATACCTGAATCACCTTCTCCGGCTCAGTTATCTGATTATGTATGACAGAGATTGTACACACCGACTGGTTTGTTGCCAGGGCCACGCCGTTTCTGTCATAGATAATGCCCCGTTCCGCTTTAATCACCCGTTCCCTCTCGTGCAGATCATCTGCCCGCTCTTTATAGTGTTGGGAGCGATTGACCATAATGTACCACATCCGGGCAAGAAGCACTGCCAGCAAAAATATCAGCATCAGCAAGACTACTAAAATCTTCCTGCGTTGATAGTTTTTTGTTGTTTCCATGAACAATGAAACCTTCCCACAGACATTTGGTATACTATATTAATATTACTCTGTATTTATACCATTTTCTTCCATATATTCTGCCAGGTCATCCCAGTAGTATTCTCCGGTAATATCGTCATAACCATCACCGTCTTCATCCACCCACTGGCTCACAAAGCTTTCCAAATCTGAGGCCGAACTGGTGCTTTCTCCGGTCTGACTGCCCTCTGTATCCTCACTTTCTGCCGGCGTGCCGTCCGCATTTGTCTCCGGCTCAGCGCCCCACTGATAATTTCCGGTATCGCCGCCGTTTGCCGCTTCGCCATTTTCAGGGAATACCTGAAGGTAAGGAAGAATCTCCCGCAGAATATCGCCGGCCATTTTTGTCGGCGCACCGCTGTCTTCCTGATTATCCTCAAGCTCATCAATGACAACATATACAACAACTCTCGGATTCTCCACCGGGGCAAATCCGATAAAGGATACAACATATTTTCCACTGCCGCGCGGAACCTTCTCCGCTGTACCTGTCTTACCGCCGACAGTATATCCCTCAACTCTGGCCGCCGTACCGGTTGTATTCGGGCCGTCATCCGAAACTGTCTGATGCATGGCTTCTTTCAGCCAATCACAGGTTTCTTCGGAAAGGGTATTCCGCACAAGCACTTTTTCAAAAGATTTTACGACCTGTCCATTTTCTGTCGTAATCTCACGGACAACATGGGGCTGGTAATAATGACCCCCATTGAGAATGGAAGAAAACGCCGCAACCATCTGAACCATTGTCAGGTTAAAGCCCTGTCCGAAGGCGCTGGTCGCCAGCTCAAAACTTCCCATTGTCGATTCGTCAAAAACCAGATTTTCCGCGCTGGCCTCTCCCGGAAGGTCAATCCCGGTGACCTGCCCGAAGCCATACAGCCGATGATATTTTACCATATCTTCTGAGCCAATCCGGTTCCCAATCTGCATCAGAGCATCGTTGCAGGACCACATGACTGCTTCCTGCAATGTTGTCGGTCCATGCCCATATACATTGTGACACTGAATATGCTGCATACCCACACCATCAAAAAGGTCCTCACCGCCATCACAGTTAAAATTGTCGCTGGCAGAAACCTTACTCTCGTCCAGCGCCGCTCCGATAGTCAGCGGTTTTATGGTCGAACCTGCTTCAAAGGTATCGCTGACGCAGAAATTTCGCCACACATCATATAATATCTCGGTCTCTTCCGTATCGCTGAAAGCTTTAATCTCTTCTTCGGTGTAATAAGCTGTCAAATCTCTCGGCGAATTCGGGTTAAATGTCGGATAATCCGTCATCGCCAGTATTTCCCCATTATTAGGGTCCGCCACGATGACACCCGTATGTTTGCTTCCCCGTTCCTGGGCGAGCTGAGTCACATATTTTTCCACAATTCTCTGAATATTCAAATCAATGGTGGACACCACATTATAGCCATTGACCGCAGCCACCGTCGTACGCTCAAAATCCGACTCTTCCGAAAGATAGCCGTATTCCCTGCCGTTGGTGCCGTTGAGCATATCGTTATAATAGCCTTCCAGTCCCCAGGTTCCCTCATTGCCGCCGACTGTAAAGCCAAGCAGCGATGCCGCCAATGAATCATAAGGATACTGGCGGATATATTCCTCCTCAAACCATATGCCCTTGACATAAGCGCTCTCTTCCTGGTCTTTCTCATCCTCTGAATTCATAAAATCCTGATAGGCCTTCACCGTGTCGTAATCCAGCTTTTTGGCCAGAACCATGTAGCGGCTGTCCGGATTGTCGTCCAGCACCTCATACACCTTCGACTCATCAATATCAAAATATTTCTCAATTGCTTCCGCCGTCGGCTCCTCACAGTCCCCGTTGGAATTCAACACCACATAGGGGTCCAGCACCAGATTATATACCTTTTCACTGGTTGCCAGCACGGTTCCATTTCTATCTCTGATATCTCCCCGTTTAAAAGGAATACTTTTACTGTCATAATCCATCTGCGCCATAACAATCCGCGCATAGGTATCGCTGTTTGATAAATTGATAAGCAACAGCCGCCCGATTAAAAAACAGATAAAGAAAAGAATTACTAAAAAAATCAGCAGTAATTTTTTGCGATTACTGTTGCCGAACTTTCTCTCCTTCTTCTTTCGCTTTCTTCTTATAGGCTGTTCCGGAAATTGATATTGCTTTGCCAAGATGTCACACCACCTATCTATCTAAGGAAAAGCCCCCAGTAAGCTGAGGGCTTTCATATTCAGTCATCCGATGGGATTTGTCGATATTGTTTGACATAATCCTGATTCTCATTGGAATAATAATGGATTTGCCCTTCTGTAATCGCCGTCATACCAAACTCGCCGACAGCCCGCTGATATACCTCCGACAAATCAACCGCACTGTTAATACGTTCTTCCATAGCCACATTTTCATTTGTAATCGTACTCAACTCTGATTTCAATTCGGCCACCTGTTCGCTTGTCCGAAGTATCTCATTCTGAAGACTCAGATAAAAAACACATGCAGCCACTGTAACGGCCACCGAAAAAATCAAAAATACTGTGTAGGTCAGATTCAACCGCAGCGCCCGTTCCTGATTTCTGCGTGCTATTTCCTGTTTCCTGTGTTTTTCAGCACGGCGGCGGCGCTCCTCCCCTATCTGACGGCGCTGTTCATAGGCCTTTCTCTCTGGTTCCGCCTCCAACTTTCGAACGGTGTTGCCTTCGATATAATAATTCGTCTGCCGCATTTGCTGTCTTCTTTTTCTGTTGTCCGGCATAATCACCGCCCCTTTCCCGAATTCCGGGTCACTCGATTCCCACTAATATCTCCGCTCAAAAACGCGCAGTTTCGCACTTTTTGCTCTCGGATTGATTTCCAGTTCTTCTTCTGACGGAAGTATCGGTTTTCGCGTAATCACTTTGCCCATCGATTTTTTTCCGCAAACACAGGTTGGGAAACTTGGCGGACATTCACATGGATTCTCACATTTCCGAAAAATATTTTTTACAATCCGGTCTTCCAATGAATGGAAGGTAATAATACAAATTCTTCCGCCGTCATCCAGCAATTCCACCATCTCATTCAGATGGCCCCGAAGCACTTCCAGCTCCTGATTCAATTCAATCCGAATTGCCTGAAATGTCCGTTTGGCCGGATGTCCGCCAACAGCCCGGAACTTCATCGGAATCGCCGCCTTAATAATCTCAGTCAGCTCATCCGTCGTCTCCACCGGTTTTTCCTGTCTGGCACGGACAATATGTTTTGCAATATTTTTCGCAAATTTATCTTCTCCGTAATCACGAATGATTCGATATAATTCCATCTCGCTGTAGCCGTTGATAATATCTCTGGCTGTCTTTTCCTGGCGCTGGTCCATTCGCATATCCAAAGGAGCATTCTCCCGATAGCTGAATCCCCGTTCTGCCGTATCCAACTGATACGAAGAAACGCCTAAATCCAAAACGATGCCGTTCACCCCGGAAACTCCGAGAGACTGCAGCACCTGCTTCATATCACTATAATTGCTGCGCACAATTGTGACTTTATCGCCAAAAGGTTTCAACCGTTCTCCCGCCGCCTCAATAGCAGCTCCATCCTGGTCGATTCCGATAAAATGTCCTTTTTCGCTGAGCCGGCTGCACACATGAAAGGCATGTCCTCCGCCTCCAAGCGTTCCATCCACATAGATGCCATCCGGCTGAATATTTAAATTATTAATTGTTTCTTCCAGCAAAACAGATTGGTGTTTAAAATTCACTTTGACTACCTCTTTCTTTTGCTGCTGTCTATAAAGAGATTCCTATATCTTCCATATGCTGTGCGATATCATCCATATCGTCCACATCCACATCGTTAATCTCTTCCCATTTATCTTTGCTCCAAATCTCAATACGATTTGAAACACCAACTAACACAGCTTCTTTTTCAAGCTTTGCAAATTCTCTTAAGTTGGCCGGAATTAAAATACGGCCCTGCCTGTCAATCTCACATTCCGAAGCTCCGGCCAGAAAAAAACGGCTGAACTTGCGGGCGTCCTTATTTGTCATCGGGAGCTCATGAATCTTACTTGTAAAGCTCTCCCACTCTTCTGTAGGGTACACGGAGAGACAGCCATCCAGCCCCTTCGTCAAAAAGAATCTTTCACCAAGAGATTCTCTCAACTTTGAAGGAACAATCAGCCTGCCTTTAGCATCTATCGTATGATTATATTCACCAATAAACATACCGACCACCTGTCTCTCACCTTTGGCTCCTTTAGAAACCAATTTCCACCACTTTGTTTCACTTTCCACCACTTGTAGTTTTATTCTATATTATTTGGTTTGAGATAGCAATACCCATTTATGTTTTTTCAAAAAAAATTCATTCTTTTTTAATACATTAACGAATGTATAGTTTTTTATTACAAAATATGTTAGAATGATTAAGAATATGAGAAAAAAGCGGCTGAAGACAGTCGCTTTAATATAAGAAAGGACGTATGAACATGAAATTAGGAATTGTCGGTCTCCCGAATGTGGGTAAAAGCACCCTCTTCAATTCATTAACAAAAGCCGGCGCTGAATCCGCCAACTATCCATTCTGTACTATTGACCCAAATGTGGGTATTGTTTCCGTGCCTGACCACCGGCTGGATGTTCTCGCAGACCTCTATGACTCTGCAAAAATTGTTCCGGCTGTCATCGAATTCGTCGATATTGCCGGATTGGTGAAAGGGGCTTCCAAGGGCGAAGGTCTTGGAAATCAGTTCCTCTCCAATATCCGTGAAGTTGATGCTATTGTGCACGTGGTACGCTGTTTTGAAAATGATAATATTGTTCATGTGGATGGAAGTATTAATCCGTTAAGAGATATCGAAACCATCAATCTGGAATTAATTTTCTCCGACATTGAGATTATGGAACGCCGGTACGCTAAAGTCAGCAAAGGGGCCCGCAACGATAAAGCCCTGGCAAAAGAAGCCGAGCTTGTAAAACGTATTATCGCCCATCTGGAGGACGGTAAGATGGCCCGTTCCCTTGAAATTGACGATGAGGAAGAAATGGCGCTTATGCAGAGCTTCAATCTTCTCACAAACAAGCCGGTGATTTACGCCGCCAATGTTTCCGAGGATGATTTGGCCGATGATGCCGCCGGCAATGATTTTGTTGCCGCTGTCCGGGAGTACGCAGCTTCCGAAGGTTCCGAGGTTTTTGTTATCTGCGCCCAGATTGAACAGGAAATCGCCGAACTGGATGATGATGAAAAGAAAATGTTCCTCGAAGATTTAGGGCTGACCGAATCCGGCCTGGAAAAACTTATCAAGGCCAGCTACCGTCTGCTCGGTTTAATCAGTTATCTGACTGCCGGGCCAACTGAATCCCGCGCATGGACCATCAAAAAGGGAACCAAGGCGCCTCAGGCCGCCGGAAAAATTCACTCGGATTTTGAGCGCGGATTTATCAAAGCCGAAGTTGTCAGCTATGATGATCTGATGGCCTGCGGTACTTATAATGCCGCCAAAGAAAAAGGCCTCGTCAGAATGGAAGGCAAAGAATACGTGGTTAAAGACGGCGATGTCGTTCTCTTCCGGTTTAATGTTTAAAAGATTTGACCAATAACTACGGCAAAAGGCTGTCGGCAAAAGGCAGTGAGCCATAAGGAAACATTCAGGAAATTATGACTTTTGCCAGATAAACGGAAAACGAAAAAACTCTATGTGTTTGAGAGTGATATTTGATGATCATTCACATAGAGTTTTTTCATTTTCGGCAATATGCCGATTGGTGTTTTCAGCGTTCCAACGGAATGCGCAGACGCCGCCGCAGGTGGCAATCTCAGGGGTTTGGGGACATGTCACCAACAAGCATTTTTGCTGTTTCGGAAATTGTGAAGAAACCGTGAAAATCAGCAAACTTGTGCAAGTTTGCATTGCCTGCAAATATTACTCTGAATTCGATATAACCAGTATATCGTTATCAATTATAATGCAAATTCATCTTTAAGTTTCTGTATAAATCGCCCTGCTGCTCTTGAAAAAACTTGATACTTTTTCCACACGATACATAATCCCGCTTCGGAAACGGGATATAGCGGTCTGAAACAGAGATTGCTGTCACCACTTGTATTGATTAGCTTGTCTAAGGCGATGGCATAGCCAAATCCCATTTTAACAAAACGGGAAGCATTATACAGAAGATCGTAGGTCGCAACAATATTTAATTGCGATACATCCTTTCGCAGCCAAGCGATCATTTCGTTGCTGATTGCTGTTTGGTGAGATATGATGAGGGGCTTGTCCCATAAATCCTCGGCACAAATACTCTCTTTTTCTGCTAACGGACTATCCTTTCGCATTAAAACTCCCCAAGTGTCTTTTACCGGAAGCCGTATAAAATCATATTTTGAATTATCGAATGGCTCTACTAAAAGGCCGAAATCAATCAACCCCTTATCCAATCTCTCCACAATATGTTCAGCGTCTCCGCTGTAAATATGGTAACGAATCAAGGGGTGTTCTTTCTGTAAATTTTCAGCAACCTTTGCAATCGTGGAAACGGCTTCGGTTTCACCGCTTCCCATATAAATTTCACCGCTGATATTTTCGTCAGAGGAAGAAAGTTCAGATTTTGTTTTTTCCATTAAGGCAATCATTTCTTCTGCCCGTTTGCGAAGCAGCATTCCGTCCTCTGTTAAAGTTACTTTCTTACTTCCCCTGATAAGTAGCTGCTTTCCAACTTCTTCTTCTAAATCTTTTAATTGTCTTGATAGCGGAGGCTGCGTCATGTGCAAAGTTTCAGCCGCCCTTGTAATGCTTTCTTCTCTTGCCACTGCAAGAAAGTATTGTAATACTCGAATATCCAAAAGAGCTTCTCCCTCCTTGTTTTCAGCTTTATTATAATACGCGCTTGCATACTTTTCAAGTATGCAAAGTCATTCAATATATGTATTTGATATTTTTAACTCGTAAATCTATACTTAAAATAAGGAGGTAAAGCAATAACGGAAGCGCACAATCCCAATAAGGTATATTTCTGAACATTTCTACCAAATTCACCCCTCAAATTGTGAATGATTCGTCAACCGCCATGCAGGATATGTTAAACGGCAGTAAGGAACGCTTCCACACGAATTACATTGACTGCCGAAGAAATTGACCGTTTAGAAAAATTAGGCGACGAAACAGGGGGGGCATACCCTGTGGGAATTGGAAAAGGAGATGTGATTTTTGACAGCAGAAGAAATGATAAAGTGTTTTAGAGAAAACACCGAAATTGATAAGGAAAAAGAACTGACAGCCTGTGATCTGTTTCAGGAAGCCATCAAAATTACGATGGAAATGAATAACAGCTACCATACACCAGAGGAACTTAGAGAAATCATGGGACGACTGACCGGTAAAAGGGTAGACGATACCTTTCGTTTGTTTCCACCATTCTATACTGATTTTGGAAAGAATATTACAATCGGAAAAGATGTTTTCATCAATTCCGGCTGTCATTTTCAAGACCAAGGCGGTATCTGAATGAAAGTTTTAGCGATTAACGGCAGTGCAAGAAAGAATGGTAATACGCACATTCTTATCAATCGTATATTTGAAAAATTAAGCACCCCAGGAATTGAAACCGAAGCGGTGCAGCTTGCAGATAATATGATTCAACCCTGTAAAGCGTGTTTTTCCTGCGGCGGAAGAGAAAATTGTATCTGTCAAAAAGACCACTTTGCAGAGATATTTGGCAAAATGAAACAAGCCGATGGTATTATCCTTGCTTCTCCTGTTTATTCCGCAAACATATCGGCAAATATGCAGGCTTTTTTGGAGCGTGCTTCTGTTGTGTGTGATATGAATGGCAGCCTGATGAAACATAAGATTGGCGTATCAGTCGCAGCAGCAAGACGGGGAGGAGCATTAAACGCCATTGACGCAATGAATCATTTTTTTCTCAATCACGAAATGCTTGTGGTAGGAAGTACCTATTGGAACATGGCTTACGGTCAAATGCCGGGAGATGTTTTGAAAGATAAAGAAGCCCTCGCGAATATGGATAATCTGGCAGAAAATATAATCTGGCTTCTCAAAAAATTAAATAAAAGGAGCGAATAAAATGAGAATAAAGTGCATGGCAACATTTTTGCTGCTGATTACATTTTTATTTGGCACCGCTTGCAGTAGTGCCGGGCAAGGACAAACAGAATTACCGCAAAACAACGAAAGCACCGTGTCAAAAACAGAAAGTGAGAATGATACTATGACTGATAAAAACGAGAACAGCAATATTCTGATCGCATATTTTTCTGCTACAGGAACAACAAAGCAAATAGCAGAATATACATCGGAAATTTTAGACGCAGACATTTATGAAATCGTTCCTGCAGACCCCTACACAGAGGAAGATTTAACGTACTACACAAACGGTCGTGCAGACCGCGAACAAAATGATTCGTCTGCCCGCCCTGCAATTTCTGGCAGTATTGAAAATATGGAGCAGTATGATACGGTTCTGCTCGGCTATCCGATTTGGCACGGACAGGCCCCAAGAATTATCAATACATTCTTGGAGAGCTATGATTTTTCGAGAAAAACAATCTTGCCATTCTGTACCTCTCACAGCAGCGGTATAGGTTCGAGCGACATAAATCTTCATGCTCTTGCAGAAAATGCAAAGTGGCTTGATGGACGACGATTCTCCGCAGGAGCTTCAAAAGAAGAAATTGCGGCTTGGCTTGATGAAATGGGTATTTCTCAAACTGTTTCCCAAAAGATTGGCACTTTCAATTTTGACACGAAAACCGTACTATTAAACAGCGGTTATGAAATGCCTATTAACGGACTTGGAACATATAGCTTGCATGGCGACGAATGCCGAAACGCTGTCCGTACTGCACTTGAAAACGGCGTAAGGCTCATTGATACGGCTTCTGCTTACGGCAATGAGGCAGAAATCGGACAGGCAATCAGAGAAGCTATCGAGGACGGCATTATCAAGAGAGAAGATATTTTCGTCATTACGAAAATTTATCCGGGCAATGAAATGAAAAACCCGGAAGAATCCATACAAGCCTGTCTTGACAAACTAAATATCGGTTATGTCGATATGATGCTCTTACACCACCCTGACCCTAACGACGTGAAAGCCTACAAAGCAATGGAGAAGTTTGTAAAAGAGGGAGAAATTCATTCCATTGGTTTATCAAATTGGTATGTGGAGGAACTGACAGAATTTCTGCCGCAGGTTGATACTGTTCCTGCGCTGATACAGAATGAAATCCATCCCTACTACCAAGAAAATGATGTTATTCCATTTATTCAGGAAAAAGGTATCGTTGTGCAGGGCTGGTATCCGCTTGGCGGCAGAGGACATACAGGCGAACTTTTAGGCGACACGGTAATCTCTGAAATTGCTGACGCTCACGAAGTCTCTTCCGCACAGGTAATTTTACGGTGGAATCTGCAAAAGGGTGTTGTTGTAATCCCCGGTTCCAGCAACCCTGACCACATAAAAGAGAACACCGAATTGTATCACTTTTCTTTAACAGAGGATGAAATGAATCGTATCAATGCGCTTGACAGAAATGAAAAGCATGACTGGTATTAAAGCTCAAAACCCTTTTTATATATCACCTATCTTCATATTTCATTTTCCTATCATTCGATACACTTTATAACCGATATAGAAAAATTCCTCTCTGGCCAGAAATGGTATTTTCGTCTTTAAGCTTATATATCTCGAAGTCGGCGTCGGCGAGCTATAGGCCTCGATTCCATAATCGCGGGCCATGAGCATCGCCCGCTTCATATGAAGCGGGTCGCTGACAATAATCGCAGTGCGATATCCCTTCTCATCCATAATCTTTTTGGCATTTGCGATGTTTTCCTGAGTAATCGTGGACTTTTCTTCCAACAGTATGTCCGCTTCCGGCACGCCCTGCTCAATCGCATATTGTCCGGCAACCCAGGCGTCTGACCTCTCATTGCCTTCGCCAATCCCGCCGGTAAAAATCAGCGTATCCACATATCCGTTTTGATACAGCCAAATGCCATGATGAATCCGCTCCCTGAATACCGGGGAGATTTCACCGCCTGCCGTTCCTGCTCCCAGAACAATGGCGGTATCTGCGGGCTGTTTTTCGTCCACCGAGGCATAACGCCATATGGACAGGGCTGTCGCTGCCAGATAAATCATGAACAGAAAGGCAGCCCCGCACAGCACGCAGAGAGTTCTCTTCTTTTTCATTTTTGTTTCAAACCTTTCGCTGCATCCATGCTTTTCGCTGTATCCACATTCCCGGATGGGGCCACGCCCCTTGCTGTGTCCACATTCCCGGATGCGTCCACGCCCCTTGCTGTATCCACCTGCGAATATGCAGCGACGCCGCCAATGGCAATCACACCGCCGAGAATGACCAAAGCCGCCGGAACTTCACCAAAAATAAAGAATCCGAAAAGGGCTGAGAAAAAGGACTCCATCAACTTCACTGTCGAAATGTAGGAGGCGCTGAGATATTTTAACCCCCAACTGTACACACTGTGGCCAAAAAAAGTGCAGAAAATCGTCATTCCAAAGGCAGCGCCGTAATCCATCACGGCATAACCGGTAAAAGAAGTTCCGGAGACAAGCATCCCGATGCACACGGTCAGACAGGCAAAGCCATAGACAAAGCACGTATAAACCGATGTTGAAATATGTGTCCTGCAGGACCTTCCGATTAATGTATAAGCCGATGCAAAAAAGGCCCCGAGCAGAGCAAGAGCATCCCCAAATACAACGTTGCTGCCGCTGCCCATATCCGACACCGCAATAAGTACAGTTCCGAGGAACACCGCAGCAATCCCAAAAATACCCTTCCGCGGAATTTTCTCCCCGCACCATAAAACAAGGGTTATCGAAACGATAAAAGCCTCCATATTAACGAGGACAACCGAAGCCGCAATACTCGTATATTTCAGCGATTCAAAAAACACAGTAAAATGCAGGCCAAGGAACAGGCCGCCGCAGGCGCACCAGAGAATATCTCTCATTTTCAGCCTTTTTATTTCTTCTCTAAATTTAATAACAAGCATCGGAATCAAAATAAGTACCGCAAAAAGCATCCGATAAAACACAAGTACAATCGATGGGGCCGATGACATGCGGACAAAAATGGCCGACATGGCGATGCTTACCGTCCCCAAAATCATTATCAGTTTCTTCATTGAACTAATCCCTGGACAAAATCATCCAGGCTGTTCCCTCCTCTATCGTAATCCTTCCTTCCTCCGCTGTCAGCTCATTGCTGACACAGAGACTTTCTCCAAAATGAGTATTTGCCCGGTTCAGCGGATATTTAAATCCCTGAAGCGTTATGCCGGATAAATCCATTGTCGCCGGAATCAGGGACATATATTTTCCAAAGATTCCCTTCATTTTTAAATGATGTGTCCCCCGAATCATCTGAATTTGATTATTCTTATCAATAATCATGCCGTCGATTCCCGCATCCAAAATATTCTTCAACATCTGAAGATTTGCGAGAACATGGTCCATCCGGCTGCCTGTGGCGCCCAAAATGTGGAGAACCTTTTCCGCCGTCTCCGGCAGCAGGTCCGCTTGTTCCGGCAAAAGCTCCGGCGGAGCATCCTTCTCCGACGGCGAAGCCTCCTTCCCGGAAAGCAGCCGTATTGCCAGTTTTACCGCAATATCTGTATCCGTATAATCCTTTTCAGGGATAAACTGATGCACACAGATGTCTTCCCGGTGAATATATTTTTCCAGCACTGCCCCGTCAATCGTATCAAAATCTCCGACGAGGTGGGTAATCTTTATTCCTGCCCTGTCAGCAAAAGCCAGGCCGCCGTCCACGGCAATGACCTCATCATATATATTATTTTTCAAAAAAGAGAAGGCAAAATCATCATCGATATTGCCTCCCGTAATAATCAGAACTTTCATTCGTATTTTTTAAATACCTCCAGAAATCCTTTAACATTTTCTTCCACTGAGCCCTTATATACTGCGGAACCCGCCACGAAAATATTTGCCCCGGCCTCAATGAGCATCTCCACATTATCCAGCGTCACACCGCCGTCCACTTCGATGTCCACAGTCAGCTTCCTCTCGGAAATCATCCGGCGGAGACGGCGCACCTTATCTGTTGTCGTTTCAATATACTTTTGTCCGCCAAATCCCGGATTGACACTCATGAGCAGTACCATGTCCACTTCCGGCAAAATTTCTTCCACCGCCGAAAGCGGTGTCGCCGGATTTAAAACAACCCCGGCTTTGATGCCATAGCTCTTAATCACCTGTACTGTCCGATGGAGATGTTTGCAGGCCTCCGCATGAACCGTAATCATATCGGCTCCCGCATCGACAAACTCCTTAATAAAGCGAACCGGTTCATCAATCATTAAATGCACGTCAAATACCTTATCTGTCACCGGGCGAATGGCCTTAATCACCGGAATTCCGAAAGAAATATTCGGCACAAACTGTCCGTCCATCACATCAATATGAATATATTCTGCGCCGGCCGCGGCAGCCCTTGCCACATCCCGGCCCAAATTTGCAAAATCCGCAGATAAAATCGATGGTGATAAAATCAACATCGTCAATACCTCCTCTGTTCCTTTAACTCCTGGTACATCTGAACATAACTGTTATAGCGTATCCGACTGATTTTCCCCTCCGAAAGCGCCCGCTTCACACCGCAGTCCGGTTCATTTAAATGGTTGCAGCCTGCGAAACGACATTCCGCCTCATAGGGGAGAAATTCGGGAAAGTAGAGCTTCAATGTCTCATCCGAAAAATCATTTAAATAAAGAGAGCTGAATCCCGGCGTATCAAACAGATAGGTCTCCTCACCCAGATAAAACAGCTCTGAATGGCGGGTCGTATGACGTCCCCGCTTAATCTTTTCGCTGACTGCCCCCGTCGCCATCTCCGCTTCCGGCAAAAGCCAGTTCATCAGCGAGGACTTGCCCACGCCGGAAGGTCCGGCCAAAGCCGTCGTCTTTCCAACAAGCAGCGCTTTTAAATCATCCAAATTCGCCGATTCACTGACACTGACAAAAAACACCGGATAGCCGCAGGCTTTATAAACATTTTTCAATGTTTCCGCCTTAGAATCGTCTATCAGATCACATTTATTAAAACTGATAATCGTTGGAATATGTTTGTATTCCATCTGAAGCAGAAAGCGGTCTAAAAGTCCGAGATTCGGCTCCGGCTGAGCCGCCGCAAAAAACACCAGCGCCTGGTCAATATTGGCCACTGCCGGGCGAATCAGCTCATTTTTCCGAGGCAATATATTCCGGATATTCCCCTTTTTATCCGTCTCGCTGATAACATCAATTTCCACATTATCTCCCACCAGGGGTTTCACTTTTCGGTTTCGGAACACGCCCTTCGCCTTACATTCGTAAATCCCCTGATGTTCAACATGAATATAATAGAATCCTCCGATTCCTTTAATAATCTTTCCCTGCATAAATGCCTCAATTAACTAAAGTAAATGGCATAGGACGCAAACTGGATACCTTCCACATAAGCATAGACTGTTGCAGAAGTCCCAAGTTCACCTGTGACTGTTGTAGACCAACTGGATTCATAGGCATCCGCAGAGCTGCAGTAAGCCGTATATATCGTTTCCACAGTTCCATCGGCATAAGCCACCTGAATTGTAACCGTACCCGCGGTCAGCGCCGCCTGACTGCCTATATCATGGCCGAACGGGTTATCCCCCGGCATATAAACCGAAGCGCTGCCTTCCGGCGGCTCGGTTTCCTTCGGGCCTGTGCTTATCACAAGGTCCACATAGGTTCCTCTTGCCACCTGTGAATTGGCATCTAAGCTCTGGCGGACAACATTGCCTTCCTCCACGCTGTCACTGTCCTCATAGGACACATTGCCCAAATTCAATCCGGCATTGGTCAGCTCGTATACCGCCTCATCATAGGACTTATCAATCATATACGGCACTGTTGTTTTCTGTTTGCCCTTACTTACTGTCAAAGTGACTTTTGTACCAAGTTTCACCGTCTCTCCGGCAGCCGGCGATGAACTGATAACACGATTTTCCTCAATGGTATCATGATATTCATTTTTCACCGTAACCTTCAGGCCCATACCCTCCAACTGGGATTTTGCCTGTTCCAGAGCCACATCGACAACATTCGGCATTTCGGCGGACTCATCGCCCTTGCTGACAAACAAAGTAACAATGGTTCCCTTATCAACTTTTGTCCCGGCAGCCGGTGTGGAATTGATAATAATGCCCTTCTCAACAGAATCGTCTTCCTTCTCCTGAATCTTATAATCCAGTTCATTTTCCAGGAGAAGGTTAATTCCATCATCCTTGGTCTTTCCGGCACAATCCGGCACCGGAATCTGACTGCTCTCCGTGGTAATATTTCCGGATGTCCTGGTGGACTTCGTGTTTCCTTTTCCAAAGCCATCGAAAAGTCCTCCGGCCCGGCCGATAAGGAAGAAAATAACAATTAAAATAATTACGGCGCCGACAATGCCGAAGATTGTCATCGTTTTATCCAACGCAGGACTTACATCATCCTCTTCCTCTTCAACGACAGGCGCCGGTTTCTTCGGCTTTGATTTCCTGCGTTCATGGGGATTATCGTATTCTTCATATTCCTTGCGCTCTTCCTCCAATTGACGGCGGCGGCGTTCTTCCGGCGTCAGCCGTTCTGCCCGCCTTCCCGCTTCTCTCTTTTTATTCAGCGAAGCATTGCGAAGCTTTTCTATGTCATTTTCATCCATGACTACCGTAGTGCTCTCGCCAACGCCTCCTGCCGAAGGCACTGCGCCGATAATAACATAGTTGCCATCCGGCTCCGCCAGGGCACGACGCAAATCCATAATCAGTTCTTTTGCCGAACTATAACGCAAATCCGGTTTTTTCTGTGTACATTTAAGAATAATGCGCTCCACACTCCGCGGAATATCCGGATTCAATTGCCGGGGCGGAGTCATATTGCCCTGAATGTGCTGCAGGGCTACGGCAACATTATTTTCCCCGTCATAAGGCAGCTTCCCGGTAACCATCTCATACATTGTGATACCCAGAGAATAAATGTCGCTCTTTTCATCGCTGTAACCGCCTCTGGCCTGCTCCGGCGAAATATAATGTACGGAACCGGCGGCATTTGTTGTCACCGTTGTCGAATCAGCCGCCTTTGCAATACCGAAATCTGTCACCTTGACTTTTCCGTCTCTGGACATAATCACATTCTGCGGTTTTATATCTCTATGAATAATCCGGTTGGCATGGGCGGCGCCCATACCCGAAGCAATCTGAACAGAAATATTCAGAACCTCACGGACATCGAGTTTTCCTTTTCTTTCAATATAATGTTTCAGAGTAATCCCCTGAACAAGCTCCATTACAATATAATAAATGCCGTCCTCTTCACCAACATCATAGACATTGACAATATTCGGATGGGATAATCCGGCGGCCGACTGGGCTTCCACCCGGAATTTTTTTACAAATGTAGCGTCCGCACTGTATTCAGGCTTTAAAACCTTCACAGCGACAAAACGATTTAATTTCTGGTCTTTGGCTTTATAAACATTTGACATGCCGCCGGCGCCAATCCTGCCGACAATCTCATATCTTCCCGCCAAAAGCGTCCCTGCTGCTAACATCTATTCACCTCCGCATCAAAAGGGTCAATAACAATCACTGCAATATTATCTAAACCGCCGTTATGTTTGGCTTCATCGATTAATTCATCAACCACATCGCCAATATATGTATTTTTTACAATATCATACAACATTTCATCTTCAACCATATTAGAGAGACCGTCCGAACACATGAGAATCTGATCGCCCCGCTCCAAATCCACCTCAAAGAAGTCGACCTTTGCATTCTCCGCCGCCCCGACAGCCCTCGTGATAATATTTTTATCGGGATGATTTCTGGCCTCTTCCTTTGTCAGCTCTCCGGCCCTCACCAGCGTCGCCACAAAAGAATGATCCTCCGTCACCTGATTAATCTCTTTATCTAAAAGATAGAGACGGCTGTCCCCGATATTTCCCACAAAAAGCTGTTCATCTTCAATATATGCGACAACCATCGTTGTCCCCATACCTTTTAAATTTTCATCTTCGGCCGCTTTTTCAATCAGTTTTCGGTTGGCGTATTTTACACCTTCGTCCACCATGCGAATCAAAGCGTCCGGCTTCGAAGTTTTTATATATTTCAAAAAACATTCCACGGCATATCGGGACGCAAAATCGCCCGCCCTATGGCCGCCCATGCCGTCTGCCACTATAAACAGATTCGGAAAAGCGCCCACCGGTTCCTGCGAATAGAAAATGAAATCCTGATTTACTTTTCGAACCAGTCCCACATCTGTTTTACCAAATACCCGCATTCTATACCTCCTTTTCTTCTGTCTGAGTCATATATCTGCGGCGTAATTGACCGCAGGCCGCCTGTATATCCCGACCCATTTCTCTTCTTATAGTAACATTTCCCCCATATTTTTCAAGATTATTTTTGAAATTCACAATGGATTTCCTGTCAGACTGGACATAATCCCGCTCTTCCACCGGATTAATCGGGATGAGATTCACATGCCACATGAATCCCTTCAGCAGATGGGCCAACGCCCGGGCATCCTCCGGCGAATCATTGACGCCCCCGGCCAGACTGTATTCAAAGGTCAGCCGCCGTCCATTTGTATCATAGTAATAACGACAGGCTTTCAAAAGTTCCTCAATCGAATATTTATTTGCAATCGGCATCATGGATTTTCGTTTTTCATTATTGGAAGCATGAAGAGAGACAGCCAGAGTAATCTGCAGATGTTCATCTGCCAGCCGATAAATCTCCGGCACAAGGCCGCAGGTGGAAAGGGTAATATTCCTCTGACTGATATTCAGCCCCTTCTCATTCGAAATCATTCGTATAAAGCGCACGGCTGCATCGTAATTATCCAGCGGTTCTCCGGTTCCCATGATGACCACATTGGAAACCCGCTCTCCCGTCTCTTTCTGAATGGCATATACCTGCCCGAGCATTTCCGCCGCTGTCAAATGCCGCTCCAACCCCAGAAGGGTCGACGCGCAGAAGCGGCAGCCCATCCGGCAGCCCACCTGAGAGGAAATGCACACCGAATTGCCGTGTTTATATTTCATCAGAACACTCTCAATGATACTTCCGTCCTCCATTCGGAAAAGATATTTTCGAGTGCCGTCAATCTCTGAAACAAGCCGGTCCGCCATCTCCACCGGGCAGAGGTCAGCCTGGGCTTCAAGCCTCTGCCGCAAATCTTTGGAAAGATTGGTCATCTCATCAAAGCGCTGCACCAGCTTTACGTGCATCCATTCATAAATCTGTTTAGCCCGGAATTTTTTATCTCCCAGGACATCCACCACAAAGCGTTCCAGCTCCACAAAGGTCATCGACCTGATATCTGTTTTTTCCATAGTCTATCTCCTTCGGAAACGCGCAATAAAAAATCCATCGGCGCCGTATTCTCCCGGCATGAGTTGAATATATCCCCGTTCCACTGTGTCCGAGGAAATCCCCTCCGGCAAAAATCCGGCCAGGGATTCGGCTTCAAAAGGAAAATGCTCCTGAAACCAGCGGACATTTTCTTCATTCTCCTCCGGATTCACCGTACATGTGCTGTAGATCAAACAGCCTCCCGGCTTTACATAGGCAGAAACTACTGTTAATATATCCTTTTGCAGCCTGGCCAGCGTCTTTATATCCGACCGGGTCACCCGATATTTTATATCTGCCTTCCGCCCGATAACGCCCAGGCCGGAGCAGGGCAGATCGGCGATAACAATATCCGCCGTCTCCTTATCCTCAGGCACATACTCAAGAGCATCCTGACATTCAGCCACAATATGCTCCGCCTTCATCCTTTGAATATTTTCCTCGATTAAGCCAACCTTGGATTCTGTCAAATCTCTGGAAATAATCTTTCCGCCCTCTTCCAAAAGCTCACTTATCTGAATACTTTTGCCCCCGGGTGCGGCGCACACATCAATCACCTTATCCGCCGGCTTCACTCCGGCAGCTTTTGCCACCAGCATGGAACTGACATCCTGCACGGTGCATAGACCCTCTCTGAATTCGGGCAGCGCCCCCAGATAATCGAAACCCTTCAATGAAAAAGCCTCTGAAATCAAAGGATTCTGAACCGCTTCCACTCCCTGGGCTTCCATCCGTTTCTGAAACATTTCCGGTGTCAGCCCCTTTCGGCTCAGGCGCACGGTCAACGGCTGCTCTTTGAGAAACCACTCAAACATTTTCACTGTATTTTCCCGGCCGTAGCGCTGCTCCCAATAATCCGCCAGCCACTGGGGCTGTGAATAGCAGACTGACAGATTATCCTTCGGCACTTCCAGCTTTTCCGGATTTCGAATCATATTCCGAAGAATTCCATTGACGAAGCCGGAAAGATTTTTAAATCCCCGTTTCTTTGCCAGCTTCACCGCCTCATTGCACACGGCAGATTCCGGCACCCCGTCCATATATTTTATCTGATAAACCGACATTCTCAAAATAGTTCGAATGACCGGTTTCATTTTCTTTATTTTTACGCTGGAAAAACGCTCAATCATCCAATCCAGCGTTATCTGCCGTTCCAGCGTCCCCCGGGTCAGCCGGCTGATAAACCGCCGTTCCCCGGCGCTGAGATACTGGTATTTTTCCAGCATCCGGCGAATAGCCACATGGGACGGCGTCTGCTCCCGCTCAATCTCCAGAAGCAAATCGCAGACAATATCCCTTAAATTTTCCGAATTAGTCATCATCCCGTCCCCGGCCGCCAAACAATATGATCAGTCTCAAAAGCTGTAAAATACTTGCCGCCGCACCGGCCACATAGGTCAGCGCCGCCGCACTCAGGACCTTCCTGGCCCCCTCATTTTCATCGCCCTGCAAAAGACCTGTCGAGGAAAGAATGTTAAGCGCTCTGGAGGACGCATTAAATTCCACCGGCAGTGTGACCAACTGAAAAAGTACCACTGCAAAAAAGAGGAAAATTCCGGCGCGAATCAACATCTGATTCCATCCCATAATGACGCCAATCAAAATTAATGGCCAACTGATGGCTGAGCCGAAATTGCACACCGGCACAAGGGCTGTCCGAATCCGAAGCGGCGCATAGTCCTTCTGATCCTGAATCGCATGGCCGCATTCATGAGCCGCCACGCCAATCGCCGCCACACTGGTGGCACCAAAAACGCTGTCCGAAAGCCGGAGCACCTTGGCTGACGGGTCATAATGATCCGTCAGACTGCCCTGGATTCTCTGCACGCTGACATTATAAATCCCCGCCTGATGGAGAATCGTTTCCGCTGCCTGAGCCCCGGTAATCCCCCGTATATTCCGCACCCGGTCATACCGGGCAAAGGTGGACTTTACTCTGGAAGAAGCCCACATAGACAGTATCGCGCCAATTAGAATTAAAATATAGGTAGGGTCAAAATAAAACCCCGGATAATAACCGTATCCATACATAGAAATCACTCCTGTCCCAGTATTTCACCTGCTGCCATCGAACATCCCCGGAGAAAAGCTCCGGCATCCATCCGTTTTTTTCCTTCCATCTGAAGTTCCAATATGCGAAGAGCCCCGTCGCCGGTCTGAACCGTAAATCCTTTTTTATCCACCGATAAAATCTGTCCCGGCGCCGCCGCTCCGCCATCCGCATCTGCCGAAACGACTTTGGCTTTCCAAAGCTTCATCGTTTTCCCATGATAAAACGTATAAGCGCTCGGCCATGGATTCAGGCCTCGAATTAACCGTTCAATCTCTTCAGCCGGCATGGAAAAATCAACTTTTCCCAAAGCCTTGTCAAGCATCCGGGCATATTCCCCGGTCTGGCTGTCATCCTGTTTCTCCGGTTGAATTGTCCCGGCCTCAAGCCCTTTTAACGTCTCAATCAAAAGTTCGCCGCCAAGAACGCTGAGTTTATCATGAAGGCTGCCTCCGGTTTCATCCTCCGCCAGCGCCACTTCTGTCTTCATCAGCATATCTCCCGTATCCAGGCCCACATCCATCTGCATGGTCGTCACGCCGCTGACTTTTTCGCCCCGGATGACCGCCCACTGAATCGGGGCCGCTCCCCGGTATTTCGGAAGCAGGGAGGCATGCACGTTCACACAGCCATATTTCGGAATATCCAGCAAAGCCTTCGGAAGAATCTGCCCAAAGGCCACCACCACCATCACATCGGGATTTAACTCCCGCATCTGCTCGATAAACTCCGGCTCTCTGGCCCTTTTGGGCTGATATACCGGCAGATTATGTTCCAGCGCCTTTTCTTTCACCGGCGGAAAAAGCACCTTCTTGCCCCGGCCCTTCGCCTTATCCGGCTGGGTAACCACACCGATGACTTCATGGCCTGCTTCTATGATTTTTTCTAAAGTCGGCACGGAAAAATCCGGCGTTCCCATAAAAACAACTCTCATACTTATTCACCCTCTTCGTAAACAACATCCTTCAGCTTGCCTTCCACCTTTTCCACATAGAGATGACCATCCAGATGGTCGAATTCATGGCACATCGCCCGGGCAAAAAGCTCCGTTCCCTCCACTTCAAAAGGCTCAAAATTCTCATTCAGCGCCCGGGCCTTTACATAGTTCGGGCGGGTAACAACACCGCACTTTCCCGGCACACTGAGACAACCTTCTTCCCCTGTCTGAGAACCGCTGGACTCAATAATCTCCGGATTGATAAACACATAAGGACCCTCGCCCACATCAATCACGCAGATGCGCTTCAAAATTCCAACCTGGGGCGCAGCCAGCCCGACACCGTTTTCATGATACATCGTATCCAGCAAATCGCCAATCAATTCCTTTGTCCGCGGCGTCAGCTCCTTCACTTCTTTTGCAATTTTATTTAATACAGGGTCCCCCTCATATCTCATATTTCTCAGTGCCATCGTTCTTCCTCCATTTTAATATAAATTCATCGGATTGATATCAAACTGAACATTCATTCCCCGGAACAGGGCCTCCCCGCGCATCAACGCCTGCGCCCTTTCCCGGCATCCGATCAATCCTTTTATCCCATTGCTTTTTATATAAATCACCTTTCGGTAATAATCTTTTTCTTTTGCGCGAAAACCTTCTGCCGGCGGCAGTACCTGAACATCTTCCCCGGACATCGCCCCGGCGAGAAGCATTGCGCCTTCCCGGGCCGCCGCCTCATCTTCATGCTCGATGATAACCGCCATCATATGGCCGGCCGGCGGGGATCTCATAAGCCGCCGATATAAAATTTCCTGGCTGAAAAAGGCTTCAAAATCCTGGGCCGCCGCACAGGCCACCGCGTAATGCTCCGGCTGATATGTCTGGATCACCGCCTGCCCCGGCCGATTCCCTCTGCCGGAACGTCCAACTGCCTGAGTCAGAAGCTGGAATGTACGCTCCCCGCAGTGATAGTCATCCATATTCAGCGAAAGATCTGCTGCGATCACTCCTACCAGAGTCACATTCGGAAAATCATGTCCCTTGACGATCATCTGGGTCCCCACCAGAATATCTGCCTCATGCTTTGCAAAAGAAGCCAGGATCTTCTCATAGCTGTCCTTGGTCCTTGTGGTATCAAAATCCATCCGAAGGACTCTTGCCTCCGGAAAATCCTTCTCAAGAACCTTCTCGATCTGCTGGGTTCCTGCCTTAAATCCACCAATGTGCGGTGAACCACAAGACGGACAGATTTCCGGTTTCACAGTCTCATAGCCGCAATAATGACAGATCAGACGATTGCCATTGTGTTCACTTAGAGATACATCACAGTGGGGACATTTCATAACGTGACCGCAGGCTCTGCAGGAAACAAAGCCCGCATATCCTCTCCGGTTCAGAAACAGCATGGCCTGTTCTCCTTTTGCAAGGCACTGGCCAAGGGCTCCTTTCAGCTCCATGCTAAGAGCGGAGCGGTTG
>URND01000041.1 GCA_900549105.1 uncultured Eubacteriales bacterium
GGAAATGGTGGTATGATATGAACAAAGCAAAGCAGTTAAACAGACGCCGGGGACTGGCGGCGGCGCTGGCGGCAGACAAAGAAGGGGCAAAAGTGCTGCTGATTGAAAGAGAGAGAAAACTTGGCGGCATTTTGAAACAATGTATCCACGATGGCTTTGGGTTGATGACTTTTGGAGAGAGATTGAGCGGGCCGGAATATAGCGAACGCTTTATTGACAAGGTGCTTGCTTCAGATATAGAGAAAAAACTTCTTACTTTTGTGACCAAGATTAAAAAAGTGGAGAATGAATTTGTCATTTATTACGTGAACAGGGAAGGCGCCGGACATATAAGGACCAAAGCCATCGTTCTTGCCACCGGATGCAGAGAGCGGACGGCGAAACAGGTGTTTATTCATGGAACAAGGCCGTCCGGCATCTATACGGCGGGAACGGCCCAGTATTATGTAAATCTGATGGGCGAAATGCCGGTGAAGCGATGTGTGATTCTCGGTTCGGGAGATATCGGCCTGATTATGGCGCGGCGGCTGACTCTTGAAGGCGCTGAGGTATTGGGCGTTTATGAAGCGAAACCGACGCCTTCCGGGCTGACCCGCAATATTCATCAATGCCTGAAAGATTTTGATATTCCGCTTCATCTGTCCCATACGGTGACACGGGTGTTTGGCGACGACAGGCTGACCGGGGTGGAAGTCATGAAGGTGGATGAAAACATGAAGCCGGTACCGGGGACGGAAGAGAGAATTGAGTGTGACGGGCTGATTTTGTCGGTGGGGCTGATTCCGGAGAATGAGCTGGCGGAAAGCCTTGATGTGCCGATTGATGAAAGGACCAGGGGGCCGGTATGTGACCAGGAGTATATGTCGGAGGTTGAGGGGATTTTCTGCGCCGGAAATGCTCTTCATGTGAATGACCTTGTTGATTATGTCACAGAAAATGCATGGTCCGCAGGAAAAAGCAGCGCCCACTATGAAAAGAAAGAGCGAATTTTAATTCCCGTATTGCCCGGTGAAGGAACATCTTATGTGGTGCCGGAACGGCTGAATCTTTTAGCATCCATTGATAATGTGACCATGTATTTTCGTTCGGCCCGGGAAATGCGGAACGCAAAATTAAAAATCAGAATTGACGGAAAGACTGTATTTGAAAAAAGATATCAAGTGGTGCGCCCGCCGGAGATGGAGCGGCTTCAGATGGATTTTTCCCGGTTTTCAATCCGAAAAAATCAGATGATAGAGATTATTTTGGAGGAGGCATAAAGAAATGAAAGAATTTGTATGTATCATATGCCCGAATGGGTGTTGCCTTCAGGTGGATGATGAGGGAAATGTCCATAATGCTAAATGCGAAAGAGGCATCCGGTTTGCTGCAGAAGAGATGAATTGTCCAAAGAGGACGGTATGCAGTACGGTGGCTACGGCTTTTGAAGATTTTCCGGTGCTTTCGGTGCGGACATCACAGGAAATTCCAAAGGAAAAGATTGGAGAACTCATGGAGATGCTGAATGGAATTTGCGTTAAGCAGCGTTTGGGAAGAGGGGATGTTCTCGTTAAGCATCTTTTTGGAACAGAAGCGGATTTAATCACTACTTCAGACATGACTTATTCCTATTTTAGCGGCGGGGAGGAAAAAAGTGATGGCAATTGATGAGGAAAAAGGGAAAAGAGCCGTGATACAGGCTGCAGAGGAGCTGGTTAAAAAGGGGCTTGTTGCGAGAACCTGGGGCAATATCAGTGTGAGGATTTCGGATACACAATTTGTCATTACGCCAAGCGGACTTTCCTATGATACGCTGACAGAGGATAAGATTGTGACGGTAAATATCGGCGATGTGTCCTATGAAGGACATGTCAAACCTTCCAGTGAGGCGGGAATCCATGCCGATGTTTATAAACTTCGGCCTTCTGTCGGAGCTGTCATCCACACACATCAGAAGGCTGCCTCCGTAATCAGTGTGTGTCCGGAAGGGCTGTTGATAGAATCGGAAAAAGAAAAGGCCCTGTTAGGAGATATGGCGCCCTGCACAGCCTATGGGATGCCGGGAACGAATATTCTCAGAAAAGCGGTCAGAAAGACCCTGTCGGATTATCCTAAAAGCAGGAGCTTTCTTCTTCCAAGGCATGGAGCGCTGCTTGTGGGCAGTGACCTGAAAACGGCCTTCCTGGAGGCGGAAGCGCTGGAATGTGCTGCCGAAAAAAAGTATCAACGGATAGTTCGAGAGGGCGGTTCAGTCCGAAAGCGGCCGCCGGAACTTACGAAAGAGATGTATATCAGGATACGGCGCGGGTGCGGCGCAGCTCATCTCATTTATACAGGAGAAGCAGCAACCCTTCGCTTTAGCAAAAAAGGTGAAAAGCTTTTACCCTGGCTGGATGATTTATCTCAGATTGCGGGAGTAAATATTAGCTGCTGCGATATTTCAGATGTGAAATTGATGATAAGAGAACTTCGGCATAAAAATGCGGTTTTTATTAAAGGATATGGGGCGCTTTGCACCGGCAAAACGAGAGAAGACGCATTGGCAGTGAAAACAATTCTGGAAAAAGGCTGCATGGCGGCTCTATATGGAGAGAAGGCTGCCGATGCCCGTCCTTTGAACAGCGTTGATGCAAGGATACAGAGATTTGTTTATAAGCATCAGTATTCAAAAAGAAGTTAGATTTTGAGATTTAAATTTTTGGGTACAATTTGTGACGGATTTTCGCAGTTCGTGCCATCCGTATGGAAAAAGTACAGAGAGAATTTGTATAATTTGTGTATCAAGAAGTACGGAGGGATTAGGAGTGAGAAAAAAATGGAAAGGAACTGCAAGGCAGTGTATCAGTATATTGACGTCGGCAATTATGATATTATCGCTGGCGGCCGCCAACGGTATGGCGATGACCGCCTATGCGGAGGAAGCAGACACATTGATGGAGAGTTCCCAGGAACTTGCTGAGGGTGAAATTTCTGAGGCTGAAATTTCTGACCCAGGGGGGGTGACTCAGCCTGAAAATGAAGATGAGAGCGGGGAGGCGGAAGCGCCTGCGGATGAGGACTTAATAACGGAGCAGCCTCAATTTCTGGCGGCGAATTCGAGTATTTCTGCAAAACCATGGTATACGGACCCTGACTCCGGAGACGCCAGCCCGGCCTCTGCGGACGGCAGTATTGGAGCGGTATCCTATACTTATTCAGATATTCCGCTTCGTGGGGCGTCGAATTCCTGGTTTCTTTATAATGGGGCAGAACAAGTTCAATATGAAGCTGTGTTTTTTGAACCGTCCGGCATCAGCGACTACGGCACGGTAGTGTTTGCCGATACGGCGCCTTACATCACCTACACTCCAAGTGGGGAGGCGGCAAATCAGACGGTGAAATTTAAGGTGAAGGCAACCGCAGGTTCCGATTCTGTCACGGGAGATTTTTTCTGGACTGTCAATGTGGGCGAAGTGCCGAATCCGAATGCAAGTAAGGATGCCAGCCTGTCCGGGCTGACCTATCAGATTGGGAACGGTGCGCCGGTATCCATTCCGCTGGAAGATGGGAAGCTGGATTACGAAATATCCTTGGCGGATGCCGACTACAACAAGGAAATCACTTTGTCCGGCAAAACGACGGACAGCGGCGCTGCGGTTGCTTTGGGGCAGACCATCAAGGCCGGTTACTGGCCTCAGCAGGCTAATCTTACGGTAACAGCGGCGGATAAAGCCACAACGCAAAAATATACTGTAGAGTTTTCAATTCCTCAGAAGGATTGTCCGGCGGGAATCTCTGTGGGTGGAGTTACCTGTTGGGATGGGGATACTGTTCTGAAAAATCCTGTATATGTGACCCCGGACAAGCGTCATCAGCTTTTGCTTGACTGTGGCGGGGGAACAACAGGTTATGGTTCTTATAGTGTTGTCACGGGAGTAGGAGAAATCGGAAACCAGTATGGCATCAACGATTATCCGAATCGCTATGCGGCATTGGGTTTTACTTTGTCAGAGGGCGAACAGTTTACGGCAACGGTAAACTTTTATAAGGAGCATGTTACTCCAAGCCAAACCACGGGATGGATGCCGGTAAAAACGGTGGAGATTACCGTGATTGCAAAAGATTTTATGCCTGTGGCGGATGTTGCCCTGGGTGGAGCAACGACCACTTTTGGTATCGGCGCGGGTATGGCCTATGGGACAGAGTCTGAAGCCCTGAGGGCAGCCTGGGATTATGCGGCGGCGAACAGCAGCGCCGATGCGCCTGCTGTGATCACATTGCTGCAAAGCGTAGAATTGGACGGCGATACACTGGAAGCGCCAGCAGGCAGCAGCATCATTTTTGACGGTGGTACGAACACCCTCTCAGGCAATCAGTATACTCTGATTCAGGCGAGCGGAGGTAACTTCACGTTGGCCGGCGGTACGATTCGGGCGAGAGGCTGTATCATGGTACGGGAAAACGGTACGGCGAACATCAACGGCGGCGAGATTATATGCTCATACACAGGCGCCGGCGGAAGCAACATGCATTGGGCAATATGGGCAGCAGACGGCGAGGTCCAAATCTCCGGCGGTGAAATCACAGGGGATACATGTATTTACGCCATGGGAAAGAGCAATATCACGATTAGCGGCGGAACTATCAATGGCGGAGTCGGAAGTGTTATCAGCGCAGGCATATGGAATGACGGCGCTGCAGTTACAGTAACCGGTGGAACAGTCAGCGGCCAATGTGGAATCAACTCTGTGTCCGGCAGTGTTACTGTCGGCGGAAGCGCCGAGGTTATCGGCACAGAAAGAGGCGTGGCGATTTATCAGGATGATGCTAAGAATCCGGCTGTGCTTACGGTGAATGGCGGCGAGATTACAAGTGGAAATTATGGTATTTTAGCACAGTGCTGTACTGTTGATATCAGCGGAGGAACAGTCAGCGGAAAATATGGCGTATATGCGTGGACTGATGCAAATATACAGGTCAGCGGCGGAAAAATCAGCGGCACTACATCTCCTGGGCTGTATGTGTATGAAGGCAGCGCTGTAGTTACCGGCGGAGAGTTCTACGGCAAGTATGGCGTGTCTTTGTCCAAGGGAAGCGCTGTCCTCTCCGGCGGCACTTTCACCGGAGATACTGCCTCTGTGCGAAACGGGCTGTCCGGCAGGGTAGCCGATTTGCTGGATAAAGGTTGTGCCTATTTTAACGGCACAGCAGTGAATAATGAAACAAAGATTATTGACGGGGATATATTGAATGGAGAAGAACTGACTGCCGATGGCGGTTATGGCACTGTTACGGTATCAGCAATTCCTCTGGAGATTATCGGTCAGCCGCAGGGCAAGTCTCTGAACTATGGAGATGCCGGGGGAGTTGAACTTTCGGTTTTAATTAAAACTGCGGATGATTCTGCGGAGGTTCGCTGCCAGTGGTATCGGGATGGCGAAGCAATTCCCGGGGCGAACGAAGCAAGCTATTCCCTGCCAACTGGGTTGAATGTTGGAAAATATAAATATTACTGTGTTGCAGCCTGCGGTGAATATTCCCTTACCAGCGATGCGGCGGAGATTATCGTGGCGCCAAAAGCAATCACAGTTACCGCCGATAAGCAGACTAAGGTATATGGCGATTCCGAGCCGGAACTGACTTATCAGGCGGACGGCCTGATGAATGGGGACGCTTTGAACGGTATTACGGTGGTGCGTGAACAAGGTGAAAATGTTGGAGAATACGTCATTATGGTTTCTCAGAGTACTGGCGCCAATCCGAATTACAACATTACCTTTGTTCCTGGGAAAATGACGATTAAGGCCATAAATATTGGGGATGCCCGGGTTGAACTGGGTGATGCGCTGGTTGCCAACGGAAAATTGCAGACGCAGAGTATCGAGCGTGTAACTGTCGTGAAGGCAGATGGCAAGGAAGTTGAAGTTACTTATACAGTGGCAGGCAATCAGGGAACGGAACCGGGTACCTATGTTATGACTATCACCGGTATCGGAAACTTCACCGGTTCAGTTCAAAAAGCATTTGTGATTGCTCCAGGCGTTGACAACAATTTGGAAGTCAATGAAAATGGAGATGTTGTGTTTGGCGAGGGAATCATCGGTTTGCAGGTACAGCGCAAGGCAGGGGTCCCGGAAGCGGAAATCAAGCTCGATAAGGCGGCCATTATTGCGGCGCTGATCAGGAATGGCGATTTGACTGAAGAAGAACTTGTGCAGGTGGCAAATGGAGCGGATATCTATGTGGTTTTGGAAATTATGGCTGCGAACATTACGCCGGAATCAAAAGCACAGATTGAGAATACGGTTCAGGGGTATACCATCGGCCAATACATGGATATCAGCCTGTTTAAGCAGATTGTTTCCAACGGTAAGCCGGGAGAAATGGTGCCGCTCAAAGGAACTTATGAAAATATACAGGTCAGGATTAAAGTGCCGGAAAACCTGCTGAATCATGACAGCTCTGTGATTCGGACCTTCTGGGTTGTTCGGAATCATGATGGTGTGGTGGAGTTTCTGCCGACAACTTTTGATGCGCAGACGAATACATTAACCTTTGAAACCAATAAATTCTCGGATTATGCCATTGTGTATAAAGATGTCAAAAAAGCGGCAGAGGAGGCGTCCAAACCATCGAACACTGCCAACGGCACCACACCGCAGACAGGAGATTCGGTAAGTTTGCTGCCGTGGTTTGTTCTGATGCTGGCATCCTTCGCTGTTGCTGCAGTAAGTGGCATTTTAATCAGGAGGAAACGGGCAAAATAAAGAAATTAAGATTTTTAAATAATTAAATCAAGGGGCTATGAAAATTCAGAAAGGATTTTCAGGCCCCTTTTGCATATATTAAATAAAAAAAGGGGATATGGGATGAACAAACCATGTCAATTAAGCAATGTGACGAAAGCCTATCTGGATGCTTATGAGTGTATTCGGGAAGAAATGATTCGGGGGATGACAGAAGTCGAATTGGCGGACAGTATATCCGGCAATTTTATCATTCAGATGATTCCCCATCACCGGGCAGCAATCGAAATGTCTGAAAATCTTTTGAAGTACACAACAAATATTTCACTTCAGGAGATTGCCCTTGGAATCATATCCGAACAGACAAAAAGTATTGAAGATATGCAGAGGATTCAGCGCTCATGCGGAGAATGTAAAAATGATTATAAAGAATTGTGTCATTATCAGAATCGGATAAATCAGGTCACGCAGAAGATGTTTTGCTGTATGACTAATGCCCGGTTTACCAATTCGGTGAATTGTAATTTTATGTGGGAGATGATACCGCATCACAGAGGGGCGGTGGAGATGTCGAAAAATGCGCTCCGATATGATATTTGCCCGGAGCTCCGCCCGATTCTGGAGGCGATTATCCGGTCTCAGGAACAGGGAATCCGCCGGATGTGCCGTTTGCTGCAGTGTATTGGCTGTTGATAATAAATACCTATTTGACATTAACCATCGGATTCTATATAATAGAAAATTGTTATAAGACTTAACAAAAAAATCAAAGGATAAGGTGAATACAATGAGTTTAATGCAGCAGTGGGAAGATATGGTGTCTGTATTTAATAATAATGCTCAGGCTCAGCAGAAATTCTGGACAGACTATTATCTTCAGGAAAAAGGTGTTTATGAAAAATTATTGGAGGAGCCTGTAGAAGCCATTTCCGGTACAGTTCAGGAACTGGCCGACAAGTTTGAAATGGATGTTGTTCTTTTTGGCGGTTTTCTGGATGGCATCAACGAAAGTTTAAAAGAGCCAAATCCGGTGGATACAATCGAGGCGGACAGCCAGGTAACAATTGATATTGATTTGGAAAAACTTTATTATAATATGGTGGAAGCAAAGGCTGAATGGCTTTATGAACTGCCTCAGTGGGATAAACTTCTTGATGAAGAACGGAGAAAAGAGCTTTATAAAGCCCAGAAACGTTCTATGATTGTCGTTAAAGGCAAAAAAATCGGAAGAAATGACCCATGTCCATGCGGCAGCGGTAAAAAATATAAATTCTGCTGCGGACGGTAGGTACAGGGCCGGATAATCTTAGAAATATCAAAAAAAGACAGTAAATTGAGGCTCAGATATCGAAAAGGGTATCTGGGCCTTTTCATAAAAATGCTTTGGGGAAAAGGGGAATAACCATGATTAATTTTGAATATTATACACCGACTCGGGTGGTTTTTGGAAAAGATGCAGAGAAGGAGACAGGAAAACTTGTGAAAGCCCAGGGATGCCGGAAGGTATTGCTTCACTATGGCGGGCAAAGCGCAAAAAAATCCGGGCTGCTGGACCGTATCGAAGCATCTTTAAAAGAAGCCGGCATTGATTATATTTCTCTGGGCGGTGTTGTGCCGAATCCAAGATTATCTCTTGTTTATGAGGGAATCCGTATGTGTAAGGAAGCCGGAGTGGATTTCATTTTGGCTGTTGGCGGAGGAAGTGTCATTGACTCGGCAAAAGCCATTGGCTACGGTGTTGCAAACGAAGGCGACGTATGGGATATTTACAGCAGGAAAAAAGAAGCCGAAGCCTGCCTTCCGGTCGGCGCGGTGCTGACGATTGCTGCGGCCGGCAGTGAAATGAGCTGGTCCTCCGTTATAACAAATGAAGACGGCTGGATAAAACGAGGTTACAGTAATGATTTGGGACGGTGCCGTTTTGCTGTTATGAATCCGGAGTTGACTTATACACTGCCGATGTATCAAACCAAATGTGGGGCGGTAGATATCCTGATGCACACGATGGAGCGGTATTTTAACACGGAAACTGATTTTGAAGTGACGGACAGGATTGCTGAGGGATTGATGGTTTCTGTTATCCATAATACCCGGATTCTCATGAAAGAGCCGGAAAATTATAACGCCCGGGCATCGCTGATGTGGGCAAGCAGTTTGTCGCATAATAATCTGACAGGCTGCGGACTTTCCTCCGACTGGGCAACTCACCAATTGGAACATGAAGTCAGCGGAATGTTTGATGTGGCCCACGGCGCCGGTTTGGCTGCTCTCTGGGGAAGCTGGGCCAGATATGTTTATATGGAGAATCCGAATCGTTTTGCCCGGTTTGCCGTGAATGTTATGGGAATTCCTCAGGATTTCGAACACCCGGAGAAAACGGCCCTTGAGGGAATTGAGGCGGTGGAAAGATTTTTCCGGGAAATCCAGATGCCGACGTCCATCCATGAGCTGGGAATTGATTTGACCGAGGAACAGATTGAGACCCTGGCATATAAATGCAGTTTTATGGAGACTCGGACAATTGGTGATTTCAAAAAACTGGATAAAGGAGATATGATTCGTATTTACCAAATGGCGCGATAAGGGATACCCATTCGGGCATCCCGTATGTCAGATGCTTCGCATGGGCGCGCTTCGTCAGGCTTCGCGCGATAAGGGATATATATTCAAAGGAAAAGGAGATTGGCAGAGATGATTGTGTCTACGGTGCTCGGTAAGATTATATCCATATTTATTATTATGGTAGTCGGAGTCATCTGTTTTAAGGTTGGAATCATTGACAATAATACAAAAGAGAAGCTTTCAAGATTGAGTACGTTAATCGTTAATCCGATACTGATTTTTATGTCTTTCCAGATGGCCTATGATACGGCCCTTCTGAAAAATATGGGTATATTATTTGTATTGGCGGTTATCAGTTATCTGATTTCAATTTTACTGGCCCATTTTTTGCTTCATGAAAAGAATGGCTATGATCTGGCCGTCGAAAAATTTGCCGTAACCTATACAAACTGCGGTTTTATCGGCGTGCCTCTAGGCTATGCTCTTTTTGGCAGTATCGGTGTTATTTATGCTACGGTGTTTGTGGCTACATTTCATATATTTTGCTGGACCCACGGCATCCTGCTGCTGGATAACAGCGGTTTTCAGCCGAAGAAATTAATTAATCCCTGCCTGATTGCGGTCTTCGGCGGAATCATATGCTTTATCTTTCAATTAAAAATTCCGGAAAATATTGCATTTGCTATGAATTCCATTGCAGACATGAATACGCCGCTGGCCATGCTTTTGTCCGGCGCCATTATGGCCCAATTAAACTTCCGGGATACATTGAAGAAGGGGCGGATGTTTTTTGTTGTTGCGCTCCGCCTGGTTGTTTCATCCGCCATATTTGCCCTGCTGCTCCGCTTTATTCCGATTGATGAGCAGATGCGGGTGGTTGCAGCGGTGACGGCAGCATGTCCTTCCGGCGCGATGACCATCACCATGGCCATACTCTATGGCCGGGATGACTATTATGCAACAGAACTTTTTGGGATGACCACCCTTTTATCCATTGCGACGATTCCGCTCTGCATGATGATTGCCGGGTGAGATAATAGCTTTTATGCCAGTTTTTTCAATTCAGCAGAATGATTTTCGACAACCTTTTCAATAATATCTACGTTGGCTTTCAGGGCATCAAGTTCAGATATTCCATTGGCATATCTGCGATATGTAGAGGTGTAGCAGGATTCAATATCTTGAAGTCTCGGAAGAATATCATTTTCAAGTAATAATTCGATATTCGTGGCTTTTGTAGTTATAGGTTTTAATTTTGTGTCAAGCAATTGAGAAATAGATAATAAATCTTCATTTGTTAACGACATGGGTTCACGTCCTTTCGATATCAGTAAAATAAACAGAAGTTTTTGAAAATGGATTTTGGAATATTGAAGAATAGATGTATGATTAGTCTATTATAGGGGATAGAGAAAGTCAATCTAAATCCTTCGACAAAATTTACCCCTATTTGGGCATCCTGTACGTCAAATGCTTCGTCAAACTCCGCGCGATAAGGAATACCTATTCGGGCATCCCGTATGTTAAATGCTTCGCAGGGGCGCGCTTCGCGCGATAAGGAATAGGAAATTTGTGATAAATGTCAGAATCTCCCGATACATTGTATTTGTGTCGGGAGATTTTTTGCGCTAAAATACTCTTATCTAAAAAACATTTCCAATGATATCATATTACATTTCTAATTAGAAAATCCATTGTTTTTTCAGAAAATACTCGCTATAATAAAGGAGAAAGGTGAATGAAGAATGAACCAAAAAGAAAACCATTAAATGAGCTGAACCTTACAAATCGCTTTCTGTTTGATGTGGTTATGGAGGACCCGAAGACACATCAGGATGTGTTGAGCATTATTTTCGGAAAAGAGATTTCGATGATTGTCCAAAATGAGACTGAAAAAGAAGCTGGCCTGTCGCCGTTGATTCGTTCTATACGCATGGATGTGTTTGCTGTGGATGATGAGCAGAGTGTGTATAATACAGAAATGCAGGATGAAAGAAAGAATGATCTGGCAAAGCGCAGTCGCTATTATCAGGCGTTGATTGACACGTCACTTTTGGAGCCGGGGGTTCCTAATTATAATGCGCTGAACACGTCTTATATTATTGTCATTATGTCCTTCGATTTATTTGGATATGGAAAGTATCGCTACACATTTTTGCCCCAGTGTCAGGAGGTGCCGGAACTCCGCCTTAAAGACGGTTCTATGCGTATATTCCTGAGTACGGAAGGGAAAAATGATGATGAAGTATCGGGAGAATTAGTGGATTTTTTGCATTATATCAAAAATTCTACGGATGCGGTGGCTGAAAAGTCACATAGCGCCCGGATTCACAGGCTTCATCAGCGGGTGTGTAAGGTGAAGGCCAGCGAGAAAGTGGGTGTGCGTTATATGCAGGCATGGGAAGAACGCTATTATGACCGGGAAGAAGGAAGAATTGAGGGTAGAATCGAAGGCCTTAGACAAGCAAAACAGGAATTGATTGCCAATATGCGCAGGGAAGGGCTTTCAGATGAGCTCATACTGCGCGTCACAAAACTTACAAAAGAAGAATTGGAAAAGATAAATGAGTAAAAAAATATTCTCCGGTAACGCCTTGAAACGGCTCTCCCGGAGAATATTTTTTACTTTTAGTCAGTTAATCTGAGTAAATCCTGATAAAATGTCGGATAGGAGATGTTTACACAGTCGCTGCCGATAATTTCTGTTTCGCCATCGCTGGCCAGGGCGGCCACGGCGAAGGACATGGCGATGCGATGGTCCATATGGCTTTGGATTTTGGCTCCATGGGGCATTTTCCCGCCATTGATAATCATGCCGTCTTCTGTTGGCGTGATATCTACGCCCATGGCACTGAGATTTTCAGCCATGACAGCGATACGGTCAGATTCTTTGACTTTCAGTTCGGCAGCATCACGGATAATGGTCTGACCTTCAGCAAAGGCAGCCATGACAGCGATAATTGGAAGTTCATCGATAAGGGTTGGGATAATTGGTCCTTCCACAACTGTTCCATGGAGGGATGAGCTTCGAACGACAATATCAGCTACCGGTTCGCCGCAGACATCATGGATATTCTCAAGGGAAATATTTCCTCCCATGGCCTGGCAGACTTTCACCATGCCGTCGCGGGTCGGATTGATACCTACATTTTTGATACAGATTTCCGAGTCGGGCACGATAAGTCCGGCCGCCATAAAGTAGGCAGCGGAAGAAATGTCCCCGGGAACAATAATCTTCTGGGATTCCAGCCGTTTGACCGGGCGGAGAGTGGCGGTCGTGCCTTCGGAGCGGATATCGCCGCCGCATGCGCCGAGCATCAATTCGGTATGATTTCGGGAAAGCACCGGTTCAGTGACGCTTGTTTCGCCGTCGGCATAGAGACCGGCCAGAAGAATGGCGGATTTAACCTGGGCGGAAGAAACCGGCGAATCATAGTGAATCCCGTGAAGTTTTTGGCCTGTAATTTTTAAAGGCGCACAGTCGTTGCCGCGAAGGCTTTCAATCGAAGCGCCCATAAGAGACAGGGGGGTTATAATCCGCCGCATCGGGCGGGATTGAATAGAAGCATCGCCGTTGATAGTACAGTCAAAGTTTTGTCCTGCGAGGATGCCGGACATTAATCGAGTAGTTGTTCCGCTGTTTCCGGTATCCAGAATATTTTCCGGGCGTTTTAAGCCGTGAAGGCCCTGACCGTGGATGCGGACGACATCGCCGTCATTTTCAATATCAATGCCCATTTGACGGAAGCAGGCGATGGAAGAGAGGCAGTCTGCTCCCTGAAGGAAATTATGGACTTCCGTTGTCCCCTCTGCGATAGAACCAAGCATGATGCTGCGGTGAGAAATGGATTTATCTCCGGGAATGGAAACCGTTCCCTTTAATCCTTTGATTCGTTTTATTTTCATTGAAACATCTCTCCTGTATATATAATTAAACTATCATCTATTTGCGAAGATGAATGACATAATGGAAACGGTTTAGAAGTTCAGTGGCTTTTTCAGCGGATTCACCGTCATAAAATTCTATATGAAGGACGCCTTCCTGAAATTCCCGGTTATGGACAATGCCTATATTTCGGATACTGATGCCATTGGTTGCCAGAATTGTCGCAATCGTGGCGATGGCGCCGGATTCATCAACCAAATCCACGAACATTTCATAGGATGGCGGGAGAAGGCTTTTGGCATGGCTTTGCGGGATATCATCCCTGTATTCTTTAGCTGATGCGAAGGTATCCAGAAGCTTTTGTTCATTATCATTTTGAATGGCTTCACCGATTTCGGACATACGCTCGATATAAAGATGGAGCATATTTAAAATCTGAGTCTGATTTTCGGCGCAGATTTGCTGCCACATTTCCGGTGATGAGGAAGCAATTCGGGTAATATCTTTAAAACCTCCGGCGGCCAGCATCCGCATCATCCCCTCCGGATTATCCGAATCTTTAACCAGATTTACCAGTGTGTAGGCAATAATATGGGGCAGGTGGGAGATGGCCGCAGTAACACGGTCATGCTCATGATAATCCAGAGTTACAGGAATTGCATGGATATCCTTTGCAATTTGAACCATTTTTGAAAGCATTTCATTCGTCGTCCCCTCGCCGGGCGTTAAAATATAGTAGGCGTTTTCAAGCAAATGGACTTTGGCGCTGCTGTATTTTGTCTTTTCAGAACCCGCCATTGGATGGCCTCCGATAAAATGTTCAGTCAGGCCAAGCCGGGCGACGGCTTCGTGAATCGTTGTTTTTACGCTGCCCACATCGGTTAAAATGCAGCCCGGTTTAATGATGGGTTTCAATTGCTCCAGACAGCGGATATTCACGCTGACCGGCGCACATAAAAAGATAATATCACAATCGGAAAATCCCGGCCCAATGGTATCCATGGCATGATTGATGGTCCCATCAGCCATAGCTTCAATCAGGCTGTCTTTGCTGCGATTATATGCAATCAGGGTAATCTCCGGGTGCTTTGCACGCAGTGCTTTGGCGATGGAACCGCCGATTAAGCCCAATCCGATAAATCCTATAGTTTGTTTGCTCATTGCTGTGTCCTCCTGAAACATTTGTCTTATTATGAATGTGGGACATTTTCGCCAGTATTTCCGCTTGGCTCGTGCCTTCGCGCAAACCGGGAGAAACCTCAAACGTGCTTTCTCCGGTTCGCGGGCGTCGCCAAATGGAAATGCAAGCATTTCCGCCTGGCTCATGCCTTCGCGCAAAAAAAAGCTTCCGTCCCTGCTGTAAAGGACGAAAGCGAAACCTTCCGTGGTACCACCTTTATTCACCTGCACATCACTGTACAAATCTTATAGAGTACGTCAACCCTGTTGATTATACTCCGGCAATATAACGGTTGCAACCGGCACAGCCTACTGTCCGAGAGTTCAGCCTGCAGCTCAGGGATGTATTCGGGAATCTGTTTTATGCACCTCTCATCAGCCGGTAACTTTCTGTATAAACCAAAGAATCCTTACTGGTTCCCATCATAGCTTTTTTGTTAGTCCTAATGATAGCATTATTGAAAAAAAAAATCAAGCTTTTTTTAAAAGCCTTTATTTTTTGAAGAAAATTAAGAAAAAACAGGAAAAACTTGTATATTTTCTATAAAACTCTTGAAGAGGGAAAGATTTTTTAGTAAAATATATCCATACCCATGCGGGCGAGTAAAAACGTAATTGGAGGAATAAGACATGAAGGTTTACAAAACACAGGACATACGTAACGTCGCAATTTTAGGCCATGGCGGCTGTGGAAAAACGTCTCTTGTTGAAGCGATGGCGCATGTTACAGGAGTTACAACACGTCAGGGACGCATTGAGGATGGAAATACCATCAGCGATTATGATAAAGAAGAAATCCGTCGTAAATTCTCAATCAGCACATCCATTGTTCCGATTGAGTGGAAATTCTGGAAAATTAATCTTTTAGATACACCGGGATATCTGGATTTTGCCGGCGAAGTGGATGAAGCTCTGGCTGCAGCCGACGGCGCTATTATTGTTATCAACGGTAAGGCAGGCGTTGAAGCAGGTACTGAAAAAGCATGGTCTTACTGTGAAAAATATGGTATTCCGAGAGTTTTCTTTGTGACAAACATGGATGATGAACATGCAGATTACATGAAGGTTGTTGAGCAGCTTCGTGAACTCTATGGCAAACGTATTGCGCCGTTCCATCTGCCAATCCGCGAGGACCATAAATTTACCGGCGTTGTCAATGTGGTAACCTTAAAAGGCCGTCGTTTTATCGGCGATGGAAAATGGGAAGAAAGAGATGTTCCGGAAGATGTACAGGGTGATTTGGAGCCGTGTCGTGAAGCATTGATGGAAGCGGTTGCTGAAACAAGCGAAGAATATATGGAACGCTATTTTGACGGCGATGAATTTACGGTAGATGAAATTATCGATGCTCTTCGTGTGAATGTTAATGAGGGTTCGGTTGTTCCGGTACAGTGCGGTTCCGGCACGATGGCTTACGGTATTGAAGGCTTGATTGAGACATGTGTCGAATTCCTGCCGTCACCAATCCGCGATCATATTAAGATTTTCGGTAAAGACCCTCGTACAGATAAAGAGTACAATGTGGATTATGACTCTCGTCGTCCATTTTCCGCTTATGTATTTAAGACCATTGTTGACCCGTTTATCGGCCGTTATTCTTTGATTAAAGTCTGCTCCGGCGAATTAAAGTCTGACTCTGTTATTTACAATTATGAGAAAGAGACTGAAGAAAAACTTTCCAGAATTTATATTTTGAGAGGTAAAGAAGCTATTGAAATGCCGGAATTGAAAGCCGGAGATATCGGTGCAATTGCCAAATTATCCAATACGGCCACAGGCGATACCCTTTCCTTAAAGGCAGATCCGCTGGTATTTGAGAAATTTGAGGTTGAATCTCCGTATACATATAAGCGTTATGAAGCTGAAAACAAAGGAGATGAAGATAAAGTTTCCCAGGCTCTTCAGAAGATGATGGAAGAGGATTTAACCCTGAGAGCTTTCAACGATAAAGAAAACCGTCAGTCCCTCCTTTATGGTATGGGCGACCAGCATTTGGACGTTGTTGTCAGCAAACTGGAAGCAAAATATAGAGTAAAAATTAACCTTTCTAAACCGCGAGTGCCATATCGTGAGACTATTCGTAAGAAAGTTTCTGTTCGTGAAAAATATAAAAAACAGTCCGGCGGACATGGACAGTATGGCGATGTTGCTATGGAATTCGAGCCATCCGGCGATTTGGAAACACCGTATGTATTCGCGGAACGGGTTGTCGGCGGCGCTGTGCCAAAGAACTACTTCCCGGCTGTTGAAAAAGGTATTCAGGATTCAGTTGTTAAAGGACCTATGGCCGGATATCCGGTTGTCGGCGTGAAAGCAACATTGTTCGACGGTTCCTACCATCCGGTAGACTCCTCCGAAATGGCATTTAAGACCGCAGCACGTCAGGCCTTCAAGAGTGCATTTATGCAGGCAAACCCTGTGATTCTTGAGCCGATTGTTTCCCTGAGTGTTATTGTTCCGGACAGCTATACCGGTGATATCATGGGTGATTTGAATAAAAAACGCGGCCGTGTACTTGGTATGAATCCAACCGAAGGCGGAAAGACAGAAATTGTTGCGGATATTCCGCTGTCTGAACTTTATGGTTATTCCACAAATCTCCGGTCTATGACTGGCGGACGCGGAAGCTATGCTTATTCCTTCAGCAGATATGAGCAGGCTCCAAGTGATGTTCAGGAGAAAGTTATTGCGGATAACGAAAAAGCAGAATAATCTTTAAACATTGAATGTGAATGTTGTATTGAAAGCAGTCAGCCTTTTACCGGGGCTGGCTGTTTTACTGTTTGGTAAAATTACATTAAGCTGAATATAAGTAAGAAAAAATTAAGTTGTTATCTCTCTATAATCGTATTATCATAAAAATGAAAATAAAATTTGTTGAAGGAGAAAAGAATGGAACTTTCAATACATGAAATTCAAAAAAGTTTTGGCGAGAAAAGGGTTTTGAAAGGAATATCCTTTCGGGCCGCCGGCGGCAAAGCCTTTGGGCTGCTTGGCCGCAACGGCGCCGGAAAAACGACGACAATCCGCATTTTGATGGATGTGTTTCCGGCGGACAGCGGCGAAATATGGCTCGATAATGAACCGATAAATTATGAAAAGGTGAAAATCGGGTATTTGCCGGAGGAAAGGGGCCTATATCCGAAAAAGAAGATTTTCGACCAGCTTGTTTATTTTGCCATGCTGAAGGGAATGGGCAAAAAAGAGGCCGTGAAAGCGGTGGACTACTGGCTGGAGTATCTTGGAATGGCCGAATATCGGAATAAACGGCTGGACACACTTTCAAAGGGAAATCAGCAGAAAATCCAGTTAATTACCGCATTGGCCCATAATCCTCAGATAGTGATTCTGGATGAGCCTTTTTCCGGGCTGGACCCGGTGAATGCGATGCTTTTGAAAAATGTCGTTAAGGAAGAGATAGCGAAGGGAAAGATTGTTCTGTTTTCCAGTCATCAGATGAATTATATTGAGGAATTTTGTGATTATATCGCCATTTTGAATAATGGGGAGATTGTTTTGCAGGGAAATCTAAGTGAAATAAAGAAAAGCCATGGGCGGGACAGCCTGGCGGTGCGCTCCGATAAAAGGGAAGCGATTAAAAGGGATTTTGCGGAAACCTGTATAGAAAGTGACGGGGAAGAACTGATTATTAGATTGAAAAACCCGGAAGAAAAGCAAAAGGTGATGCGCCGGCTTGTTGAAAATTACGATGTGGATGAAATAAGGCTGTATGAACCATCATTGAATGACATTTTTGTCCAATATGCGGGACAATAAATTAAGAAAGGACAGAATCATGAATCAGTTTTTAATCATATTGAAATTTGAATTGCAGCATTATTTTAAAAATAAAATTTTTGTGGGCATTACCATTTTCCTTGTGCTGGCCATTGGCATTGTCATGTTTTTTCCGAGAATGTCGGGGCTTTTCAAAAAGGAATCAGAACCGGCCGGGGAGGAAGAGAAAAGGGTGATGCTGGTGACAGCGGGCACAGAGGAGGAGGCCGAGGCGCTGGAACAGTTTTTTTCGGCTGCCTTTGAGGATTATAATGTTCAGGCGACAACAGAGAATGTGGAAGCTGTTAAAGAACAGATATTGTCCGGCGAAGCTGAGTGTGCATTTGCCGTCACGGGCCCCGTGTCTTATACTTACTATGTGAATAATCTTTCGATGTATGATGGTAATATGTCGATAGCGGATGAACTTTTCCAAAATATTTATCGCATGAGCGCCATGGTTGAAAAGGGCATTGAACCGATGGAGGCCGGAAATATTTTAAATGTGCAGATTGAGCATGAGGTCGAAAATCTTGGAAAGGACCAGATGCAGAACTTCTTTTACACGTATATTATGATTTTTGCATTATATATGGTAATCTTGCTTTACGGCCAGATGGTGGCTACAAATGTTGCCACGGAAAAAAGCTCCAGGGCCATGGAACTGCTCATTACCAGCGCAAAGCCGTCGAGCATGATGTTTGGAAAGGTTATTGGTTCGGGGCTGGCCGGATTGACTCAGCTCATACTTGTTTTCGGTGCTTCCGCTTTATTTTATAACTTAAATGCAAGTTACTGGGGCGGCAATGAGCTCATTAAATCCATCTTTAATGTACCGCTGAGCCTTCTGGTCTATATGCTTATTTTCTTTATTTTAGGCTTTTTTATCTATGCCTTTTTATATGGGGCCATTGGTTCAACCGCATCCAAGTTGGAGGATATCAATACATCTGTCATGCCTCTGACATTTTTATTCATCGCGGCCTTTGTTGTCGTTATGTTTTCCATGTCCAGCGGCAATGTGGATAATATGGCCATGAAAATCTGTTCCTTTGTACCATTTACTTCCCCGATGGCGATGTTTACCCGGATTGCCATGAGTACAGTGCCGATGTATGAAATTATCCTCTCCATTGCTATTTTGATTATTTCGGCCTTCGGTATCGGCATTTTTTCAGCGAAGATTTATCGTGTCGGCGTGCTGCTTTATGGTACGACACCGAAGATCAGCACATTATTAAAGTCGATTAAAAATGCTTAAAATCAAACAAAAACGTTGAATTTTAGACGGAATATTGGTACAATAAAGGTTAGTTTAATAAGATAAACAGAGAGGATGTTTAATTATGGCAACACCTTATAATCATAAGGAGATTGAAAAAAAATGGCGTCAGAACTGGGAGAAAAATCCAGTCAACGTCAATGATGGTAAAAAACCAAAATATTATTGTCTGGACATGTTCCCATATCCTTCAGGGAAGGGTCTGCATGTCGGGCATTGGCGGGGCTATGTTATTTCTGATGTATGGAGCCGCTATAAAATGCTTCAGGGGTACTATCTGATTCATCCGATGGGATGGGATGCCTTTGGCCTTCCGGCTGAAAACTATGCGATTAAGATGGGTGTTCATCCGGCAAAATCCACAGCGGAAAATGTGGCAAATATTAAACGTCAGATTAACGAAATCGCAGCCATTTATGACTGGGATATGGAAGTCAATACAACGGATCCGAATTTCTATAAATGGACTCAGTGGATTTTCGTGAAGATGTTCAAAGAAGGTCTGGCCTATGAAAAAGAGATGCCAATCAACTGGTGTCCTTCCTGTAAGACAGGCCTGGCCAATGAAGAAGTTGTCAATGGCAATTGCGAGCGCTGCGGTTCCCCTGTCACAAAGAAAAACCTGAAACAGTGGATGCTGCGCATTACAAAATATGCGGACCGTCTGTTGGAAGATTTGAATAAACTGGATTGGCCGGAAAAAGTTAAAAAGATGCAGACGGACTGGATTGGCAAATCCTACGGTGCAGAAGTCGATTTCCCAATTGATGGCAGAAATGAAAAGATTACGGTTTATACAACCCGTCCGGATACGCTTCACGGTGCAACCTTTATGGTACTGGCGCCGGAACATGCCCTGGCTGCATCTCTGGCTGTGCCTGAAAACAAGGAAGCTGTAGATAAATATATCTATGAGGCTTCCATGAAGTCTAATGTTGACCGTCTTCAGAATAAGGAAAAGACCGGCGTATTTACCGGCAGGTATGCGATTAATCCGCTGAATGGCGCAAAAACTCCAATCTGGATTTCCGATTATGTATTGGCGGATTATGGTACAGGGGCTATCATGTGCGTACCTGCCCATGATGACCGAGACTTTGAATTTGCTACAAAGTTCAATATTCCGATTATTCAGGTTATTGCAAAGGATGGCAAAGAGATTGAAAATATGACGGAAGCTTATACCGAAGCAGCGGGAACTATGATTAATTCCGGCGAGTGGAACGGTATGGAATCCGCTGTTCTTAAAAAAGAAGCCCCGATGATTATTGAAGAAAAAGGTTTTGGGCGCAAGACGGTGAATTACAAACTGCGTGACTGGGTATTCAGCCGTCAGCGTTACTGGGGTGAACCGATTCCGATTATTCATTGTCCAAAATGCGGCTGTGTTCCTGTGCCAGAGGAAGAACTTCCATTATTGCTGCCGGAGGTTGATTCCTATCAGCCGACAGGCACCGGCGAGTCCCCATTGGCGGCCATTGAATCCTGGGTGAATACAACCTGCCCTGTCTGCGGCGCACCGGCGAAGAGAGAAACCAATACAATGCCTCAGTGGGCCGGTTCTTCCTGGTATTTCCTGCGTTATGTGGATTCTCATAATAATGAAGAACTTGTATCCAGAGAAAAAGCAGATAAATATTTACCGGTAGATATGTATATCGGCGGTGTAGAACATGCGGTACTGCATTTGCTCTATTCCCGTTTCTATACAAAGTTCCTCTATGATATCGGCGTGATTGACTTTGATGAACCATTCCATAAACTGTTCAATCAGGGCATGATTAACGGTAAAAACGGTATTAAAATGAGCAAATCCAAAGGCAATGTCGTTTCGCCGGATGATTTGGTGCGCGACTACGGCTGTGATTCCCTGAGAATGTACGAGCTGTTTGTTGGTCCGCCGGAATTGGATTCCGAATGGGATGACCGAGGTATTGACGGCGTTTATCGTTTCCTTAACCGTTTCTGGAATATGGTTCTTCAGAATAAGGATAAAAATGTGAAAGAGACGAAAGAACTTGTCAAACTCCGTCATAAGATGGTTTATGATATTACAAGCCGTCTTGAATCCTTCAGCCTGAATACGGTTATTTCCGGTTTTATGGAATACAATAATAAGCTGATTGATATGACGAAAAAGGGTGGCGTTGATAAGGAGACCCTGGAAACAGCAGTTATTATGATGGCTCCGTTTGCTCCGCATGTCGCTGAGGAATTGTGGGAACAGCTTGGACATGACACTTCCGTATTTAAAAATACATGGCCATCCGCTGATGAGGAAGCCATGAAAGATGATGAAGTGGAAATTCCGGTTCAGATTAACGGAAAGACAAAGGCTGTCATGAGCATTTCCGCAGATGAAGCGAAAGATGCGGTGATTGCCAAAGCCAAAGAGCTTCTCGGTGACCGCCTGAACGGTACAATTGTCAAAGAAATTTATGTGCCGGGCAAGATTGTAAATATCGTGCAGAAGTAATTCAAGAGAAAATATCCCAATAGAATAGAGAAAATATTTCAAGAGTATTTTAAACGAATGGCGCAGATAGTAGAGATATTATTTGCGTCATTTTTAGAAGATTGTTAGATAATGATGGGGGAGTTATGGGAGATATATTATGATACAAAGTAAAATAATTGCTGAATTAATAAACGTTTACAAACAAGCAGAGAAATGTTATAAATATAATCTAAGTGATTCATTCTATAAATGTTTAGAACATAGACTTGTTTTGGCGGCAAGAAAATATAATAATGAAAAAGGTATTTTAAAAGATTACAGAATAGCATGTCAATCATATTTGGATAGTAATTTGTTGGAATTTAATATTAGTATTGTGGCACTAATGATTTCAATAGTGGCATTGTTAGATATAGAAGTAATAGGAGGAAATAATATTTGGCTTATAATTCTTGTTGGATTCATTAGTGGTTTTGGAATATGTAAACATATTGAAAGAAGGAAACTGTTAGAAATATTTCATGTACTTGAAGAGGCAAAAGACTAAAATTGATGTGGTATAAAAAAAGTTGACACCCCATTCTCAAGGATTGGGTATATAAT
>URND01000042.1 GCA_900549105.1 uncultured Eubacteriales bacterium
CCGCCGTTTCCGCCGTTGTCTCCGCTGAAGCTTTTGTATCCTTTGTTTCCGTTGCTTTTGTTGTTCCCGATGAACCTGAGCTGCATCCTGCCAGCATTGATACGGTTAAAGCTGTTGCCATTAAACCCGCCAACCAACTCTTTTTCATATTATTCCTCCTCACATATTAAAAAAAACCTTCTCTGTTTTATCCCCTATACGATTTTAATTACAGAATATCTTTCATATTTGCCAGCAACGCATCAATTTTTGCTTTTTCCTCCGGAACAAGGTCGCCTAAAGGCATTCTTGGCAGACCGGCATCAAAGCCCTGGCATTTTAATACATATTTAAATACTTCGTGCCAATGTGGGTCATTTGTATTATAAGTAATAAAATAATCTACGAATGGCTGAATCTTATTCCAGTAAGCTCTGGCTTTATCCACATCTTTTTCGATAGTGCAGATATCAAATAATGTTCTTGCAAATTTCGGGAAAATTGCAGGCATACCGCTGAGCCAGCCGTCAGCACCGGCAAGGAAACCTTCCATTGGCGCATAATCATGGCCGTATAATACTGTAAGTTTATCGCCGCAATAATATTTCAATTCATGAATACGGTTTGCATCGCCATGGGCTGCTTTAATACCATTGATAAGGCCTTCGTCTACCATTGCTTTAATCTCCAGCGGTGTCATTTCATAACCACAGAATCTTGGGTTATTATAAAGGATAATATCGATATCGATAGCTTCACGAAGTTTTCTGAAATGATTCACAACTGCTCTCTTATGTGGCTGTAAGTAGTAAGGCATAATTACAAGAACACCTTCAGCGCCGCATTCCTGAGCATATTTACTCAGTTCAATTGTCTGAGCTGTGGAATATCTTCCGGTTCCAGGATAAACAGGTACTCTGTGGTCTACAAAGTCAATGATACTCTTCATAATCATTTTCTGTTCTTCCATGGACATGGAAATGTTGTCACCTGTGCTTCCTACGCAGGAGATGCTGTGTGCCCCTGAATCCAATACCCACTGAACATATCTCAGTGTCTCTTTCTCATTGTAAGATTCATCCTCATTCCAGAATGTCATGACTGCAGGCATAACGCCCATTCCTTTTGTGTTTCCCATTTTTTTGTCCTCCTTGACATATAGTTTTTTGTTTTTATTAAAAGCTTTTTTATGCTTTCTAGTTTAAAATTAAAAATAAAAAATTTTATTTAGTTTAAAAAAATATCTTATCGCGCGGAGCCTGACGAAGCGCACCCATATACAGCATTTGACATGCGGGACGCCCGATGAGTATATTTTTTTTGTTTTTTTAAAGTTTAATTAATCTTTTCATTCAGCCTTTCTTCCATTTTATATATATGATTTTCAAGCAAACTTTTTGCCGTCTCGCCGTCCCTGTCTTTAATCGCCTGAATCATCTGCCCATGTTCCTTACAGGCTATAGGGTCATGCACCAAAGCTGTCCCCGTGGTATTGCGGATAACCATATAACGATTAAGCAAAATATGATATAAATCAGACAGGCAGCCATTCCCTGCCAGCTCCACTATTTTCCGATGAAAACACATATCCTGCATAAAATACTGGTCATAACTTCCGGCTTCATAATATCCGCGGCATTTTTCCTCAATCGAAGTTAATATGCTGACGGTCTCCGGACTTCCTATCTCACACAATGCAGTCAACGCATCTTTTTCAAATAACAATCTGGCCTGACAAACATTCTCTATCTCCTGATGTGTCGCCACAGGGATTATGTATTTCCCGCCGGATGTAATTTCAACAATCCTTTCATGGGCCATTCTCTTCAATGCTTGAATTACTGGCGTTTTGCTGACCTGATATCTTTCGGACAGTTCCGCCGGGTCTAAACGTTTACCAGCCATATAAGTTCCGCCAACGAAGCCCTGGCATATTGTTTCATAGACCAATTCATCCAAATTTCTCTTCAATGACATCTGATTCCCTCCGAAATTATATATTCTATTTCAATAATATACTTTTCATTTCCGGTTGTCCATATTGAATTTAGATGGTCTACCAGCTCATTATTTTGAATTTAAAATTTAAAATTTTTTATTTTCGATAAAATCATAATATCACTTTTCATATTTCGAATCAATCCACAATTCTTCCAAATTTTATATATAATTTTTGTAAATTTTACCTTAAATTTGTCTTTATTCTTTATTTGTCTAAATTGTCAGTGTATCTGGTTTAAGTATAAACTAAATAAGACCACCCCGTGAAAATCCGTTATTTTAACACGAACTTTCCTACTGGGATGGTCTTATTTTATTTTTCCATGAATTTTAAATACTCTGCCCGTTTTGCTTCAGGTATTTTTAATATTTCCATGGCCTTCTCCGCCGGCCAGCCGGTACCTTCCATCAAGTTTCTTATAGAGGCAATTCGCTCTTCCTCCACGCCCTCTTCATGACCCTCAACACGCCCTTCGAGACGCGCATCTGCCAATTCTTCCCACAAACGCATATACTTTACACCCACTTCCTGACTGCTCTTGAGCATATCCATCTGTTTCACAAGTTCCTGCACACGTGAATCTTTAATATCCTTCCCGTACTTTTCCGGATTTTCCGCATAATGCAGAAATTCGACAAGTCCTGGGGATACTTCATTTTCATTCTTTCCATGAGTATTTAAAAAGATTCTCACGGCTCCGTCATTCAATACCAAACCCGGAATTTCCTGGCAGGTCATCTGAAATGTGTACATATACTTATCCTGTCCAAATAAATCAAAAGGCGCAATAAATATAACATAGACATCATTCATCTTCCCAAAATCCCAGTCTCCCGGCTGTAAAAGATTGACATCAATAGCTGACTGATACAGGCGGCTCCGCTGCGCTGAAATGAATTGGCGGAATATCCCTGTTATCAAAAATGATAGACAGAATATTCCGGCTGATTTCCGAATCACTCATTGCTGTGTCAAAAAGAAATCGGTCCAGCAATGTCAGCTCCTTTAATGGCTTGCGCACTTTTTTCTGCTCTTCTTTGTTCTTCAATAGTTTTCCTCCTTTATGGTAACACAAGTTATTATGCAGCACAAGGATAGGTTACCATAAAATTATTTGAAACTATGTCAAACACCGCTGTCGAAACCGCTTTTTTCATCGACAAAAAATTAAGATTATTTCTTCGGCAAATACTGGACAGCAATCCGGTTTTCGGGATGAACATCGCAAAAATATAAAACAATCAGGAAGAACCATTCCAGCGGTTTCATCAGAAGATAAATTCCATCCGCTATATAGGGCGAATGTATCAGTCTGGCAACCGGGAATCCCCAGGTGTCATAAAAATGCCGCAAATGCCGATGAAATGTCGGCGTTCGCTCTTCCAATAACTGCTCAAAGGCATTGGCAATGCATAATTGGCGGTTGACAATTACGGGATGTCCGTGCCGCTCTCCCATACGCAGCGGTTTGACAACCCTTTCATGGCCTCCGGCGGCCACCGTGCAAAGATAATGTTCGTCATAATAAATATTCTGCGGTCCAACTCTCTGAGATAGATGCCAGTCTGTTGTTTCCGTCCACGCTTTTATCACCGCATCCGGCGCCTGGCCAAAAAGAATCAGAATTCCAATCATCACTCCAAGCATCGGCCACATCAGAATAAATGCCGCCAACGGCCACCGTTCCGCCTTTTGAAGTTTCCTGTTCAGGGCAGCCAAACCGCCTTTTTCATAATTTCTCTCTTCCTGCCTTCCGATTTCATTCCATTCGGCCATTTTGTAGCGAATCGTTTTCGCAGCCATCACGATGCAATTTGCCGGGAACAGCCACAGCAGCAAAAATCTTCCTGAAAAAATCTGGACTATCCACAAAACACAGCCGCCCACGCCGATATACATGGCCGCAATACCGCAGACAACCACCAGCGGCGGCATTTTTTTCAGGCTTCCCAAAGACAAAACAAAATAACCCAAAACGCCGATAACACCGATGGTTATAATTGTCGGATAACTCTCCGTCCATACAGGCGTATGAACCTGAGTATTATACAACACTTCCGTCCAATCGGCCCAGAACTGGATGTCATAAAAAAATAAAACCAGCCCGCTGTATAAAAAGCCTAAAACGACCGTTATATATTCAAATTGTTTTTCTTTTCTAAGCCACTGTTTTTCCGACCGCCGCCAAAACAAAGTAACCACGTTGATTGCCGTCAAAACAAAGGGGTAAATAATAAAAGTTCCAATACACATGCCCATGACAAAAAGGGCATAGACAATCATGCCAATGCCCTCGTTATGAGTATTTTTTATAAGACTCAGCGCCGTCATTCCCAAACCTAAAAGTTCCGAGAAGAGTATGGAACTGAATATTGGATGTTTCTTTAAAAATTTCACGGAACATCACATCCTTATTCGTAAAACTTAATCAATGTCTGCGTTCCCAAATCACCATATTCTGCTTCCAGCGTCCGATAATTCGCCAATACCTGTTTCAGGATTTTCAAATCCAGTCCCTGGGCGTCCGCTTCCTCCACAGCCAGATTCATATCTTTAATAAAATGCTTCATGAAAAATCCCGGCGCATAGTCGCCCTTCATGATTTTCTCTCCAAAAGCATCCAACTGTTTGCTTCCGGCTGCTCCTGTGGCGACCGAATCCAGCAAGGTCTGCAAATCCAACCCCTGGGCTTTTGCATAGCTCATGGCCTCGCATACGCCGGAAAGAGTTCCGGCAATCATAATCTGATTTGCCATTTTCGTGTGCTGGCCGCAGCCCGGTGCGCCTTCATAATTAATATTTGTTCCCATCGCCTCAAATACAGCATGACATGCCTCATAGTCCGCCTTATCGCCGCCGACAAGAATCGACAGAGTGCCGTTTTTGGCGCCCGTATCCCCGCCGGTGACCGGTGCATCCAAAGCATGAAGTCCCTTTTCCTTCGCTGCATCATAGATTTTTTTCGCCAGCTTCGGACTGGAAGTCGTCATATCTATCACATAGGTTCCCGGCTTTGCGCTGTCGAGAATTCCATCTTCGCCAAAATAAACCTCTTCCACATCCGCCGGATATCCAACAATACTAATCATTGCATCAACCTCTGCGGCACATGCGCCGACAGAATCATGAAAAACAGCGCCCTCGCTGATAACGTCCTCAACCTTTGCCTTTGTGCGGGCATAAATATGAAGTTCATATCCGGCCTTCATCAAATTCCGTGTCATGGATTTGCCCATAATTCCCAGTCCGACAAAACCTATTTTTTTCATACTGAATTTTCCCCCTTTCAGTTATTCACAAAGCGGCTCAAAAATTCCTTTGTCTGCTCACTCTTTGGATTTCCGAAAATCTGATTCGGCTCTCCCTCTTCGACAATTACTCCCCCGGCCATATAGACCACGTGATTCGATACATCACGGGCAAAGGCCATTTCATGGGTTACAATCATCATCGTTAATCCTTCTTTTGCCAGTTTACGCATAACAGCCAGAGCCTCGCCGACCATCTGAGGGTCCAGCGCGGAAGTCGGCTCATCAAACAAAAGTACTTCCGGTTCCATAGCCAACGCTCTCGCAATGGCGACACGCTGTTTCTGTCCTCCGGAAAGCTGGCGCGGTTTTGCATTAATATACGGCGCCATGCCAACCTTTTCCAAAAAGTACATCGCATTTTTCCGGGCAGTTTCCTTATCCTTCTTTAAAACCTTTTCCTGCCCAACCATACAGTTCTGCAGAACAGTCATATTGTTAAATAAATTAAAACTCTGGAATACCATGCCGACCTTAGCGCGGTAAGCGGCTTCATTCATCCGCTCTTCCATCATATTTTTTCCATGATAAATAATATCTCCGGCTGTCGGCTCCTCCAGAAAATTAATACAGCGCAGCAGGGTGGATTTGCCCGAACCGGAAGCCCCGATAATACAGGTGACATCCCCCTGTTCTACGGAAAAATCAATATCCCGAAGCACAACATTCTTTCCGAATGCCTTGCTCAAATGGCGGATTTCCAAAATCTTTTCTCCCATAATCAGTCTTCCTCCTTTGATTTATCCGGATATTTGTACATGCCGCTTGTATGGGCCAGCGTATCCGTTGTCGCCAAATCGTAGTTATCCGGTCCATCCAGCTTGCTCTCCCAAACACGCAGAATCCGGGAGCAGGTAAAAGTCAAAACAAAATACATCACCATGGCAATGGCAAAGGACTCAAAATAGAGATATTTTGCTCCGGCCACACCTTTGGTCGTATAAAACAACTCAACCGTTCCGATAATCGAAAGAACGCAGGTATCCTTGATGTTGATAATCAGGTTGTTGCCAATCTGAGGCATAATATTTCTCAGCGCCTGAGGCATGATGACATAAAGCATTGTCTGAACATGATTCATACCAATCGCTTTTGCCCCCTCTGTCTGACCGGCATCAATGGATAAAATGCCGCCGCGGACAGTCTCTGCCATGTAAGCGCCCGTATTGATGGATACAATAAAGAATGCGGCAAACCACATGGACATATTAATATCAAACACTGCCGCGGAACCAAAATAAATAAACATGGCCTGGGCCATCATCGGCGTTCCTCTGAAAATTTCAACATAGGCCGTCAAAATAAAACGAATAACCTTCAAAACAACTCGTTTAATAATATTATCTTTTTTAGAAACAGGAATGGTTTGAACGATACCAACGGCAAAACCGATAATACATCCGATAAAAGTACCAACCAGGGCAATAATCATCGTCACACCGGCGCCGCGCAGGAACGATGTGGAATATTCCTGGATTAACATTACTATTTTTCCCCAAAAGGTTTCAGGCATTATTTTTTCCCCCTTCGTATATTCACTCTGCATAGATTTAAGGCACGGAGCGCATACTGTCCCCGTGCCTGTATTTTTTCAGCTATTTCTTTATTATTCGGAAAGCGGCTGAACAGAAATTGCTTCTTCCATCATAGAATCAAAATCATCCGTTGTCAAATCCTTGAGAGCTTCATTAAGCTGTGCAGTCAAAGGACTGTCTTTCTTTACAGAAATACCGATGTTGATTTCTTCTTCAGAAACTTCAAAATCTCCTTCTGTTCCGGCAAAATCCAATAATTTGAAATCCGGGTAAGCAACAAGCGCTGCCATACCTGTAGGCATATCTGTAACAACTGCATCACATTTTCCTGCGCTCAATGCAACCAGCATCGCCGGAGCGGATTCCTGAGCCGGCAGCTGATTCACATTTGGAATCTGCGGAATACAGGTGTCATACCAAACTGTATTCAACTGGGAAGTACATGTGGCTCCATCCAAATCAGCAACACTCTTCGCATCTGCATACGGGCCGTCCGCCTTTACCAGTGTAATAATCGAAGCATAGTAGTAAGGCGTTGTGAAATCAACACTCTGAAGTCTGTCCGATGTGATGGACTGACCTGCGATAACGCAGTCTACAGTGCCGGACTGTACAGCCGGTACAAGAGAATCCCAGTCAAGTTTTACAATTTCAAGTTCAAGGCCAAGTTTTTCAGCCACATGTTTTGCCATCATAACATCATAGCCATAAGCATAATCGGAGCTTCCGGAAATCGGAACCGCACCATTCTCATCGGTTGGCTGTGTCCAGTTGTACGGCGCATAACCACATTCCATGGCAACCTTTAAAACGCCTTCTTCAACAGTTTTCACTTCGGAGGCCGCTCCGTCTGCTGCGCCTTCAGCGCCTGTTTCTGCGGTTGTCTCTGCTTTTGTTTCTTCCTTCTTGCTTCCGCAGCCGGTCAAAATACCGCATACCATAACACCGGCCATCATCAGAGCAAAAGCCTTTTTCAAATAACCTTTCATTCTCTCCATCCCTTTTCATTTTTTCTATAGTTCACAAAAATGGTCGCAAAGGCAGCATTTACGCACCTTTGCGACCTCTTAAAAACACTTCAATTATAAATGCTATCCTCTTTAAAGTCAATATATATTTTAATACATCAACTCAGTAAAAAATATGCTGGCAGCCACGCCCACCATCGCCGCCGTCAAAGCCCCCGCCAGAGTCCACCGTGTTTTAGTAATTTTCTGGGACATAAAGTAAACTGACATGGTATAGATACAGCTTTCCGTACAGCTTAAAACAAGGGCTGAAAGCCAGCCGTTCCGCGAGTCCACTCCATACTCGGTAAAAATATCCAGCATCAGGCCCGTGGCCGCCGTCGATGAGAACAGCTTAATAAAAATCAGCGACAGCACCTCCGGCGCCATAACAAGTTTTTCAATCACCGGCTCCAGCAGCCGGCCGATATAATCAAATACCCTGGCAGCCCGCAGGACGCCCACCGCCGTCAAAAGTCCTATCAGTGTCGGAAGGATACCTCCCACCGTTTTGAGCCCGTCTTTCACCCCTTCAAGAAAAATATCAAAAATATCCAGCCGCATGGAAAGGCCGAGGAGAACCACATATAAAATAATCAGAGGAATAATACAATTGGATAAAAATAAAATCAGACTCATGGGCGCCTCCCCATGATTTTTACAAAAATAATTCCCGCCGCTGTGGATGCCGCCGTTGCCAGAATCCCCGGCAGCACAATCCCCGTCGGCACTGCCGCCCCAAACTGGCTTCGATAGGCAATAATTGTCATCGGGATAAGCTGGAGGGAAGATACATTAATAATTAAAAATGTACACATTTCCCGGCTGGCTGTCCCAACCTCCGCTGCCAGCGGATGCCTTTTCGCCCGGCGCTCCTCCTCCAACTGCTCCAAAGCCTCCATTGCCGAAAGTCCGGCCGGAGTGGCCGCCCAGCCCAGGCCAAGTACATTTGCCGCAAAATTAAGGGATATGTATTTTCCCGCCGGATGTCCCTGGGGAATATGGGGAAAAAGGAAATGAATCAGTCCCTCCATTTTCCTGGTGAGAATATCCAATAACCCCTCCTCCTCCGCCAGCCGCATAATACCGCTCCACATGGCAACGACACCCGCCATGCCAATCGCATGATTTACCCCGCTTTTTGCAGACTCCACCAGCGCTGTGGACACTTCCGCCGACTGGCCGGTAATTAATCCTGCCGTGATGCCGATAATCAGCATCCATCCCCATATCTTATTCAAATACTCTCACCTTCACCTGGAATTATTTTCATATATATGGAAAATTTCTGGAAAATATGCAGAAAAAATTCATTGACAAATTAACGCGTTACTGTTATGATGAATTTAAATAAAGTTTGAAAAAGTCAAAGGCGACTGTCAGGCACGATGGGTGTTTTGACAGTCTTTTTAGTTTTAAGGAACCATAGGCTTCGTGAAAGGAAGATGTTTGAAGTGAAAAGTACGGGCATTGTAAGAAAATTAGACGAGCTTGGACGGATTACCCTCCCAATTGAGCTTCGGCGCAATCTGAATATTGGTGAACGCGACCCTCTGGAAATATTTGTTGATGATGAAAGAATCATTCTGAAAAAATATGAACCCTGTGATATCTTCACAGGAGATATGAATGATTTAATAGACTATCATGATAAAAAAGTCTCTAAACGTTCGATTATCGAGATGGCCAAAATGGCAGGGCTTACAATCCAAGAGTAAGCCCTCTGATACAGCCTGACAAGATATATTCATCGGTTAATCTCCCTGATGAAGCAAATACTGATAGACCTCGCGCTTGGTCATCCCCCTGTCGGAAGCAACGGATTTCATTGCTTCTTTTTTTGTCTGTCCTTTGGAAAGATAAATCTCCATATGTTCCTCAATCGACATGGTATCCCAGGCCGCCTGACGTTCTTCTTCCAGGGCTTTCGCATCCGCGCCTTCAAGCACAAGGACATATTCCCCTCTGGCCTCATTTGCATCATACCACTCAATCGCCTCATCCAGGCTGGTAAGCCAGGTTTTCTCATGCCGCTTCGTCAATTCTTTACAAATTGTCAGACGCCGGTTCCCCGCTGCTTCCCTGAGTACCTTCAGCGTCTTTGCCAACCGGTGGGGCGCTTCGTAAAATACCGTGGTGCGCGTCTCCCGCTTCAGCCGCTCGAGCGCCGCTTCCCGCTCCTTTTTATCCATCGGAAGAAATCCTTCAAAACAAAACCGCCGGGTGGACAGTCCAGACATGGTAAGCGCCGTGATGCAGGCCGCCGGACCGGGCAGAGATGTCACTTCAATCCCCGCTTCATGGCAAAACTTCACCAGTTCCTCTCCCGGGTCGGAAATTCCCGGGGTCCCCGCATCCGTCACCAGGGCGATATTTTTCCCCGCTTTCAAATCTTCCACAAGAATTCGCGCCTTATCAATTTTATTAAATTCATGATAACTTGTCATCGGGGTCTTTATATCAAAATGATTCAATAATTTTATCGTATGCCGGGTATCCTCCGCCGCAATCACATCCACACTGCGAAGCGTTTCCAGAACCCGGAAGGTAATATCTTCCAGATTGCCAATCGGTGTGGCGCATAAGTATAATTTTCCTGCCATGACCTTCCCTCCTAATAGCCGTAAATATCATAAATGACATCATGATAAACGCCCGGTTCTTTATAAACGATTAAAGGTTCTTCCACCTTAATCATGGATTTGGCGCCCCGAATCGCCTCGATCATCACCATATTTGGCTCCTTATCCACAAAAGGGTACACCAGTTTCATCCGTTTCGGCTCCAGCTTATAGGCTGTCAGAGTCTGAAAAATTTCCACAAGGCGGAACGGACGGTGAACCATATAAAAGCGTCCGCCGGGCCGGAGCAGCCGGCTTGTCTCCCGCACCAAATCTTCCAGCGTGCATAATACCTCATGCCGTGCAATGGCTTTCGGAGCCTCCGGATTTTTAATACCATGGGCATTGGTCATATAGGGCGGATTTGATGTGATGACATCAAATGAAGCCAGAGGAAACAGGGTCGATGCTTCCTTTATATCTCCCGTCACAATATTTACCTTTTCTTCCAGATGGTTATAAGCCACGCTCCGCCGGGCCATATCCGCGCTTTCCGCCTGGATTTCCAGCCCGGTAAAATGCTTGCCCTCCGTCTTCGCCTCCAAAAGAATCGGAATAATTCCGGTACCGGTTCCCATATCGAGGACATTTTCCCCTTTCCTCACATGGGCAAAGCCGGACAAAAGTACGGCGTCCATGCCGAAGCAGAATTTATTCGGATTTTGTATAATTTTGTAACCATTGCGCTCCAAATCATCCAAACGCTCATCCTGTTTTAATTCAATCATGTTTAATCTCCTGCTCTGAAAAGGGACACCCCATATCCATGGGATGTCCCCGATTATTCCGTCAGATTACAGCGCCGAACCGCTGTCCCGCTTTTCCATAGCCTCCAACTGCTTTAACTCGGCATCATTGATATTCAACCGCTCTTTCTTACGTTTTGGCCGGAATTTCAGTTGGGAAACCGGATATTCCCTGATTTCCTTTTCATCATTTTCCAGCGTCACCACGATTTTTACAAGCTGGCGCAGCACACTGACCCCGGAAACTTCGCCGCGGAAACCATCCACCGTAGTCACCCGGTCCCCTATCGTTGGCAGTTTGCTGTTCAGATATTCATAGGTTTCTTCTTCATTCTTCAAGCAGCACATCAACCGTCCGCACACGCCGGAAATCTTTGTTGGATTCAGCGAAAGATTCTGCTCCTTAGCCATCTTGATGGACACCGGGGCAAATTCCGATAAGTGGGAATGACAGCACAGTGTCCGCCCGCAAATTCCGATACCGCCGAGAATCTTTGTTTCATCCCTGACACCAATCTGGCGCAGCTCAATTCGTGTTTTAAACACGGAAGCCAAATCCTTCACCAGTTCACGGAAATCAATACGGCCATCCGCGGTGAAATAAAAAAGTACTTTATTATTATCAAAAGTATATTCCGCATCAATCAGCTTCATTTCCAGCTTATGTTTGGCAATCTTCTCCAGACATATATTAAAGGCGGACTTCTCTTTTGCCTTATTCTTCATCTCGATTTCGTCATCCTCCGGGGTTGCCACCCGAATCACCGGCTTCAGCGGCTGGATAACCTTTTCGTCCTCCACCTCTTTAGGCCCTGTCAGCACCAGTCCGTATTCAATTCCCCTGGCGGTCTCCACAATAACATGCTGACCGACTTCTATATCAAAATCAAGCGGGTCGAAATAATAAATCTTTCCGGCCTGACGAAATCTCACGCCAATCACTTTTATCATTTTAATCTCCATTCCTCTCCAGTCACAATTCACAGAAAAACCGGATGCCCGGCATCTCAGTTTTCCTTCATCGCAAGCAGCATCATCTCTACAGCGACTTCAAAATTTACATTGGCCGCCAGCCGGGCTTTTGCCTTCTCCAAAGCCTGGATGATATCATTCAGCCCTTCATAGGAAGAACGCTTTGCCTGCTCCATCAGAAATCTGTATTCATCTTTATATACAATGACATTGGCATCCTTCGTTACCTTCAAAACAAGAACATCCCGATACCACACCATCATCATATCAATCACATCATTGATGTCCGTCTTATAAACGCTGAGCCGTTTGACAGCCTCAACCACCTCATAGATATCCATCTCATGAATATTTTTAACAATACTCAGCACATGATACTGGAGGTCATTAAAATCCTCCGATGAAGCCATCGCAATGGCTTTTCCGACAACTCCCTGAGAAAATGCGGCACAAATCCGGGCCTTATAGTCCGGCACGCCATACTCTTTCTCAAGAAATTCCACAATTTTATAATTATCCACCGGTTTCAGATGAAATACAACACATCTTGACAATATGGTCGGCAGCATAGCTTCCAGATTATTGGTCAGCAGCATAATAATACCGTATTCCGGCGGTTCTTCAATCGTTTTCAGCAAAGCATTCTGGGCCTGCTCATTCATCTTCTCCGCTTCGTCTACAATATAGATTTTATACTTGCTGCTGTAAGGCTTAATCGCCATATCGGCATTAATCTGGGTCCGCACATCCTCCACGCTGATTGTCGCCGGTTTCTCATGGATAAGCCACTTCACATCCGGCTGGTTGCCCGTTTCCATCTGATGGCAGGAGCGACACATGTCACAGGAATCGCCGTACCCGGCTTCACACTCCAATGCTTTTGCAAAGGCTTTCGCCAGCAGATTTTTTCCGCTGCCGTTTGGGCCTTCAAAAATATAGGCATGGGTAATTTTTTTATTTTTCAGAGCTGTAGACATATGTTGGATAATCTGCTCATGGCCAATCACATTTTTAAAGCTTGACATCATGTGTCACCTCCCATTTGATAATACCAAGTGCACATATTATATCATACTTTTTCAGGATTTACGATACTCAACTCTTTCGGAATTTCAAAATATCCTTACGAATTTCTTCCAAACAGGTGTCCATGTCAACATTCTCATAAAACCGACAAATTTCGCAGGCTTTCAGCTTTTCTTCGGAAAAATCCTCCGTGTCGGCCAGAAAGCGCCGGCACATCTCCGCATACCCCGGGTTCTCCTGCTGCCTTTCCCGCTCTAAAGCTCTCGACAGCCGAAGCCCGTCCTCCACATAAACATAAATCGGCACAACATGTTCTTTTCCGAAAAAATCACGGATTTTCTGATAGGATTCCAGAGTTCCGATAATCACAGAATCCCGGGCCCCGGAAAAATCAATCTGCCCGTCATCCACCATAAAGTAACTCCACAGTCCATGCACCGTATGATAATCCCGGCACTCGATAACCTGCCCTTTATCCCGGAAAGCGCTCAGCATCCGGGGTGAAACAAAATGGTATTCCACGCCTTCCTGCTCGCCCTCCCGCATCGGGCGGGTGGTATAGGAAACAACCGTCTTTAAATCAAGTTCCCTGTCCTGAACCAGCCGTTTAAAAATTGTATCCTTGCCGGATGCGCTTTTACCCATGATGCAAAATAACTTTGACATTTCCGCTCTCCTTAGAATAACCGCCATGGATTTCAAGTCCCTGGTGTAAGTAATTTCTCACCTGTTCAATATGTTTCATCTGTATCACTTCCCCCGGAACAAGCATTGGAACCCCCGGCGGATACAGATAAAGATAATCTCCCATCACTCTTCCGGCGGCCTCTTCCAGCGGTACTTCCTCCGTTGGCCGGATAACCGCCCTGTCAATTTCCATACACCGCTCCGGCATGGCAAGCACTTCCGGCACCGTGCCATTTCCCCTCACAGCCCGGATTTTCATCGCGCCCCGGCGCTTTGCCTCTGCTCCCGGCCTCTGCAGTTCAAAATCAATGGTTTCCAATGCTTCAGCCAGCCTTTCAAAGCCTTCCGGACTGTCGCCCACAGTTGTCATCGCCAGAATATATCCGGCCGACGCCATCTCCATCTGCAGGCCATAATCCTCCCTGAGACAGTCATAAACTTCCCGGCCGGACACATTTCGGGAGCAAATCACCAGCTTACCCCAGTCAAAATCCGCCCTCGGCTCATACAGATACAATTGTTTCATATTTGCCAGTCGTTTTCTGAGTTCTCCTGCCTGCCGCTTATAGCGTTCAAACTGCTCCGGCCCCTCCTGCTCCAGCCATGTCATACACTGGCTGATGGAAGCCATAAGGACATAAGATGGACTGGATGTCTGATAGACAGACAGCATCTTTCGGATGCGCTCCCGATTCACCAGGCTGCCGTTGATATGAATCAATGCTGTCTGGGTCAGAGCCGGCAACGTCTTATGCAGACTTTGAATAACCACATCCGCGCCGCAGGCCACCGCATCCGGCAGCCCGGCCCACGGAAAATGGGCCCCGTGGGCCCCATCCACAATGCAGGGAATCCCCCGCTGGTGAGCCGCCTCGCAAATGCCCTTCACATCCGACAGAAGTCCTTCATAAGTCGGCGAGGTGAAGATAACCGCCCGGATATCCGAATACTTTTCAAGTTCCTTTTCTATCTGCCCACGGGTAAGCCCCTGATAAATCCCTGTCTGCCCGTCCAGCTCCGGCCACACATAGACAGGGCAAAGGCCGTTTAATTCCAGCCCGTGATACACGCTTGTATGGCAATTCCTGGCGACGATCACCCGGTCTCCCCGCTGAAGCACGCCGCCGATAGCCGAGAGAATCCCGCCCGTACTTCCGTTGACTACAAAGTGAGTTTCCTCTGACCCGTAAAGACGGGCCGCCCGCTCCTGCTCTTCTTTTAAAATGCCTCCGGCTTCATGGAGATTATCGAAGCCATCGATTTCCGTCAGATCAAACCGGTAAGGATTTTCCATAAACATCATTTGACGTTTATGGCCGGGCATATGAAAGGGATAAGCCGATGTCCCGCTGTATTCAATCAGTTTTTCATAGAGATTCTTAAAATCATTCATGATTCTTTTTCAGAATACTCCGTGCCACAGCCAGTCCGTTGGCGGAAGCCTGCTGCAGACCGCGGGTCACAGAGGCCCCGTCGCCCATCGCCCGGAGGCCGCGGATATTTGTCTCAAAATCATCGTTGACTAAAACTTTATTGGAGTAGAATTTAACCTCCACGCCATAAAGCAATGTTTCATCACTGGCAATTCCCGGCGTCACCTTATCCAACGCCTCAATCATCTCGGCAATATCCACCATAATCCGATGCGGGAATACAAGGGATAAATCTCCCGGCACCGCATCCTTTAAAGTGGCCGTAATGTTATTTCGAATCATACGCTCATCGGTTGTCCGGCGGCCCCGCTTAAAATCACCGTATCGCTGGACAAGAATCTTTCCGTCGCAGAGCATATTTCCGAGGCGGGCGATATATTTGCCGTATTCAATCGGCGACTTAAATGGGGATGTAAAGTTTTTGGACACGAGAATCGCAAAGTTCGTATTCTTTGTCTTCAAATCCTGGGACTTATAGGCATGCCCGTTGACTACCGCCAATCCCTCGTCATAATATTCGGTTGCCACCTCGCCGGATGGATTGGTACAGAATACCCGGACTTTATCATCAAAAGTCGGCGTATAATAAACCAGCTTCGCTTCATAGAGCTTTTCGTTCAGCTCTTTCATAATCTCATCCCGGACTTCCACCCGGACACCGACATCCACCGTTCCAACCTTCGTGCCAATTCCATGGTCTTTACATATATGTGAGAACCATTCCGAACCCTCCCGGCCTACGCCGGCAACAATTTCATCCGCATAGAAAGTATCTCCCTTATCCGTAACCACGCCTTTTGCAGCGCCATCCTCGATGATGATATCCTGAACCATGGTCATAAACTGAATTTCAACGCCGGAGGCAAGCAAATGATTCTGAAGCCTCGTATAAATCTTATAGCCCTCTTCCGTGCCGAGATGACGAATCGGACATTCAATCAATTTCAGATTTGCCCGAATCGCTTTAGTGCGGATACGCTCAATCGCAGCATAATCTTCCAGCCCGTAAACCCGTTCATCCGCTCCAAATTCCAGATAAATTTTATCCGCTTCATTTAATAATTCAATTGTCCGATCATAACCGAGAATCTCCGGCAGATTTCCCCCCACATCCGGCGAAAGGGATAATTTTCCATCTGAAAATGCTCCGGCCCCGGCAAACCCTGTCGTGATAGAACATGGCTTACAGCCGACACACTTTTTCGTCGTCCGCTTCGGGCAATTCCGGCTCTCAATGGCCCGGCCCTTTTCAATCATCAGAATTTTCATATCCGGATTGCTGCGAATCAGCTCATATGCACAAAAAATACCGGATGGCCCGGCCCCAATAATAACTACATCATATTTCATTTTTTACCACTCCTTGCCTTGCTGGCCGCATTTAATCATTGTAATCATAACACATTCAAAAGGCTTTGGCAACGCAGATAAAACGCCGGATTTTTTTCACAAATTTTTCACAAAACTGACGTTCTTGTTTTCCCTTAATGAATATGGTATGATAGTTTAATTATGGATATACAAATTTTGAGGAGGTCATACAGTGAGTCAAAATACATCAAATAAACTGGGAACAGAAAAAATCAGCCGGCTTCTCTTTCAGCTCGCTCTGCCGGCCATTACAGCACAGATTATCAATATGCTGTACAACATTGTGGATAGAATCTATATCGGTCACATTGCCGGAATCGGGACTCTGGCCCTGACGGGCGTTGGCGTCTGCTTTCCTATTATTATATTAATCACGGCTTTCAGCAGTCTCATCGGTATGGGCGGCGCCCCTCAGGCATCGATTCGAATGGGCGAACAGAACATGAAGGAAGCGGAACGGATTCTTGGCAACTGCTTTGCCGCCCTCCTGCTCCTTGCGGCCACCCTGACTGCCCTTTTCCTTGTCGGAGGCCGGACATTTCTCCAGCTTTTCGGCGCAAGCGGCGATACACTGCCATACGCGATGGAATATCTGAACATTTATGTCATCGGCACCCTTTTTGTCATGATTTCTCTGGGGCTGAACAGTTTTATATCCGCTCAGGGTTTTGCTAAAATCAGCATGTTTACGGTTGTCATCGGGGCTGTCATCAATATTGTTCTGGACCCGATTCTTATCTTTGGATTACATATGGGGGTTCGGGGCGCTGCGCTGGCGACGATCATCTCCCAGTGCGTTTCCGCTGTCTGGGTTCTGAAATTCCTGACAGGGCCGAAAACCACGCTGAAAATCAGGTTCGCCAATATGAGAATATCAAAACAAATCCTGCTTCCGGTTCTCGCCCTTGGACTTGCGCCTTTTATCATGCAGAGTACCGAAAGTCTGCTGAGCATTTGTTTCAACACTTCTCTGCAAAAATACGGCGGCGATCTGGCTGTCGGCTCCATGACTATTTTAACAAGCATCATGCAGGTTTTATCTCTGCCTCTGTCCGGGCTGACTCAGGGCGCACAGCCTATCGTCAGCTATAACTTCGGCGCCGGCAATAAGGACCGGGTAAAACAGGCCTTCCGTCTGCTCTTTATCTCCTGCGTCACATTTTCCACACTGTACTGGCTTTTAAATATGGTCGCGCCCGGACTGCTCGTCGGCATCTTTGCCAGTGAAAAAGCGTTGAAAGATATGGCCTCCTGGGCGCTTCGCATTTATCTGGCTGCCGGTTTCATGATGGGAATTCAATTGGCCTGCCAACAGACCTTCGTCGCTATCGGACAGGCAAAAATTTCCCTTTTCCTGGCCCTGCTTCGAAAAATCATTTTACTGATTCCGCTCATTTACATTCTGCCGAATTTCTTTGCCGATAAAGTATTTGCTGTTTTCCTGGCCGAACCGATTTCCGATTTTCTGGCCGCATCGACAACATTTACCTTATTCCACAGGCGTTTTAATAAAGTGCTGAACGAGCGTCAGGCCCTGCTTGAAAAATAAATATAATTCGGGTACATTAAGAAAGAGGATGATAGAACATGAAAGTTTCAGAACTGCCATACAAACGAGTTACATTGGAAGATGCAGCTTCCGCTATGCAGGACATTATCTCCCGCATAAAAAATGCTGAAAGTGTTGACGAGATACTCAAAGCCCGTGAGGACTATCTTAAATTCAACACCGAATATTACACAGCAGATGCGCTTTCCTATATGCGCTATTCAATTAACACCGCAGATGAATTTTATGTGGCTGAAAAGGAGTATTATGACGAGATAGGCCCTCAGGTAAAAAGCTATATTGTGGAATATTCATCTGCTTTGCTGGATTCACCCTTCCGCAAAGAGCTTGAGGAAAAGCTCTCTCCGGTGCTGTTTAAGTCGATGGAGGTACAACGCAAGTCCATGTCCAAGGAGATTGTTGGGGACATGGTTGAGGAAAACAGGCTTGTAAGCGAATATTCAAAGCTTATGGCGGGCATGGAATTTGAATTCCGCGGAGAGAAGATGCCCAGAGCCACGCTTGCCGGTTTCTTTAAAAGCGATGACCGGGAAACACGCCGTGAGGCTTATGAGGTGCTGGGCCGGGGGCTTGAACAGCATAAGGCTGAACTGGACAGGATATATGACGAGCTGGTTCATGTCCGTGACAGAATGGCAAAAAAGATGGGTTATAAAAACTTTGTGGAGCTTGGCTATCACAGAATGGGGCGGCTCTGCTATGATGAAAGCTCCGTCGCCGCATTCCGTGAAAATATTCTCAGGGATATTACTCCTGTCGTTGCCAGACTTCGGACAGAAAACGCCCGGCGCATGGGTATCAATCAATTTATGCTGTATGATAACGATGTGATCACTCCCGGCGGCGACCCGGTACCCGCAGGCGGAAAGGACAATATTTTTGCCGCCGCAAAGGTGATGTACCACGGGCTGGGCGAAGAGACCGGAAAATTTATTGATATGATGCTGGAAAATGAGGCCTTTGATGTTGACGCTCGAAAAAATAAATGGGGCGGCGGTTACTGCACGGAATTTCCAAAGTACAAGCAGCCCTTTATCCTTGCGAATTTCAACGGCACAGCGGGAGACGTAGATGTTATCACCCATGAAGGCGGTCACGCCCTTAACTCTTACCTCATTGCCGATAACCGCTTTGCGCTGGAACTTAACTGCGGCGGAATGGAGACAGCAGAGACACATTCCATGTCCATGGAATTTTTCGCATGGCCTTATATGGAACACTTCTTCGGCGAAAATGCCGAAAAATATAAATATATGCACGCGCTGGACGCCCTGTCCTTTTTGCCTTACGGCACAATCGTTGACGCATTCCAGCATATCGTTTATGAAAACCCCGATATGACTCCTGATGAGCGCGATGAGGCGTGGCTTGAATTAGAGCATAAGTTCCGCCCTCATATTTCTATGGACGGTATGCCATATCTTGAAAAAGGAACCCGCTGGCAGTACCAGATGCATATTTACGAATCTCCGTTTTATTACATCGATTATGTGCTGGCTCAGACTGCCGCATTTAATTTCCTCCTCGCATCAAGAGAGGATTATGACGACGCTTTTGCACGCTATATCCGCCTGAGCCGCCAGGGCGGAGAAAAGGTGTGGACAGACCTCCTTGAAGAAGCCGGCTTTACATCACCTTTTGAGCCCGGCGCACTGAAAACTCTTGCTGAAAAAGTTGAAGCTCTGTTAAATGAGATACAGGAATAAACAGCGGTAAAAATCAATAAACTCCGCTATAAATACCCTTCTGCAATATAAACCGGAACAGGTGAGATTTTATGTATATCTCACCTGTTCCCTCACTTATTTTATAACTGTGTAATTTGTGCTTCTTGCTTTTCCATTCTGCTTTAGCAAGTTGTTTTTTACCATTTTTCTGATGACTCTGGAAGCAGTAAATGTACTCACCTCAAGCAATTCAATCACATCACTTCTTGTAACAGAGCCGTGAGACTGGGCATATTCCAATACTCTTTCTTCAGCACTTAGACTTTTCTTAGTCTCGGCAGCAAGACCTGCGATTAATTCTGCCCCCGGCATCAATCCTCAGCAGCTTCAAATGTAAGTTCCTGATTTAAGCAACGCATAGCTTCAAAGCGGTCCCCATCTGTTTCCTTAATCATACAGCGAATCGCCGTGTCAGTGGCGGGAACAGAAGAATAGCCTTGCCTGACATATACGCCCTCAGGACGCATCCCTTTTTTTGCAAGATAGTAAGGATGGTCCGTTCCGCGCTGAATATCTACAGCGACTATTTCCCCCTTTATATCGTCTACAATTACTTCCTTCAGCTCTATGGTCTCACTTTCCCGAAAAAGCATAACGCCGTCTCCTTTACTTTAATTCGCTGACAACATTGTACCAAATCGGGTCAATCATCGCGACACGATTTTGACCCGATTTGACCCGATAAATGGTAATTATTACTATGACTCTTTCAAGGCTAGAAGATGTCATAGAGGTTTTTCTTTGGAAAGGTTACCACTATGCGTATAGATTGTAAATTCTTTAACCACTATTTCATCTCCCCAAAATCAAATTTTGTCTTTTAATATTTCATCACTAACCGCTGAATGTTCATGCTCCTCATACTTCTTGCTTTCAATTATAATTCCCCGCTCAATTTCAGCTTCAATTTTCCCTTGTTCTTTATAAGCATTAAATCCTATTATTTTATTCAAAAACCTGTTCTTAAAAAAACTTGAACGCAAATTTTCATCTTAAACAGTATCTCCAAAACGTTCTTATCCAGTCTTCTGAAACAATTGATTGGAGAACTCTTGAAAACATCCTCGATAATATTTTCACCTGCATACTGTCCGTTAATGTCGCATCAAATGAGGCTTTATGTCTACCCTATCTGTTCCCTTGCTAAAATTAAAAGTTTCTTTAATGATATATTGCACTTAATCCTCCCCCGCTATATAATTTATTTTTGTAAAAACGGTTTATCAGACCTATTTTTAATATCTTACAGCAATTTTGACAAGTAAAAAGGCAATGTCAAAGACTTTTGACAGACAAAAAATATATATTCATATACAATAAAGGAGAAGATTCAAGATGGATATTGGATTACGAATCAAGAAATTTAGAGAACAACAAAAGATTTCTCAAGAAGAACTGGCTCTTAAAATATTTGTTTCGAGACAGACAATCTCAAACTGGGAAACAAATAAAAGTTGTCCTGATGTTAAAAGTTTAATATTACTATCCAATATCTTCAATGTATCTTTAGATAGTTTTATAAAAGAAGATATAAAGGAGATGAGGGAAAGTGTCGAAAAAGCAACAATCCAAAAGTTTAATATTATGAGTTTTATTTTCCTGGCTGAAATGATAATTATAACCGTAAGTGCTTATCCTTTATTTTGTATTGATGGATATACTGGAGTTATTATTTGGCTATGCTTGTTTGCTGTAACACTATATACAGCAAGTAAGATTGAAAGTTTTAAAAAGAATCATGACATTCAAACTTATAAAGAAATTCTGGCATTTATTGATGGGAAACAATTAACTTACGATGAAACACAACAGGAAATAGGAAAAAGAAATTATCAAAAAATTATATTTGCACTTTTAGCAGGTGTAATCGCACTTGTTGTATGTTTGATTGTAATCTTTACTTGCCAATATTTATCAAATTAAAAGGAGAAAGAAATATGGAATTTTTGATTATAATGATAGCCTTTATAGCTATGGGCGGAACTTGTTCATTAGCAGGTACATGGTGGGATAGAAAGAAAAAAGAAGAAAAGGAATAACAAAATTTAGTTTTAATGTTGATTAAGCAGTTGGTCTTAGGATTGACTGCTTTTTTCATATCCAGAAAGGAATATTTATGACATTTTACAGATATAAGGAAAAGCGTATCAGAGCTTCCGATAAAAACTTGGTATACCACTTCTGTGTCGGTTCCTCCTGTTCATAGCGGTACTGTTGCTGTTGAACATGGAACAGCTCAGGCGTACCGATTGGGAAGCGTTCAGCCTGTTAGACAATGGTTTTACGACGGTGTGAAACTTTTTATTTAAAAAAGGGAGTATGAAAGTTTTTCTGTAAATTAGGTCTTCTATGATAATGATTTAAGGCT